>CANHVU010000007.1 GCA_947464275.1 Bacteroidota bacterium
CCGGTGGATGTACCAGTAGATGGTGGCATTGCAATATTGGCAATAGCAGGAGCAGCTTATGGTTTTAAAAGACTAAAAAACAAATAGTCCATACTTATTTAAAACCATTTAAGTATATTTTATAAAAAAGCCCAAAAGGAAACTTTTGGGCTTTTTTTTATGTCCTTAACTTATTAAATATGGAAAAATCTAGTTATTTATATTATTATAATTATGAAAACTAAACTAAATATTTATTTCTTATGTCAAAATTATTTGAATATTAGTCAATAATTATACAATTCACAATTTGATTATGTAAAGTTTCCTTTTTTTATCCAATAATTTTTATAATTTGCTTATACTATTTACTACTCCGTTATGAAAAAATTATTGGTGGCTAACCGAGGCGAAATTGCCATTCGCGTGCTGCGTGCAGCAAATGAGTTACATATTAAAACAGTAGCTGTTTATACTTACGAAGACAGGTATTCATTGCATAGATATAAAGCAGACGAAAGCTACCAAATAGGCGATGAGAGCGAACCTTTAAAGCCTTATTTAGACATTGAAGAAATTATTAGAATTGCTAAATTATATGAAGTAGATGGTATACATCCAGGATATGGTTTTTTAAGTGAAAATGCAAAGTTTGCCCAACGTTGTAAAGAGGAAGGTATCGTATTTGTTGGTCCTGAGCCACAAGTAATGCTTAACCTTGGCGATAAGGTAATGGCAAAAAAAGTAGCCATTGAAGCACAAGTTCCCATTATTGAAGATAGTAAAATTGATTTAACCAATGTGGCCATTGCGCAGCAAGAAGCTACCCGAATTGGTTTGCCAATTATGATAAAAGCTGCTGCAGGCGGTGGCGGACGAGGTATGCGTGTATTGCGCAATATGACCGATTTGGAACAACAGTTTAATGAAGCAAAAAACGAAGCCCAAGTAGCTTTTGGCGATGGTACTATTTTCTTCGAAAAGTTTATTGACCAACCTAAGCATATTGAAGTGCAAATTATGGGCGATAATTATGGTAACTTAATCCATTTATTTGAACGCGATTGTTCTGTGCAACGCAGGTTTCAAAAAGTAGTGGAAATGGCGCCAAGCCCAAGTTTAAAAGCTGAAACCAAGCAGAAGTTATACGATTATGCAGTAGCTATTTGTAAAAAAGTAAATTACAATAATGTAGGTACAGTTGAGTTTTTAGTTGATAAGGACGAAAATGTATTTTTTATAGAAGTAAATCCACGCATACAAGTGGAGCATACCGTTACCGAGGAAATTACAGGTGTTGATATTGTAAAAAATCAATTGTTAATAGCCAAAGGTTGCAGGTTAGATTCGCCCGAAATAAATATTAAAAGTCAAGCTGATGTTACGTATGAAGGTTTTGCCATTCAATGCCGCATAACAACTGAAGATGCTGCCAATAATTTCCAACCTGATTATGGAACTATTATAGCATACAGAAATGCGGGTGGACATGGTATTAGGCTAGATGAAGGAAGTAGTTATCCTGGGGTTAAAATTTCACCTTTTTTCGATTCGCTTTTGGTTAAAGTAACTGCCAAAGGTCGTTCATTGCCTGAAACCTGCGAACGTTTAATTAGGGTATTATCTGAGTTTAGAATTAGAGGTGTAAAAACCAATATAGCATTTTTAGAAAATGTATTGCGCCACCCTATTTTTATTGCAGGGCAATGCACTGTTAATTTTATTCAAGATAATCCCAATTTATTTGTTTTTAGTAAGCGTAAAGATAGTGGTACAAAAACCCTAAAATACCTTGCTAATATAGTAGTTAACGGAAATGAGGATGTAAAATACATTAATCCTAATGCCCAGTTTCGTCATCCTAATGTGCCCAGTTTTGATAAATATGCTCCTTACCCAAAAGGAACCAAAGATTTATTGAACGAATTAGGCCGACCTAAATTTATTGAAAGCATTAAAAACAACCCGCAAATACTTTATACCGATACTACTTTTAGAGATGCACATCAAAGTTTATTAGCTACTCGTGTTCGTACCATTGACATGCTGAAAGTGGCAGAAAGTTTTGCGAAAAACCATCCTGAATTATTTAGTTTAGAAATGTGGGGAGGAGCAACATTTGATGTAGCTTTACGCTTTTTACATGAAGACCCATGGCAGCGTTTGCAACTATTGCGCGAAGCCATTCCAAATACACTTTTCCAAATGTTAATTCGTGGTGCCAATGCCGTTGGGTACACAGCTTATCCTGATAACTTGGTAGAAAAATTTATAGAGAAAAGTTGGGAGTATGGCATTGATGTATTCCGTGTGTTTGATTCATTGAATTGGCTTGATGGTATGAAGGTTTCAATCAATGCCATTAACGAACGAACCAATGGAATTGCCGAAGCTTGTATTTGTTATAGTGGCGATTTTTTAAATAATGAAAAAAACAAAAAGTTTAACCTCAATTATTACCTCGATTTAGCTAAACGATTAGAAGATGCTGGGGCACATGTTTTAGGCATAAAAGACATGGCAGGTTTGCTTAAACCTTACCAAGCACAAATATTAATTACCGAACTTAAAAAGAGCATTGATATTCCAATTCACCTACATACGCACGATACCAGCAGCATTCAACCTGCTACTTATTTAAAAGCCATTGAAGCAGGAGTGGATATTGTAGATGTATGTTTGGCTAGTATGAGTGGATTGACATCGCAACCTAATTTTAACTCCATAGTTGCCATGATGGAAGGGCAGGAGCGCGAGTGTAAAATAAACTTACCTAAACTCAATGAATTTAGTAATTATTGGGAAGATGTTCGTGAATGGTATTATCCTTTTGAAAGTGAGTTGAAAGCTGGTACTGCCGAAGTTTACGACCATGAAATTCCGGGTGGACAATATTCAAACTTGCGTCCGCAAGCTCGTGGATTAGGATTGGAAGATCAATTTGAAACCATTAAGAAAAATTATGTAGTAGCAAACGAATTATTTGGCGATATCATAAAAGTTACCCCATCGAGTAAGGTGGTGGGCGATATGGCTTTATTCATGACTGCTAACGGTTATAACAAAGTAGATATTTTTGCCAATGGCGATAGCATTTCGTTTCCCGATAGTGTAATTGGATTGTTAAAAGGCGATTTGGGTCAGCCCGAAGGTGGTTTTCCAAAACCTTTGCAAAAATTGGTTTTGAAAGATGTAGTACCTTATACATCAAGACCAAACGAACACATGCAGCCTATTGATTTTGATAAAGCATTTGATGATTTTAAAGCTAAATTTGGCAGTGAATATACCTTCTTAGATTTATTGAGTTATTTATTTTATCCAAAAGTTTTTGAAGAATATGCAGCACATAGAGAGCAATATGGCGATGTATATTATTTACCCACCACGTCCTTTTTCTATGGTTTAAATGCTGATGAGGAAACCTTAATAGAACTTGCTCCAGGTAAGAGTATTTTGGTTAAAATGATGTATATAACCGAATCGGATGAGCATGGAATACGAAGTGTATTTTTTAAGTTAAATGGACAAACAAGGGCTATTGATGTTAAAGATAAAAATTTTAAAGTTATTGCCATAACCAATAAAAAAGTTAGTTTGGAAAATGAAATTGGCGCACCATTGCAAGGCAAACTATCTAAAATATTGGTAAATATTGGAGATGAAATTGAAAAAAATACGCCATTATTTGCCATAGAAGCTATGAAAATGGAAAGTACTGTAGTGGCTCCATTTGCAGGTAAAGTAAAAGCAATTTTATTAAAACCAGGCAGCTTAGTTGCGCAAGATGATGTGGTAATTGAGTTATAAAAAAGTATTCATTGAATCAAATCCTTTAAATTAACTCCATCATAATAGAAACAAATAAAAATAAAACATATGAAAACGTTAAAAAACAAGCTTTTATTAGGGTTGATTATTATATCAGTATTAGGATTTCAGGCATGTAAGAAAAAAAATAGTGATGATTTTTCGGACGATACTGCTTCCCAAATCCAACATTCTTCTGATGAAGCGAGTGTTACAAATGAAACTGAAGCCTCATTAGATGATGTTAATGCTTACATGGGAGCATCTAATTTAGGAAAAGGATTTTCTATTGCAGGTGCTACTATTGATTCAATTGTGGCAGAAAAAATGTACGTCATCAATTATAATGGTAATAATGCCAATGGAACCAAGTTTAGAAGTGGGCAAATTGTAATTCAATTAACTTCAGGTTTAAAATGGAGAGATGTTAACGCTATGGTTACCATTACTTTTAATAATTTATTAGTTAGAAATAATAGTACTAATAAATCAATTGTTTTAAATGGAACACATATGATGAGTAATTTAAATGGTGGATTGGTTAATATGCTAACAGCAGGTGGTACCAGCGTGTTACATGCAATTAGAGGTAATATGATTGTTACTTTTGAAGATAGTACTCAAAGATTTTGGTCTGTTTATCTTAAACGTGAATTTTTTATATCTGAAACAGGTGTACCTACCCTTAAAGTTTCTGGTTTTGAAAGTATTGATGGAGTGAATAATGTAGCTGTGGCTGGAACAAACAGATTTGGTAATCCATTCAATACTATAATTACTCAAACAATTGTTTTTACAAAAAATAGTAATTGTTTTAATGGAAGTTGGGTTCCGGTTAGTGGTATTAAATCACATAAAAAAATTGCTAGAGAAATAACAGTTACCTATGGCGTTGACCAATCAGGGGCTGTTGTTTCAAGTGGTTGTCCTTATGGTTATAAAGTTGTTTGGACCAACTTGCGCAACGATAATAAACAAGCTATAGTTAGTTACTAGTTTTTCATAATAAAAGCCATACATAAGTTAATGTTTGGCTTTTATTTTTTATTAGCTAGTTAGTATATTTTCTTTATTAATTCAATAAATCCAATATCATATTTCTTATAGCCCTTAAGTTATTGGTTTCAGCATTTGATAAGAAAATAAAAGTAATATCTTTTTCAGAAATGCGATAAACAATATGCACATTTCCTGGGTGCCCACCTGTATGGTAAAGTAATTTTCCTCTATTTGAATTTTTAACAAACCATCCAAAACCATATTTGATATTATCTCTCACAAAAATGTTAGAATCCATTGTTAATGCTTGTAAATGGCAAGGTAATAATGTACAATTTTTTAAGGCATAACTCCATACTGCTAAATCTTTAGCAGTAGTTACCATAGAGCCATCTCCATAAAAATTACCTAAGTAACTGACAAAATTATATTGAGGTTGGAGGTGAGCATATTCCAGTTTTCCATTTACCAAAGTATGTCCAATGGCTAAGTTTTAATTTTTAATTTTAGCAATATCAGTTACCATATAAGCATAAGTATTCTTCATCTTAAGTGGTTTGAAAATAGTTTCATTCAAAAAGACTTGATAAGTTTTTCCTGAAACATTTTCAATGATATTGGCTAAAAAATCATAACCAATATCACAATATTGAAATTTAGTACCTGGCTCAAATTGGAGTGGCATATCATGTTTTATCAAATAATCCAAAACTTCTTTATTTCCATTTGATTTCAAGGTATCCAAATTGGGTCTTAAATGGTCCCAAAAGTTAGGTAACCCAGATGAATGGTTAAGCAAATGTTTTACGCGTATGTTTTTATATGGGAAAGTTGGCAAGTATTTACTAGCCAAACTATCTATATGCAAAAGTCCTTTATGCTGGTAAATCATAATTGCATAAGCTGTGAATTGTTTTGAAATAGAAGCCACTTGAAAAGAGTTTTTGTTTGTTAATGGCTTTTGCTTTGTGGCATCGGCATAGCCATAACTTTTTTCAAGAAGTATTTGATTGTTTTGAGTAATTAACACATTGCCATAAAATACAGATTTAGCATAAGCACTATCCAATATATATTTAATTTTGTCAATAGATTGTGCCTTTGCTGTGTAACAAAAGCACATCAAAAGAAAAAAGAGTTTAGCTATTTTCATTCAAATTTATTTCTAATAACGGTATTCATTTCCTTTATAGCTTTCGCTCAAATATTTATCAACAATGGCATTAAACAAATCAGGATTAAGCTTTGCTATTCCGTGTTTTTCGTTTGGTAAAATACATAAGTTGGCTTTAGGAATATTTTTGTAAATAAAAAAAGTATGTTCTTCTTTTATCAAATCTCTATCAGTTGACATCACCAAAATAGGAACATTTATTGTTTGTAAATCTTTAGCAGTTATATGTGGTTGAAATTCCATCATTCTATATCGTTGTTGCTCTATTAGCCAGTTTTTAGTGGTATCGCCTTTGGCTAACATTTTATCGGCCTTCATTCTTTCATCATGGCATTCCATCACTGTGTTGGGGTATAAGGCATTGCTATCAGGTTCCATGTTTGCGCCAAAAGCCACCATTTTCTTAATTTTTTCAGGGTAATAAATTCCTAATAATATGGCTATGATTCCGCCATCGCTTTTGCCAACAATATACACCGAATCTAATTTCATTTCCCTGATAAATGCTGCCATATCCTTGGCTTGTTGCATGTAGGTTAATGAGTCTTTACCCAATTCTGATTTACCTCTTCCGCGGCAATCGATAGAATACACTTTATACTTTTTTGAAAAATATTCTATTTGTGGTGCCCAGCCTTTTGTAGGTGTCGAATTACCGTGTATTAGCAATAATGGAGCTCCATTTCCATATACTTCGTAATAATGTTTAGCTCTATTTAAAGTTACATATTTCCCAACTTCTTTATTATCTCCATAAGGGATTT
This sequence comes from Bacteroidota bacterium, assembly GCA_947464275.1. GTDB lineage: Bacteria > Bacteroidota > Bacteroidia > UKL13-3 > UKL13-3 > JAAFJM01. The sequence goes on from CANHVU010000007.1 coordinate 6,727, forward strand.
TTACTTGTGCTAAAACATTACCATTGTTTAATAATAGCAATACTGCAATAATTAATTGGATGATTTTATTTTTCATTGTTTTTCTCCTTCTATAAATAACATGGGAACAGTTAAATTCAGTCCATCATTTTCTTGAGAATAAATATTTAAATTATTTTGTAATACTGTAAATATATCTTGCAAATCCTCTTTTGAAAAAAGATTAGTCCATGATGAAAGCCAACCTAACTTAACAAAATGATGGTTCAAAAAGGCCGTTCCATCTACAAATTTCATAACAAAGCTATCTTCTATAGTTTTGCTTAATCTAAATCCACTCTGAATAAATAATTCTGAAACACTTTGTATGTTACCTCTGTGGGCTTCTTCATGTTCCAGCTTCTCAATCAAATTAGACTTGCCTATTTGTATTAGAGAGGTATAAAATACCTGATAGAATTCTTTCCAATGCCCATTAATATTAGTTGTTAATGCTAACTTACCTTTTGGTTTTAATAACCTGTAACATTCCATGAAAACATCAGAGGGATTGTCAAAATTATTGATTCCCAAATTCGAGACTATTAGGTCGATGGAATTATTTTCAAATGGCATTTTATGCGCAGAACATTCTATGATTTCGATATTAGAATAATTGTAATCAATTACTTTTTGCTTAGCTCTTTGGTTAGCGTTGTTCCATGTATCAATACCAAATAATTTACATGAACTACCCATCCTTCCTGCTAATTCTAACAAAGGGAAACCAGCACCCGAACCAATATCAATAATAGTTTGGTTGCTTTTTAATTCAAGATGTTTCAGAAGCAAAAGTCCAAAAGAGGCGCTCCATAAGGGAGCCTCATCAAAAGTATTGATAAAGGTTTCATTATCTTCAAATTTATAGTTTAAGTAAGCTGTCATGATTACATCTTCTTGGTGGCTGTTAATGCATATACCATAGGAATCTTATTTTCCAAATGTTTAATGCGAAATTTCTTAGGTTCAAATTCAATGGTATGCTTAAAACAGTTGTAGGGTGAATAGTCAAACTCATCAAAAGAATTAATGAGCAGGTTGTTTTTTATTAAACTATTCAACACTTCATTCAAACCATGATTCCACATCACGTATTCTTGCTTTAGGTCAGCATTCCTGTCTGCATATGTTCCGCTCTCTGTTTCTACAATAGCTCCTGAGTTAAAATAGTTATAGCCAATTTTATCAAAATCATCATCAAACATCCACACTACTGGGTGAAATTCAACAAATACAAATCTGCCATTTGGTTTTAAAAAATGTTGAATAACCGAAGCCCATTTATCTAAATCAGGCAACCAACCTATGGTTCCATAACTGGTATAAACGATATCAAATTGTTGATCCAAACAATTGGGTAAATTATAAATATCAGAACAAATGAACTTTGCATTTGTATTAGTCTTCAATGCTATTTCTTTTGCCATTGCAATTGATTTGTCGGACAAATCAATACCTACAACCTCTGCTCCTAAGAGTTGCAGCGAGATTGAATCTTGTCCAAAATGACATTGTAAATGCAGAATGCTTTTACCTTTTATATCACCCAATACATTCAATTCAATATCATTCAATGAACTTTTACCTTTTAAAAAAGCATCCATATCATAAAAGGCTGAATTGACATGAAAATCAGTTCTATTATTCCATGATTGCTTGTTTATTTCTATATAATCAATTTCTTGGTTCATACTTATTTATTTAATTCAAGCCAATATTCTTTACTTATGCTCAGCCAATCACATGTTATATCGTGCCACATGAATTGTTCAACGAATTGAAGCCCACATTTTTCGAGCACCCTGCGCGATGCCTTGTTTTCTTGATGTGCAGCTCCAATAATTTCAGTTAAATTTAATTGTTCAAAACCATATGTTAGCCACGCTTTGGTTGCTTCTGTGGCATATCCTTTACCCCAAAATTGGGGCATAAATCTATAGCCAATATCATGGTAATTTACTTTATTATTTTCGGGTTCGGTTATAAATTTCAATCCACTCCAACCAATAAACAAGCCTGTTTCTTTTTCAATAGTAGCCCATCGACCAATGCCATTCGATTGGTATTGGTTCCTTACCATTGTAATTACCTCTTGCACTTGATCTGTATTTTTAACAGGATTTTCACCAAGGTATTTATGTACCTCCGGGTTTGAATCTAGCTCAAACATATCTTTATCATCGCTAGGCAAAAGTTCTCGTAATAGGAGTCTTTCAGTTTCTATTGGTTTATTGTTCATGTGGTTTATTTTAAATAGAGCAAGTAGGATTACATATTACCTCAAAGTTAACTGAATTGGCTATATAACAAATTTCATGTGCTTTATGATGAAGCTCAATGGCTTTTGGTATCATAGTTTCCTGTTTTACTTTTATGTTTGGATTTAAAGTTACTGTTTTAAACTGCCCGCCAGCATTGGTGTTTTCTATCATTACGCCCATTGCTTGGTCAGTGTATTCAGTTACAATAATGCCTTCCATTGCACATAGATACAAATACGATAACATGTGGCAGGATGAAATGGCCGATACCAATAAATCTTCTGGATTCAGTTTTGATTTATCACCAACAGCTGCATTGTCTGTGGTTAAATGTAACTCTGGCTTTCCCGCATTATGAATAGTGTGGCTTCTATCGTAAGTTCTCACATTATTGGTTCCTTCTTCTTTATTGCCTTGCCAAATAGTGGTTATTTTGTAGTGATGTTCGTGTGTCATAATTTGTTAAGTTGGGTGTTAGCTGAATTCATAATAGTAACAAATTCGTTTGTTTGGACAACATCTTTAAATAATTGAGGTGTGGTTGGTTTGGGTTTGTATTCGTTTAAACTAAGCTGAAACCAATGTGTATCATGCCAATTACCATGTTTATAACCCACTTTTTTAAAAATTCCAATTTCTTCAAAACCCATGGCTTGATGAAATACAATACTTTTTTGATTGGGTAAAGCAACACCTGCAAATACATTGTAATAGCCTTGTAATTTTAAAATTTCAAAAAGAGTTTTATATAAAATTCTACCCAATCCTTTTTTATGGAATTCGGGAGCTAAATAAATAGTCGATTCTGGACTCCATTGATAGGCCGTTCTATAACGGTGAGTACTACCATAAGAAAAACCAACAATATTATTGTTGTTCAAACAAACCAACCAAGGATATTTTTCAGTATTGACGCTAATTCTTTGTATGTATTCTTCTATTGATGGCGCTTCGTATTCAAAAGAAATGATGGTATGGTCAACATAATATTTATAAATAGTTAAAACAACATGCGCATCAGCTTCGTTGATTAATCGTATTTCAAAAGTATTTTCCATACCCAATTAATTTTTGTTGATTCTGTAAATATTTACTACATCTCCATTGCTGGTTGTGGTTTTATCCAATTTCATTCTATTATTCAATGCAACTTTTATTGAATCAGTATTTTCTGGAACTATTACCGAAATGAGTGAAGTTGCATAATCATTTGCAAAAGCAAATTCTTTACATTTAATAGCTGCTTCACTGGCAAATCCTTTTCCTCGGAATGCTGGCATAAGCGAATAGCCAATTTCTAACTCTTCCATATCATCAATGGTTTGAATGAGCAAACCACATTGACCAACAAATGCTCCTGTTTGTTTTTCTATCAATGCATTCATGCCGCCAAGCCCGTTTTCGTATCGGTTAAAAATCCTGTTAAACCAAATTCTACAACGTTCTATTGGATCTTCCACTTTGAGTTGCTCTTGCGAGAAAATATACTTTAGTGAATCTGGGTATTTGCAAAACGCTAACCATGTATCAAAATCTTGTTCAGTAATTTTTCTAAACAATAATCTTTCTGTTTCTTGTCCCTCTAGTGAGTATTTGAATGTTGTTTTCATTTTTTATTTAAATTATATCTCCACAATTAATAAGTTTTCTTCCTCACCGTTTAATTGCGAAATCTGTTCTCCTTTTTTATTCCAACAAGCACTTTTTCCTGCAGCTTCTATTGAGTATGAGCTGCCGATAAAATTGGCCATTAATATATTCATGGCATATTTTTTAGCATAAGCACTTAATTGTGTGTAAGACTCGTTAATCCCATTTGGCGTATAAAAAATACTTGCTAAATAAAGTGTTGTATCCACTTTACTTGCGTTTTCAAAATGAATAGGATGGCTAATGTCAGCGCATATAGCCATAGAAATTTTTTCATCTCGCCATTCAATCAAGGGATTTAATGAGTTACCAGCTTTAAAATAAAGCTCCTCACCATCATGTAAAAACTGTTTGGTATAAATTTGTAAGGTTCCACTTGGCGAAAAAACAAATGAACCAATAAATAATTCAGAATTGATTTTTATTGGAGCACCCACCACTATATGCATTTGATATTGTTTGGCCTTCTCCATTAAAACAGATAGTCTTGCATCATTTTCTGTAAATGCAAGTGCTTCGGCCTTCTCTCTTTCATAGCCTGTTAACGACATTTCAGGAAATAAAATCAGTTCGACCTTTTGTTGCGCAGCTAATTCAATCATACGAAGATGATTTTGAATATTGGCATCAATGTTTTTATCGATTGGTTTTATTTGTGCAGCTGCTATTTTCATTTTTCACTCCATTTAATCAAAACAGCCTTTATCATCTCATTGTCAATTCTGATATCATTTAAAATTTCAAAACCATGTTTCAAGTAAAATGGCATTGGCGATTGGTAATTTTCTCCATTAATTTTTAAATCATCATTATGGTCAATAACCCAACCATAAAATTCTTTATTTTCAGCTTTTAACTTTTCAATTAAAAGTCCTCCCAAACCTTTGCCTTTATGTTTTGAGGCAACAATAATTGAAAATCGAATTTGCTTTTCTTTTTCAAAATCCACAGCCCAAGCTATTACATTTTGTTCTTCATCTAAAATGATGTAATGATTGTACCAATCGGCTCCATCTAACAAAATAGGAAATCTATCCTTTAATTTTAAAGGGTATTCATCATTCCATAAATCATTAATTTGTGAAATTTGTAATTCATTTAACTTTTTAGTTTTAATTATTTTCATACATAAATCTTCTTAAAGTTGGTTCATTGTGGTGAATTAACCCTTATTGAATATATACCTTTTCATCTTCTTTGGTCGCATGTAATTCAAGTGCAAATAAAATCCTGTTGTCAACTAAAGTGGTAACATCCTCAATTGTGGCTTTGTGATAGGTTATGTTCATTGCTATTGTAACTTTAAGGTATATAAATAATATTGCTTTCCGTAAATTAAATCAAGATCTTTTTGCTTAACAAAGCCAATACTTTCATAAATATGCCTAGCCGCATTTTGAAACTCGGAAGTATGTAAAGCAATTATTTCTTCTCCAGACTCTTTGGCAAAATTTATACATTGTTGCGTGAGCTTTCTACCGATTCCCCTGCCTTCAAATTTTGGATGAACGCCTACCAATCTTATATAGCACCATTCCTTTTCAAAAATAGTCGTTGGATTTCCATTTGGTATCAAAAAAGCCATTCCAACAAGTTCGTTTGCATTTTCACAAACAAAACACTTTGCTAATTTTAAAACGTTTAAATAAGTATTATCGTCATTATGATTGGCTTTCATTAATTCCCAATTTTCATTTCCTAATACATTTTGGAATTGCCCATAAGCAAGTAAACCCAATGGCTGAAGTTGTTTTAAATCTTTTTTAGTTGCTGTTCTATAATTAAATTCTTTTGTCATATTTTTATTTTTATATGTATAACCTAATACATTTTGCTCTTCATTTAAAACTTTATAATGATTGTGCCAATCAGCTTGATCTAATAGAATAGGAAATCTTTCTTTAAGTTTAAAGGGTATTTATCATTCCATAATTGGTTAATTTGAAATGACCGAAGAAATGTTAATAGTGTAGTTTTATTGTGTCATTTGTTGTACCTTGGATTTATCAATTAGGCATAACAAATGTATTGATTGGCTTCAGAATTTAATGAAATGCCAACGGATTGTATTAAATTTTACAGTTTACTCAATTTTTTATACTTAAAATAAACTTCTTTGGCGGTAAGTTTGGCTATTATAAAACCATATTTACCATCTAAAAAACCAAGTTTAAAAATATAATCGCGTAAAAACCTGAATAGGGGACTGAACAAAATTTTAAATAGGGAAGATTTTTTTCCTTTAGCATGATAAGCCTTGGCAGCTATGGTCGAAAAGTAATCTACTTTGCCTTCATGTTGCGCTACCGAAGTATAACTCCAATGTAATATTTTACCTTCAAGTAATGTTATTTTGGCATTGGCGTCCATTTCAAATTTATCGTGTGGATTCATGCCACCCCATTTTCCTTTGCGGCTATCCCATAAACGTAGTTTTAAATCGCTTTGCCAAGCACCATGGTTTATCCATTGTCCGCAGTAATTATTATGCCTGTTTATAATATATCCATCCGCAATTTTACTACTATTTTTTAGGGTAATAATTTCTTGTTTTAGTTTTTCGTCAATGGCTTCATCGGCATCAAGCGAAAGTATAAAAGGATATTGCGCTTTGCTGATGGCAAAGTTTTTTTGTTCTATATGTCCTAAAAATTTTTGTAAAATAACCCTTGCACCAAGTTCTTTTGCTAGTTCTGCTGTATTATCAGTACTATATGAGTCTATTACCACAATATCATCGGCAATGGCTTTAACAGAGTTAATACATCGTTCAATGTTTTGTGATTCGTTATGAGTTATAATGGCTACACTTAAATTCATGGTTACTTATTTGGCTATCCACCAAGCTCTCAATTTGGCGGTTAAGTAAAATATATCTTTGGTAAATTTAAGGGTAGTATCATGGTTAAAAACATTGCCTAACAACAATACATTTTTATAAAAATACGATGATGGAAATTTCCATTTGGCTGCAAACTGTTTACGGCCATCGTTTTTTTGAACACGGCCAGTGCTTTTACTTTGAAAATGATAAACCAAACTATTGCCCAATCCTTTAAAATTACGCACGCCAGCTTGCCAAAGTTTCATGGAAAAATCGGGGTCGCTGTACATACCAGGACTAAACTCTTCACTATATCCATTTACTTGATTAAACAAACTAATATGCACCAAACTAGGAGGCCAACTTGCACCAAACCAATCGTGGTGTTTAAGTTTTGATACAAAAGTAAGCAGTTCTTTTTCTTTAAAATTGTCGGGCGAATTACCAAAATCGAAAGGAGCTATGGCACATTTATTACCACTATCCTTTGGCTCTATCATGGTGCCACTAAAATACCATAAATGATTGTTTTGCAATTGCACTTCATTCCATAATACTTCATCCCATTTAGGGCATACATACATATCATCGTTTAAAAATAATATATAATCAGTTTTGGCTAAAGTAGCCATGGCATTCATGGCATAGCAAACACCTGCATTTTGAGCTGAGTATGTATAATCTAACTGTTGTGTTTTTATCCATGCTAAAGTGCCATCAGTTCCTTCGTTTACATGAATAATTATTTGATGGTTATAAGTAGAATTTTTTTTAATGGCGGCTAGGCAAAATTGTAACATAGCCAAGTTATTCCAACTAGGAATAACAATGCTAAATTTGGCATCACTTGGTGTTTGCGAAGCAGGATTAAAAGTAATATTTGGCTTTGGAAAAGCTTGCATTTATAGGTTAATCTCTAAAACAATTATTTTTTTAAGCCAATTTCGCGTAAGCGTTCGTTTAAATATTCGCCAGCACTTATTGGTTCATAATGCAATTGATAGCTGCTGGTTACGCAACTTTCTAAACAATCTAAGCGCATTTCACTTCGTGGATGTAAAAAGAAAGGAATACTAAAACGGCTAGTTCCCCATTTTTCTCTTGGTGGATTTACCACACGGTGCGTAGTTGATTTTAGTTTATTATTGGTTAAACGTTGTAACATATCGCCTACGTTAACTACTAGCTGCTCAGGTAATGCAGTAATAGCCACCCATTCGCCTTGTTTATTTAATACCTCTAAACCCTCAGCACTAGCGCCCATTAACAAAGTAATAAGGTTGATATCTTCGTGTTCTGCCGCTCTTACTGCACTTTTAGGTTCGTTTGTTATTGGCGGATAATGAATTGGGCGTAAAATAGAATTGCCGTTTTTTATTTTTGCATCAAAATAAAATTCATCTAAACCCAAGTATAATGCAATGGCGCGCAACATGTGTTTGCCCGTTTCTTCTAATTGTTTATATGCTTTTATACCAAATTCGTTAAAAGCAGGTAGTTCAGGTACAAATATGTTTTCAGGGTATTCACTTCTAATTGGATCATCACCTTCAACCGTTTGGCCAAAATGCCAAAATTCCTTCAAATCGCCTTCGCTCCGGCCTTTGGCATGTTCTTTTCCAAAACCTACATAACCTCTTTGTCCTGCTATTTCAGGGTCTTCAAATGTTACTTTTTTATCTAATGGTAAGTTAAAAAAGTTTTGAACTTGTTGATATAAGGTATTCGATGTATCGTCAGTTAGTAAATGTCCTTTAACGGCCACAAAGCCTATTTCTTCGTAGGCTCTACCAAGTTCTTGCACAAATTTTTCTTTGCGCTGCGTATCGCCACTTAAAAAGTCGTTTAAATCAATTGAGGGAATTCCTGCTTCCATAGTTGTAAAAATTATAGAATGCAAGTATAGTAAATATGCACCAATTTAAAGGCAGTTTGCAACCATAAAATGTTTTATGGGTTTATCTGCTTACCATATCAAAGGCTTCGTCAGGTATTTCGTTAATATTTAAAATTAAAAAACCATCTAACGAATTGTTGAATTTAGGGTCCACATTAAAAGCAATTATTTTTCCTTTTAGCTTTAAATATTTTTTTATCAAAACAGGTATTTTGGCATGATTGGTTTCTATGTCGCCAATTAAATTATCTAATAATTTAATGTCGTCCATGTGTTTTTCAAGCAATAGTTTTTTGTCTTCACCTTTGAATTTGTACTTAAATTTTTTGCGTGGTTTTACCATTTTCGATAGAGCTCTATCAAAATGGTTATGCCTAATATAAGCTACCAATAAATCTTTCGACAGATTTGAAAATTCACCACTAATGCTTACTGGGCCAATCATGTAATTGTAGCGGCCTTTGTTTTGTTTTAAAAATTCGTTGATGCCTTTCCAAAGCAACATTAAACTCAAAGGTTTGCGTTGGTAATCCAATGCTACAAACGAACGACCCAATTCTATGCTTTCTTTTAAAATAGGGGCAAAAGGTTTTTTAAGTTTGAATAATTGATTTAAGTAAAATCCTTTTTTGCCAAATTGCTTAAACAGCTCATCGCCTAAACCTAATCGATATGCGCCTACAATTTTGTTTTCGGCCGAATCCCAAATAAATAAATGTTTGTAGTATAAATCAAACTCATCGGTATCAAAACTGCGGTTGGTACCTTCGCCTACTGCTCTAAATGTAATTTCGCGTAGCCTTGTTATTTCCTTTAAAACTGATGGAATATTATAAGCGCTGCTTATATATACTTCAAAATTTTCGTGTTTGTAAACGCAATCATCAGCTATGTTTTTTATATTGATTACTATTTCATCTGTTGGCGTTTCTTCAATAATAGGTCTAGGTCTAATTAATCGATTAAGGTTTATATTGAAGAATTTTTTCACTTCAAAACCAGAGCCTAAAGCATAAGTTTTAGCCCTTACAAATCGTAATAATTCATCGCTATTCTCAAATTCGGCTAATGATTTTGGTAAAATGGGTTTGCCAATTCTTACTTTTACTTTTTGTTTTTTATTAAATAATTCCGATGGTAGTTTAACAGTTCGTAAACTCGGACTAATTAACCCTAAAAGATTAAAGGCTAAACTATTGTGACCACTAAAATAAATAGGTAATACTTTGATATTGGCTCTTTGAATAATTTTGCCAATAGTTGGATCCCATTTTTTATCAGCAATTTTTAGTGTATTTAAACTCAAAGCAGAAACTTCGCCAGCTGGGAAAATTGCAATTGGATGTTCTTTTACATAACCCATTAGTGTTTTTAAACCTTGCACATTTAAATTGCTGTTTTTAGCATCATTAAAAGGATTAACTGCAATAATATTATCTTGTATAGCTGGAATTTGTTGTAATAAGTAATTAGCTAATACTTTTGTATCGGGTCTTATTTTATTTAAAATAGAAACCAAAATTAAGCCATCTATGCCGCCATATGGATGGTTGGCTATGGCTATAAAAGGTTCGGTTTTTGGTATGTTTTTTAAATCTTCTGCATCTATTTCGTAATCAATGCCTAGCTCAGCAAGCATTTTATCAGTAAATTCAAAACTTTGTAATTCAGAGTAAGGGCTGTAAGCTTCGTTAATTTTATCGAGCTTTAGCAGTTTCATTATTGCGGGAGCAATTAAACTAATATGCAGTTTTTCCAATTTTAATGCTTTGGCTACATCTTTTTCGTTTATTAATTCGCTCATAGTTTGTTTGGTATTTTTATAAAAATCAAAATTAAGCAATTTAATTATTTAGTAATATAAACTTATTGTTAAGCGGTATTATTCACATTTAATTAGTTGAAAAAATGTACATATCAATCATTTTAATAAGTCCATTTTCGCAGTTCTTGAATTTTTTAACTCCATATCGTTTTATAGCCATTGAAGGTAATATAGGTGCTGGTAAAAGTACTTTGGCTAATATGTTGGCTAACAGCTTAAATGCTAAAAAAATCATGGAAGAATTTGAAGATAATTCATTTCTACCCAAATTTTACGAGAACAAAGCCAGGTATGCATTTCCACTTGAAATGAGCTTTTTGGCAGCAAGGTTTAATCAACTAAAAAAGCATTTGGTAGAAGAAAACTTGTTTGGAGAGCCTATTATTAGCGATTATATTTTTGCTAAATGTTTATTGTTTTCGCAAAATACTTTAGATGATGACGAGTATAAACTGTACCGCCAAATGTTCGAAATTATCAATTTTCAAATTCCACAACCCGATTTATTGGTTTACTTGCATTCGCCTATTGAAAAATTGCAATGGAATATTTTAAACCGAGGTCGAGTGTATGAACGAAAAATGGAAAATAGTTACTTACAAGGTTTACAAGAAACTTATTTCAAATACTTACATAGTCAACAAAATGCACGTGTTTTGGTAGTTAATTGTGCAGCACTCGATTTTGTAAATAAACCAACCGATTACGAGTTTTTATTAGAGTTAGTGTGTAAGCAATATCCTGTTGGAATAACTTATTTATAAAAAAAGCCCACAATATTTAATTGAGGGCTCTTTTGTTTTAGGTAGTTTTAGTTTATCATTATTTTTTGTGTTTGATAAAGATGTTTATCGGTTGAAACTTTTATAAAATAAACACCTTTGTTTAAATGGCTTAAATTAATTTTAGTTTCATTGTTGCTATATATAGTTTCAAAAACTGTTTTACCTGAATAATCTGTGATAGTAATTTTACTATCATTTTCTAAATCGGTGATGTTAAAAATCCCGTTACTTGGGTTTGGGAAAATAGAAAATTTAATACTTTTATTATTTAAAGTCTCTATGTTGGTGCTAGGTCTATTGTCGTAAATATAAACACCTGAAGGGCCAACAAACCAACCTAAATTTTCATTTACAAAATGTAAATCTAAAACTTCATTGTTTACAGATCCTATTGTATTGGTTACAGTTGTCCAAGTGTTGCCAGCATCAATAGATTTTTGAATCAATCCTTGGTCGCCTGCAGCCCAAAAAGTAGAAGTTCCTACTGCACAAACATCGAAAAGGTTTTTAGTACTTGCTGTTGATTTTAATGTCCAATTTACACCTTTGTTTGTAGTGTGCAAGATTAAATTAGATTGTCCCACCGCTACACCAGTTGAATCATTAATAAATCTTATTTTATAAATATTGTTGCCTACAGGAGAAGTTTGGCCAAAGAAATTGGTTCCATTTATTGTGTTACCGAGCAAACCGCCATTGCCACATATATAGCCATTGCTTGTATTTAACATATCAATAGATTGTTTGAAATAAGCAGAAGTGGTTAATGCTGTCCAAGTGATGCCACCATTTGTGGTTTTTAAAACCTGAGAGCCGGTAATATATCCAGTGTTTTGGTCTAAAAATTTAACATCCTTAAGAATTATATCTGATGTAATACTGCCGCTAGAATTGCTCCATGTAAGTCCGCCATCTGTTGTTTTTATAACAATTCCTTGTGTGCCCACAGCCCAACCTGTATTAGCATCAATAAAAAAAACATTGTTTAAATCTGAGGTTTGACCAGAGTTAATGCTGGTCCATGTTTTACCTCCATCAGTTGAGCGTTTTATCATTCCATTTTGACCAACAATAACACCATTATTTTCACTTGTAAAATAAACACCCTTAAACCCATTGTTAACAGAGTCGTTCACTTCTACATAAGTCCATTTGGCTTGTGCATTCACTAAATTTGCTATAAAAGCAAAACATAAAATTGTAATTATTTTCTTCATTTTGTTTTGATTATTTGTTGATGCAAAACTATGTACGGAATAATATTTTTGCCCCTTAACTTTGTCAAAGCTGTAATTGACTTTGTCAAAATAGAGATTGACTTTGTCAAACCAGTTACTGACTTAACTAAACTGGCAGAAGAAATTGGTTTGGCGATTCTATTTAAGCGGTTGCAATTTTGCAAAATTCTTAAAGCGGTGATGAAAATCGACTTCCAAATTCCTCAGCCCGATCTATTGGTTTGTTGGCATTCGCCATTTGAAAAATTGCAATGGAATATTTTAAATTGAGGCCGAGTGTATGAACGAAAAATGGAAGATAGTTACTTACAAGGTTTGCAAGAAACTTATTTATAAAAAAGTTGGCATTTCTGTTTCAATTAAAATAGGTTCTTTTTTTACCGGGTGTATAAAACTTAAACTGAAAGAGTGTAGGCAAATGCTGCCATTTCGGTTAGGTGTTTGAGCACCATATTTTACATCTCCGGCTATGCTGCAACCAATATAAGCTAGCTGCGCCCTAATTTGGTGTTTTCGTCCGGTTAATAATTTTATTTTGAGCCAACTAAATTTACCTTCTTTTTTTAGCAAGGTGTATTCTAATTGTGCTTTGGTGGCTTTGGTTACTTCTTCGTCAAAGGCTTTGGTAAAGTTTTTATTTTCATCTCTGCGTAGCCAATGAGTAAGTAATCCTTTAGCGCTTGGAGGTCTATTATGAACTTTGGCTATATAATGTTTTTCTACCTCACGTTTTTGAAAAATTTCGTTCATACGTACCAATGCTTTGCTGCTTTTGGCAAATAAAACCAAGCCACTCACGGGCATGTCTATCCTATGAATTACACCTAAATATACTTCGCCTGGTTTATTTTCGTTTACCTTTATGTATTGTTTTACCTCCTCTTCCAAACTTTTAGGTTTGTTAGGTTCAGGCTGAACCGTTTGTCCACTTTGTTTTAAAGCAGCTATTAAGTGATTGTCTTCGTATAGGATTTGAACCATTTGGCGATTTGTTGATTGAAAGATTGAAAAATTACAAGATTACAAGATTAAGTGAGTTATTTTGCTTTTACCCATTTGAAGTTGTACATCATGTTATAAATTTCTGAAAAATTATAGTTTACAACGCCTCCTTTATCTTCAAATTTTTTTACTTTGCCATTGTCATAAATTATTTCAATTTTGTAGTGTTGATAATGTTCCATTCCATATTTGAAATTGTCATTTAGTTTGCTAATATTAGACTGTTCAAGTAAATATTTAATTTTCAATATTTCTTCATTTGTTAGTTTGTAAGTATATTTTTCTGCCAATTCACGGTATCCTTCCAATTGAAAGCAACTATCTTTCAGATTAATAAAATCAATTTCCATGTTCATTTCTCCACCAACGTCATTATTTGTGCTTTTTATGCTAATACTTTCAATTGAATGTTTTTCAAGGTTTTGATAATAGTTTAAAAACATTCCATTTTCATAGTGAATAGTGTCGCAAGCTAATGAAGTATAAAAAGTTTCATCATCAATATAGCTGGGTCTTTTTATTATTTCATCTTGATGATAAATTAGAATAAGATTTTTGTGTTTATTTCTTTTTATTATTGGATAAACCAAATGGTACCTTATTCCTGAATTGGATGGATTTAATATTACATAATTGCCATTAAAACACAAGACTACAACTAACTCAAATCTAGATAAATTAAATGCAATCAAGTCAGTTTCGCCATTTTTGTCAAAGTCAATTTTTACCCAATTTTTTACACCTAATGAATCAGCCGTTTTTTGCGTTTTTGAATCATAACTATAATGAGCATTAAAACTTGTTCTACCTATTCTTTCGTCTTTAGGAGATAGTTTTTTTATAAATGCCAAAACTTGTTTATCCGTTTTTAAACCATCAATTTCATTGGCACTTACACCAATAGAAATAACAATCAAACTTAAAAGCATGCAAAACTTTAAATGAACCAATTGTGCAAATTTCATAATTTATTTTTACTGAGTAGTCAAACTTTTGCCTATTGCTTATTGCCAATTGCTAATTCATTTAGCATTTCACTTCGCACTTTTGTCACTTCGAGCTTGCATTCAAAATCCAACATTCAAAATCTCTAGTATTGTTCCTTCTCATTCGGGAAATCAACCGATTTTACATCAGCTATGTATTGCTCTACAGCTCCTTTAATTTCATCAAATAGATTTAAATACCTGCGTAAAAATTTTGGTGAAAAATCTTTGTTAATACCCAATAAATCATGACTTACTAATACTTGGCCATCCACATCAGAACCTGCGCCAATGCCAATAACTGGTATTTTTACCAATTCGGTTACTTGCTTAGCCAATTTTGATGGAATTTTTTCTAATACCAAAGCAAAACAACCTGCTTCTTCTAATAATTTAGCATCATGTAATAATTTTTGAGCTTCTAATTCTTCTTTGGCTCTTACTTCATAAGTTCCAAATTTATAAATACTTTGAGGAGTTAAACCTAAATGGCCCATAACTGGTATTCCGGCAGTTAAAATACGTTTGATAGATTCTACCACTTCTTCGCCACCTTCTAATTTTACTGCATGAGCCTCGGATTCTTTCATTATTCTGATTGAAGAGTTTAAAGCTTCCTTCGAGTTGCCTTGATAACTACCAAAAGGCAAATCAACCACCACCAAGCAGCGGTTAATAGCTCTAATAACAGCTGCGGCATGGCTTATCATTTCATCTAAAGTTATAGGTAAAGTAGTTTCATGGCCATGCATTACATTACTTGCACTATCACCCACCAATAATACATCAATTTTAGCTTCGTCAAAAATTTTCGCCATGCTGTAATCGTAAGCAGTAAGCATGCTGATTTTTTCGCCACGTATTTTCATTTCTTGTAAACTGTGGGTAGTTATTTTTTTATACTCTTTATGAACGCTCATTGTAAAATTTTTTATTTTCCAAATGTAAAGATAAAACCATTAATCAAAATTATTTGTCATACATAAAATGAATTTAAAAGCATAAAGCTATATTGCCACCTCAAAATGAAAAAAAATCTATTAATAATTCTTGTTCTTTTAGGCTTTGTTTCTTGTGATAACAAGCTCGAAATAAACGCACCATACCGTGAAATACCAGTGATCTATGGGTTTATAAATATTAATGATACTGTACAATATTTAAGAATTCAAAAGGTATTTCAAAATTCTATTGAGGTAAAAGCCAATGAAGCTTCCAAAATATCTGATTCATTAGAACTTAAAAATATTAAAGTGCAGCTAATTGTAGTTAGAGCATTTACAAATGACACTATAAATTGTTACAGGACAAACGAAATTCCAAAGAATGCAGGCTTTTTTGCCAACGATAAAAACTTCATTTATAAATCGGATGTTTACAATTTAAAGCAGTACCCTGATATACAAAGTGTCAATTTGAACGTAATAAATTTATTAACTGGTAATAAGTACACAGCAATGTGCAATTTAATTGGTGATCAAGCTATAGAATCGCGAAATATTACCATTTCAGAAAATAGTGCAAATAAATTTAGATTTAGCTACAGAATAAATACTTCGGCCTTTATTATTGATGCAGCAATAAGATTAAAATACTTAGAGGCTCCTTTATCAAATCCAACCGCTTTTGAAGAAAAATTTTATGATTACTACGTACAATCTAGTGATGAAACGGCTAAATACCAACCTAATTCAATTGTTTCGTTTCTAATTAAATCACCTGATGTTTTAAAAGATTGGAGAGCTTATTTTGATACTCAATCTAACAATGTAACCAGACAATATGTTGGTGTTGAATATGTTACTTGGGGAGCTAGTGCAGACTTATTAGATATCCAAGAAGTAAGTAAACCTAATATTTCATTTGTTCAAAAGCGTACTGACTATACAAACATTAAAGGTGGTGCATTGGGTTTATTTGCTGCTCGGACTATTAATATACAATCTGCTATTACAGTAGATAACGGTGGCATTGCTATAATTAAAGCTTTACCGCAATTTCAGCAATAGAATTTTAATAAACTAAATATGTCATAATAGCTGCCAAAAGGCAGCTATTTTTTTGCCCAAAAGTTAAAAAACAAGCCATTTTTTTAGTTAGATTGTCATTTTTTGGTTTGGCATTATGATTGACACTAAACGAGAAAATAACAAACAAAATTATGAGTAAAATAATAGGTATAGATTTAGGAACAACCAACTCGTGCGTTGCGGTAATGGAAGGCAACGAACCAGTGGTTATTGCCAACAGCGAAGGACGTAGAACAACTCCTTCAATTGTAGCATTTATTAAAGATGGTGAACGTAAAATTGGTGATCCTGCAAAACGCCAGGCAGTTACTAATCCTAAAAACACCATTTCTTCTATTAAACGTTTTATGGGTAATACATTCGACCAAGTTTCTACAGAAATAAGTCGCATGTCGTACACTGTAAAAAAAGGTGATAATAATACTCCTCGTGTTGATATTGATGGTAGATTATATACACCACAAGAAATTTCGGCAATGGTTTTACAAAAAATGAAAAAAACCGCTGAAGATTATTTAGGTTATGAAGTAAAAGAAGCAGTTATTACTGTTCCTGCATACTTTAACGATGCACAACGCCAAGCAACTAAAGAAGCTGGCGAAATTGCAGGTTTAACCGTTAAACGTATTATTAATGAGCCTACTGCAGCTGCATTGGCTTATGGATTAGATAAAGCAAGCAAAAAAGACATAAAAGTAGTAGTTTTTGACTGCGGTGGTGGAACGCATGATGTTTCTGTATTAGAAATGTACGATGTAGATGGAACAGGAACCTTTGAAGTAAAAAGTACTGATGGTGATACACACTTAGGTGGTGACGATTTTGACCAAGTAATTATTGATTGGTTGGCAGATGAGTTTAAAAACGATGAAGGTATTGATTTGCGTAAAGACCCAATGGCTTTACAACGTTTGAAAGAAGCTGCTGAAAAAGCAAAAATTGAACTTTCGAGCTCAACTCAAACTGAAGTTAACTTACCTTATATTATTCCTGTTGATGGAATTCCAAAACATTTAGTTAAAACATTAACTCGTGCTAAATTTGAGCAATTAGCTGATAGCTTAATTAAACGTACTATTGAGCCTTGTAAAACAGCTTTGAAAAATGCTGGTTACAGCACAAGCGATATTGATGAAATTATTTTAGTAGGTGGTTCAACCCGTATTCCTGCTATTCAAGAAGCGGTAGAAAAATACTTTGGCAAAGCAGCATCAAAAGGTGTAAACCCTGATGAAGTAGTAGCTATTGGAGCTGCTATTCAAGGTGGTGTTTTAACAGGTGAAGTAAAAGACGTTTTATTATTAGACGTAACTCCTTTAAGTTTAGGTATAGAAACTATGGGTGGTGTTTTTACCAAATTAATTGATGCAAACACGACTATTCCAACTAAAAAATCAGAAACTTTTAGTACAGCTAGCGATAACCAACCAAGTGTAGAAATTCATGTTTTACAAGGTGAGCGTCCAATGGCAGCACAAAACAGAAGTTTAGGTCGTTTCCACTTAGATGGCATTCCACCTGCACCTCGCGGAGTACCTCAAGTAGAAGTTATTTTTGATATTGATGCTAATGGTATTTTACACGTAAGCGCCAAAGATAAAGGAACAGGAAAAGAGCAAAAAATTCGTATCGAAGCATCATCAGGTTTAAGCGATGATGATATTAAACGCATGAAAGCAGAAGCAGAAGCAAACGCTGATGCCGATAAACAAGCAAAAGAAGAAGCTGAAAAAATAAATATGGCTGATAGCTTAATATTCCAAACTGAAAAACAGTTAAAAGAATATGGCGAGAAAATTCCAGTTGAGAAAAAAGAAGCGATTGAAAAAGGTTTAGAAGAATTAAAAGCTGCACATTCAGCTAAAGATTTACCTAGAATTGATGCTGCTTTAGAAGCTTTAAATACAGCTTGGGCTGCTGCTAGCGAAGATATGTACAAAGCAACTCAAAATGCTGAAGCCAATGGTGCCGAAGCAGGAGCAGATGCTAATACAGGTTCGGCAGATAGTAACACGCAAGACGCTACTTTCGAAGAAGTGAAATAAAATCGTATATTTTATTATAAATTTAAAAGAGGTTGTTTAAATACAGCCTCTTTTTTTTTGAAATATAGCTAAAAATAAAGTGGACTAAATCTTCTTTAATTATTAATCAAAGGATTTTAAAAAAAATAATTTAGAGGTATTGATTCGAAATTTGAATTCTTTATTGAACAAATAACGACCATATCCGAACAGCGAAGAAGGTTAAGTAAAACCTGCAGATTAATTGAACACTTTCAATTTAATTAAAGTTAAGAATTAATTATTAGTTAAATCCTTGCCGAAAATAAAATAGAAATTATTTATAAAGAAAATTTAAATTGTAAGGTAAGATTAAGTTTATAGAAATTTTTATATCCTTTTTCTCAAATTTAGTATCATGTCATCCGTCATAGATTGTAAATCATAATCAGGACTCCATCCCCAATGCTGTCTTGCTTCAGCATCATTGATACTTTTAGGCCAACTATCAGCTATTGCTTGTCTAAAATCAGGATTAAAATTAATTTCAAAATTTGGAATGTGTTTTTTTATTGATTCTGCGATTTCTAAAGGATTAAAACTCATTCCTGCTACATTATAACTACTACGTATTTTTACCTTTTCAGCAGGTGCTTCCATTAGGTTAATAGTAGCTTTTAAGGCATCTGGCATATACATCATTGGTAATGTAGTTTGCTCACTTAAAAAACTTGTATACTTACCATTTTTCAACGCTTCATGGTAAATGTGTACTGCATAATCTGTAGTTCCTCCTCCTGGAGCAGATTTGTATCCAATTAAACCCGGATACCTTATGCTGCGTACATCAACATTGTGTTTTTGGAAATAATATTCACAGAAACGCTCTCCTGCTTGTTTGCTGATTCCATAAATAGTATTTGGTTCCATAATAGTATATTGTGGAGTTAAAATACTTGGTGTAGTTGGGCCAAAAACTGCAATTGAACTTGGCCAATAAACTTTTTTTATTAAACCTTCTTTAGCGGCATCTAAAATATTAAATAAGCCCTGCATATTTAAATCCCATGCAAATTTTGGATTTTTTTCAGCAGTGGCACTCAATAATGCAGCAAGTAAATAAACTTGTGTGATGGAATATTTTTTTATAATTGAATAAACACCATCTCTATCAAGTATATCAATGATTTCGAATGGACCTTTTATTGTTTCAGGCTGTTTTAAATCACTACATACTACATGATCATCACCATAAATTAATCTTAGTGATTCTGCTAACTCAGTTCCTATTTGGCCGTTTGAGCCAATAATTAATATTGAATCTTTACTCATTTATAAAAAAAAAGAATGTTATTGATTTACTCTTATTTCAATTTAAAAAACCACTCATTATTAGTGTATTATAGTTGGAATATAATGTATTACTTACTACTAATAGTTCTTTATATTTTACAAGATTGTCATGCAAATTAAATAAATCTTTCTATTTTTAAATAGAAAGATTTATTTGCAACTTTAAATCACCATAAAATGAAAAAAGTATTATCAATTATTTTGCTATTGTTAGCAAGTTACCATGCATCAGCTCAATTTGGATTTTTTAAAAAGAAATCTGATTTGGAAAAATTTAAAGATACAAAAGTGATTGTTGTACTTTTTCTTGACAGTGCATACAATGCCTCTATTGAAACTGCTATGCTGCGTCATTGGAAGTTTAATAGTTTTGAAATTGCATTTGATAATGATTTGCAAAAATACAAGAAAGAAGATGT
The DNA here is from genome assembly GCA_947464275.1 of Bacteroidota bacterium. Lineage (GTDB taxonomy): Bacteria > Bacteroidota > Bacteroidia > UKL13-3 > UKL13-3 > JAAFJM01. The sequence continues at coordinate 27,018 of CANHVU010000007.1, forward strand.
TGCATACCTTACTTTTAGCAAATCAAAAGGAAGTAAGAATAAAGCGCGACTTGGTAGCTGTGAAGAGGATTTTAATGGGTTAGTTTTATTAAATAAATTTAAAAGAAAAGCATTACCAGAAGACATATTAGCGCAGTCATTTTGCAGCAATTCAATAGATACAAGCGATTGGAGTTTTGAACTGCAACGTGCTGTTCAAATGATGAATAACTATTTAGAATATGCTAGTGCTGTTGATAGAGATGCTGATTTGGCTGCATCAAAAATGATGGTAGATTATCCATCTGACAGAAATCAATTACTTGATAAGAAACTTTTAGTTGAGGATAAAATGCTTGATTTAAAAGGTAAAAAAGATGCCAATGATTTATTTGATGGAGAAATTGAAGAGGTTGATAGAGATGTAATTTATAGGGCTATTTTAGACCAAGACAATGCTTTACTTTATACATTATTAGTTAAAGATGAAAAATACTGCAATAAGCTTATCATAAGTGCTCAAAATAGTGAGTTAATGTACTATGATTCTTCTTCTCCTGAAAAATGTAAGTTAACTAATAAGGACTTAGAGGCTTTAAATAACTTGAAAAAGGAAACAATGAAGAATAATAGCAAATAGAAAATCCCAAAACGAGAATTTTAGTTCTTTTTGGGTTATTTAAATATTTTTTACTTTTTTAAATAGCTGATATTGTGTCGATTGTGAGATGGCATTATTTGTGTTTGATTATCAAAAAGCACGATTATGAATTATTTATCAAAATATTTAAGTATACTTTTAATAGTAATTATTTTTTTTATCGGTGGAGATATTGCTGTTAATGGCGTATGGGTTGGTAACTTGGGGAATTCGAATACTATATTCAACAAAAAATTAGGTTTGGATCAATCTACCAACAACTTTTTACAAGTGAAAATAGTTCCTTCTAATAGTGTAAAAGCAAGTAAATATGTTTTCGATGGAATGCAAATTCAATTATTAACTGATGAATACACTGTTTTGCAAACTGCCACTATTAAAAATGGTTATTGCCAGTTCAATATGAATGGTGTGAAAAAAAATATTGATAAATTTATTCTAATTTCTCCGCTTTCTAGCGATGAAATGGTAGTCGATAAAAACATTAGTTTTACTTCATTTATTTTAGATGCTTCGGATCTATTTATTAAACAAAAATCAAGAAAATAGTTAAACTAAATTATCCTAATCTTCTTCATAAAAATCAATCAGTTCTGCCATGTATGATTGATCCCAACCCTCGCTAATATCATCAAAGGCTTCATCTGGAATATTTGTATGACGTAACTCAAGTGATGTACCTTGATTATGTTTGTGAAGTTTAATTGTAACAATTGATGGAGTAGCTTCATTTTCATCATCAAAATACCATTGTTGAACAATTTTTTTGCTCTCTTCAAATTCAATATTTTTTCCAATAATACTTCCATCCCACATACTAAATTCGGTGCCTGCTTCTGCTTTCATTTCTGCTTTATCGCCTGTCCAAAGCATTATGGTAGCCTCGTTTGTTAAAGCCAAATAAACCTCTTCAGGTGGTGCTGGAATAATATAATATTTTTTATAATCTTTCATTGTAAAATAGAAACGGCAAGGCCTAAAAATACAAAAGCGGGCACTCTTGCACGCGCCCGCATTCTGTGTAATCAATTAAATCTTTTCTCTCACTTGCAATAAGAGAATTACTCAAATGTTTATGACAACAACTACAGTTTCTTATTAGTTGTTACTATTATTTAAGTCAAATGTTAATGAAGTTGAATTTTCTTCAACTACTGGTGCTAATACTAATTCATCAATTAAAGTTGGTGCAATTGCTGCGTCTTTAGTTTCAGTTTTTTTAGCCACTGTTGGAGTTACTGAGGCTTTTGGTTTCAGAGTTTCACCCATGCCATAAAGTTCCAATTTATTTTCCTTTACAAAAATCCCTAAAGCAATTGCTCCTTTTATTGTAGTAATATTCAATTCTATCTCCCATTCGTCAATGCTAATGGCTCTAGGACTAGCATTAAAGCTGATTTTTTGTTCAATACAATAGTCAATTACAACTTGAATATTCTTACGTTTAGTTAATAGTATAGGTTTTTCGTCTGTTTTATTCATCACAAAAATAGTTTTTACGAGGTGCAAATTAGGTTAATTACTACTTCTAATAAAAGAATTAGGCTTTAAATTTTGAGCAATAAATCGTGTATTACTAACAATCAGGCAAATAAAGTTTATAACTTGTGGAAAAGTACCATTTTGCAAACATGGTTTTATTGCATATTCGTAAGTTTCACATTATAAATGACTTAGGTGTTACTCTTGTTATTTGCAAGAAAACGAAAGCTACGATAAGTATATTTATGTATAATAAAACATACTTTATCATTCAGATTTTAGGGATGTAGTATGCTATTTTACTACACTACCTACTTCAATGTCTTTTTCTGGGCCTACGCTGTAAAGTTTTCCAAAATCGTTACCTGCCATTAAAAGCATACCTTGGCTTTCAATTCCTCGTATTTTTCGTGGAGCTAAATTGGCCACAACGGTAACTAATTTGCCTACTAATTCTTCAGGTTGATAGTATTCAGCAATGCCGCTTAAAATAGTTCTTTTCTCAAAACCTAAATCTACAATTAGTTTCAATAATTTATCAGCTTTTGGCACTTTTTCAGCTTCTAAAACTTTACCCACTCTTAAGTCTAATTTTTCAAAATCTTCGTAAGTAATATCAGGTTTCAGTTCAGTAAGGCTGCTAGCCTCTGGCTGCTGGCTATTGGCTATTTTTATGTTTTCAAGTCGAGTAAGTTGTTTTAAAATTTCTTCATCTTCCACTTGTTTGTATAAAATTTCAGCAGTTCCTAATTGATGATTTTCCATTAAAATATTTTCGTTGAATAACGAACTCCAATGCAAATCATTAGCAGCTAACATAGCTTTTAACTTAGTAGCAGTATGAGGTAAAAATGGTTCTGCAGCAATGGCTAATTTGGCGCAAATTTGCAATGCATCAAACATAATTTGTTTAACACTTTCTGCATCTGTTTTTATAAGTTTCCATGGTTCAGTGTCTGCCAAATATTTATTTCCCGCTCTAGCAACGTTTATAAATTCAGCCTGAGCATCGCGTAGTTTTACCGCATCTAAATCTTCGCGCATGGCATGTAAACTTTGCGCAATGCTATCCAAACAAGTTTGGCGGCAAGCCAATAATCTTTCATCAGTTAAAGCGCTAGTTACTGCCGGAATTTTACCTTCGTAAAACTTATTGCTTAGCACCAAAACACGGTTTACAAAATTGCCAAAGATACTTACCAATTCGCTGTTTACGCGAGTTTGGTAATCTTTCCAAGTAAACTCACTGTCTTTGGTTTCAGGTGCAATGCTGGTTAAAACATAGCGTAATTCGTCTTGACGGTTAGGGAAGTCAACTAAGTATTCGTGTAACCAAACCGCCCAATTACGGCTAGTCGAAATTTTATCGCCTTCTAAGTTTAAAAACTCGTTGGCAGGTACATTGGTTGGTAAAATATACTTGCCATGTGTCATCAACATCATTGGGAAAATAATGGCATGAAACACAATATTATCTTTACCAATAAAATGAATCAGTGCTGTTTCATCGTTTTGCCACCAATCTTGAAAGTTCGAATCCCGATAGCCATCGGGACGAAGTTCGGAGTTCGAAGTTGCTAGTTGCAAATATTCTTTAGTAGCGCTTATGTATCCAATTGGGGCATCAAACCAAACGTATAATACTTTTCCATCGGCACCTTCTATTGGAACTGGAACACCCCAATCTAAATCGCGGGTCATGGCTCTAGGTTGTAAACCTTCAGTTAACCAACTACTACATTGGCCTTTAATATTGCTTTTCCAACCTTCAAAACGTTTAATATATTCTTGAAATTCGGGGCTTTCCTGAATATCACCCATTGGTAAAAACCAATTTTTAGTTTCTTTTAAAACAGGAGTTGCGCCACTCAATGCTGATTTTGGATTGATTAAATCGGTAGGGCTTAAAGTAGTTCCGCATTTTTCGCATTGGTCGCCATAAGCATTTGGATTTCCGCAACGCGGACAAGTGCCAGTTATGTATCTATCGGCTAAAAATTGTTTAGCTTCTTCATCGTAATATTGTTTGGTGATTTCTTCTTTAAAAATACCTTTATCATATAAAGTTCTAAAAAATTCCTGTGCGGTATCGTGATGTGTTTTTGAGGAAGTACGGCCGTAATACGAAAAATCTATTCCAAAATCTTTGAAAGCATTTTTCATAATGCCATCGTATTTATCAACCACTTGCTGAGGTGTAATTCCTTCTTTTTTAGCTTTAATGGTTATGGGAACTCCATGTTCATCGCTACCACAAATAAAAAGCACTTCTTTACCTTGCGCTTTTAAATAACGTACATAAATATCGGCAGGAAGGTAACAGCCAGCTAAATGGCCAATATGAACAGGTCCGTTTGCATAAGGCAAAGCTGCTGTTACTAAATATCTTTTTGGTTCAGAATTATTCATAAAAACAGCCGCAATTTAAACTAAATTAAGGTAAATTATTTATTTGTAGTTATAATAATTAGACTATCCAATTTGAAAACAAGTAGTAAGTAGTTTAGAATGAAATTTTTTTGTCAAAATCAAAACAAGGTTGTTCAATCGAGCCTGTAGAAAATGAGAATCTATTTTATTCTTTTTGGGTACGAACTTACCTTTGTTTCATACTTTTCAGTAACCCATTAGTTTTTTTGTTTTAATAGGTAGTTTTTTTATTTCTTGGTTTATTTTTTTTAAGAATTTCTTGGCTTTAAAATTATTTATTTTAACATTTGTTATGCTTTCTTCTATTATTTGATTGTTATAACCGCCATTTTTGGCTTTCATTTCTAAATAGCTTTTGTAATTTATAATAGCATTTAATTTTTTGTCAATTGTGAATTCAAATTTTTCGTTCCTGAAAAGATCACTTTCATTATTGAAATTAGTATCAATTAAAGTGCATGTTGTTTTGTTATTTATTATTTGGGTAGTTTTTAAATCTGATGGGTAAATGGTAGGATAGCCATAAGGTTGAATGTAGCGATAAAGTAAATCTTGGTTGGGGTTGTAGGCTACAAACATTCTGAATATTGAATCTTTTTTACTAAAGTGATAAACATATTTTGAGGTATCAAAATACATGACTTCCTCATTTTCTAAGTCATTAATAATACAAAGTGTGGTATTTTTAAGTTCGCAAAATTGAACTGCTAGTTTTGCTGTTTTTGTTTCATTAATATCGAAATATTTAAAACGTTTGGTTACTATATAAGAGCCTGATTTAATATTTGCAGATTGTTTCTTTACTTTTTCTAGTAGTTTCTCTGTTTGTGCATTGGTATAATTTGAAAAAATAAATAATGCCAATATTAACTGTACTGTTTTTTTCATTTTTGTTTAGCACTTCTAATTAAATACTTAACCATACTTTTTGTTCTTCTCATATCACGCTTTTGTTTTCCAAAAAAATATAAATCGTTACTATTTTCCCATACCTTCCAACGTAAATCTTTTTTACTTTCAAATAGATAACAGTCTAATAAAATTGCTTTTACATCTTTGTCAAAGTAAGGGTATAAATATGTTCTTTCTCCACCATAATAGGCCAAACCGCTAACTGAAAATTTATCAACTTTAATGTTTAACTCAAAAGTGAATGCTGCCTTTTTGGAGGTGATTTTGAAACCTTTTTTTAGTAATTGTTTTTTACAAGCGCTTAATATTTCATCCTCAAAAGCTTTATTGAGTAATTGGGTGCTACCATTATTTAAAACAATATTAGCGGGAACTAAATTTTTGCCAGAACCCCAGACAAAAGACCTATACCAATACCGCTTTTGACAGCTGCTTAAAACAAGTATAAACAGCATAAAAAATATGCTAATTGAAGATTTCATTAATTAGCCAATTTATCCATGATACACCCTAGAAGCAATTATTAAACCATCTTCAATTTCAAGTACTTCGGCTACAAGCATTTCCTCTTCATTGGGCACTTGCCTGATGTATTCCATAAATACACGGCTGTTATTTGCTGTCAAAGATGTTACTTTATAATGTAAATTAGGTAAACGGTTAAAAGCATCAGCCCACCAAAGTCGAAGTGAATTTTTGCCAATTATTAGGCCTTCAGTTTCTGGTTGCCTAACCTTTAACTTAGGGCTATAATGTTTGGCATTTTCACTATATAAGTTTAATAAATTATCAAGGTTATGGTTGTTAAAAGCTTCAAACCATTTTAAAGCAATTTGTTCATTAGTCATATTGTATTTTATTCACGAATTATTGTGATACTTCCATGTAAAGTTCTTTCGGGTTCTGTACTGTTAAATTTGTATTTAAAGGTATAGTAATAAACACCTTCAGGATTAGGCGATCCATCATTATCTGTTTTTCCATTCCAGTTAATGCCATCATTTCCTTTACCATCTTTAGTTCCATCAAAAACTTTACCTCCCCAACGGTTAAATATTTTTAAATTGTACTCAAATTCTCCAAATATATCTATATCAAAAGCATCGTTAATGCCATCATTGTTTGGTGTAAACACATTTGGAACATTTATTAAACGAGCTACTGGCAATATTACTTTACATGCCGTATCGTAACAATCCCCGGCATTTTTTACCACTAAACAAATTTTGAAACTATCGTTTAAGTTTTTATAGTCATGACTTGGGTTCTGAATGTTTGAACTATTTTCAGTTCCTGAATTCGGCTGGCCAAAATTCCAACTATAACTTACAGCATTAGTTGATTTATTAGTAAAAGAATACAATGGTGATTTGGTGTCATCAATGTCAAAGTCTGCTTTAATATTGCTAACATAAATAGCATGATAGCCTGTATCCAAACATGAAATTTTTACTGACGTACTTGGAATCATGGTTATAATAAAGTTTCCTGTATCTTTAATACTATGAGTAAATATTGTATCAGTTTTTGGTTTTAGAGGTGCAGTAAATCCATCACTTACTTTCCATAAAAATTGATTATAAATGGTATCCGCCCTTGCTATTATTGAAAAATTTTGGTTTGGACAAACAGTATCAGGTCCAATTAAATTTACTAAAGGTTTGTCGTAAACGGTTACATATACAGGTTTTTGACTTGGATTTAAAGTATCAGGGTAAACCGATGTGCAATAAACAGTTTGTCCTGTTACCTCATTTACTAATGAGTCGGTTCCCAATAGTAAAATTCTATATCTTCCTGCTTTTACCAACGAAAAATCCGTTGCAGTGTCTTTGTCGGTTGAGATAATGAAGTTTAACGGACCGTTTACTGTCCATTGCCAACTTTTAATTTGTTTTCCTGTGGTATTATTTAGTTTTAGTTTAATAGGGGCACATCCTAATGTATCTCCACTAGAAAAAATGTATTTAGGTTTGGGTCCTTTAATAATTAAAGGTAAAAGCACAGTATCGGTGCATCCTGCAGTAGTTTTTACTATGTGTGTAACCATAAAAGAATCGTTACTTGTATAGTCATGAAGAGGGTCTTTTAATAATGATTTGGCTTTTAAATCCCCAAAGTCCCAACTCCATGAAATGATGTTGTCGTAGCTAGTATTGCCATATAATGCTGATGAATCAATAACTTTTGAATTGTCTTTAAATGGAATAATTTTAGGAGCACAAATTAGATTGGCACTAATAGGTAAAATATTAGCCTTTACATCTACTATTTTTATTGTTTGCCTCGCTATCATAGTGTCTCTGCATCCAAGACTATCTTGAATTGCAATTTTTACTAAAAAATTTCCTGGTCTACTAAATTTATATTTTGGTGAACTACCTCCTGCTACAAATACATTAGTATCTCCAAAGTTCCACCATAGCTTTTCCTTGTTGGCAATGGCTCTTCCGGGCTGTTTCCAGTAATTGGTAGTTTTGGAATAATAATCCACCACCTCTAAAAATTGAATTGAATCTTTAAAACAACCTATTGGTTTAGGTATTGCTAAATCCTTATAAAAACCAAGGTAAAGTATGGTGTCGTATACTTGGCTACAACCTTTTGTGTTGGTTAATGTAACACGTACTGTTTTAATTCCCATAGAGTTAAAGTACCCCACTTTTTGGTTAATAATGGAGTCTGTTAAAGCTAAGTTTTGAACACTATCAGTACCATTAAAACTTATCCGTGCGGTAACTATGCTATCTTGTATGGAGTCAATTAAATTAACTGTAACTTTATATGGAGGGCATTTTCCTTCCACAGTAGCTTTAAACTGAGGTTTTATTTTGAGTAGTTGAAACATATTGTGATACCAAGCCGTATCGTAACAAATGCCATTTTTTATGATTAAGCCAACTGTAACCCATCCGTTAGGATCAGCGGTATTTGAATACCTGGTAATGTGAAAATTTTCCTTAGGATATACTGAATCCCATCTGTTTTTACCAGCAGCCGAATCTAGGTTAATCCATACTCTTTCTCTGCCGCAATCAGGTAAGGTTTCTTCATATTGAAATACAAAGGTACTTGAAAAACAATTTTGTGGTGGTCCTGCTTTACCTGGAGGAATGGTATAATAATATAATCCTCTGCGAGTTGGTAAATTAGGTTTTGCGTTAGGGCTACTTAATATTACCAATGAAGAATCAAGGTCACTACAATTTTTTATGGGGTCGGTAATTAATAGTTTAACATTATAACAATCTGGTTTTGTTGGATTGTATTTGTGCTTGATATTAGTACTATCTTTACTATACCTACAATTTACCCCTACATTAATTCCATTTTTGGTATCAGTGGTGCAAGGAGGTGCAAAACCATCTCCAAAGTCCCAAAGCCAATCGGTTACATTTTTATAAAAACATGAAATTTCGGGAGGAGGAACTCTGAAAAAAACAGTATCGTTTGGATTACATTGGTTTTCATTAATTGGCCTAACAGTGTCGTTTGCTAAAATGGTATTAGGGCCAAAAACTTCAACTAAAGTATCTGCTTTAATATTACAACCTCCAGCACTGGCATACATATTTACTTTATACCATCCACAATTAAATTTTTTATTGGTTAATTGAACATATGCTGAATTGTAAATTGTGTCAAATATTTTGCCTTTATCATCGTAAATAGACCAATTTATATTAGCACCCGATGAGCCTGGCACTGAAAAAGAATAATCTTGTTTACTAAAGCATTTATCTACATTGGTAATGGTAATTTTGTCATCTAATTTTAGGTTTTGAGCACCATTAACCAATACAAAAGTATCTTTACAATCATTTAAATCGGTAATAATTAATCGTGGCGAAAAGAAGCCTCCAATTGTGTAATTATGTACAAAATTATTCCATTTGGTACTTGATGAATCAATGGTACCATCACCAAAATCCCAAATAAATTTCTTTACTTTTGATTGTGCTAAAATGGAAGTATTTAAAAAAGTAACTGGAGTAGTATTACATTTTACATTGTATTGTGTTACAAAACTAATGGCATCTGGTTTGGGTAAAATAATAATGGCATTGTTTTTTTCAAGTCGTGTTAAACAGCCATTGGCATCAGTAACTTCAAGTACTAGTGAGTTAGTGCTGCCAGCACTATTAGTATAAGTGTTACAAAAGTTTTTATTGCTTATTGGGCTTACATCAAAACCACCATCTCCCCATAAAAAAGTACGTATGTTCAATGGACTTCCGCTTGGTCCTGGTTTTGATAAATCATTTACACAAACACTATTACCTTTAAAACATTGGCGTGTAGCAGTAGTTATTACAAAATCGGCAATAGGAAGTGCCACCACTTGAATATTGCTTCCATTTACCACACACTGGGAATTATTGGTAAAAGTAATTTTCAGTGTAGGTGTAAAATTACCTGTGTTAGGGTAGTTATAGGTAGGGCTAGCTTGATTATTGGTAACGCCATTCCCAAAATTCCATTCATAAATGCTAGGAGTTAAGCCCGGAGTAAAAGTTGCGCTAAAATTTATGGCATTGCCAAGGCATACTAAATTTGAATTGACAATAATAGTACAAGTTTGAGCCGAAATTTTTAATGTTGCTAGCAACACTATAATTATTAAGTAAATTTTTTTAACCATATTTATATCCTAACTATTTGGTGAAGCCTTTTTAGGGCAACAACAATTTTAAACGAATATAATAAAGTTTAGTTTACTCCAATTAAAAGTAAATTTTTTTATTGTAAAGTTTTGAAAGCACTAAATTTTAGCTTCTATAAATTTTAGTGAATTTGACAATTTTTCCCATAGAGAATTAGTGTTTTTCTTTACTTACTTAAAATCATTCAGGGTTTTAAGTACTTTTCCAAAGTTGTACTGCTGCACTAGCATTAGGCTTTTATCGTTGTTTAAAAAAGCCCAATAACGTTCGGTATCGTATCCTATTTCTTTCCCTGTTGCATCGTCAATCACTTGTTTGGTGTGTTTATCAATGGCTTTGGTATATAGCACTAATTGTTTTACTGCACCAGTAGTTTCTGTAATTAGTATGGTGCAAATTGGTGCTACAGTTTTTATACTATCAATTAATGATTGGTTTTGATTTTCATCGTATCCATCAAAATTGAGTTGTTTGAATGAAGCAATGTAGTATTTTAAAAACTGCACATCAGTAATGGGTTTAACTTGGTTGTTGGTATTAAGTAAAATAGGGTTTTGTAAGTTTTGGTTGTTTATCACAAAACTCTTTGAAACATCATGGTAATTAAATGCTATTGACTTAATATTTTCAGGATTATAGTTAAATACAGTTCTATCGCGCCATATCAAACTATCGCTTATAAAGCGAGGAGTTAAAAATCCAAAAAATCCTGGAATATGAACTGCATAAGGTTTAGCCGAATTTTCAATTAACATATAAGTCCCGTTCTCTTCGCGTGTAGCCGAACCTATATAAATGGTTTTTACAATCCCACCTTTTGAGTAAAATTCGGCTTTAATACCTCTGGTAGCTAAATCACCAACAGCAGTATTGTGCTCGTTTTCGGGGATTGGTCTTAATACCTTCATGGTTTTAACTGTTTCTAATAGCAACTGAATTTTGCTAAAATCAGCTAATTTATTACCATTTATAGTCCATGTTTGAGGGCCAGTTTTTTCTAAAACTGATGACATGCCATTTCTATCAGCAATAAATATTTTATCAATAGCAACTGTGTCTTCTATGCTAAAATCAGCAATGTCTTTAAAGTTTACACCCCAAGGTTTTTTATTTATGGCCCAATAGGCAACTGCTGCCAATACCAGTATTATTAGGGTTAAAAGTGTTTTTTTATTCATCATCAATATTATGCGTATTTACGTTTTCTATAAAAATTATTGGCCACTGCAAAAATCAATACCAAAATAATAGGTAGTCCAATATTTATAAATTGCCAAAATAGTTTTTCCTTTTTAATTTTAGCTTTATCTAATAACCGTAAGGTAACCTCTTTGCTTCTTACTTCTATAATACCACTGTCATCACATAAGTAATCTACACAATTCAATAAAAAGCGTTTATTGCCAAATTCTTGGTTGGCGTACCTATCGTATCCTAATGGAAATACTTGGCCCTTGCTAGCACTGTATTGGTTTCTAATTACATCTCCATCCGATACCACAATCATTTTATTATTGGCTATTTTATCTTTGTAGTCTAATACTGGATTTTTGGTTTTATCATAAGAATAGGCAAATAATGAAGAAAACTCACCTTCTAATAATACTGCCATTGGTTTGTTGCCTCCTGTTCTAAATAAATCTTGACTTATTTCTAGTCTAGCCATTTCTATATCTACTCTAGCAGGTGCTGGCACAGCACGTGAGTATTGAGATGATTCCAATAAAATAGTTTTATTAATTTTTGAATTTGGTATGGTATCAATACTTGCTGCAAACTGAAACCAAATAGGGTCAACTCCGCGAACAATAGGGTGAGAGCTAGTAGGTGGAACCAAAGGAAAATAAAGCCAAGGTACTAATTTTTGCTCAGGTGTTCCATTACGCATGCCACTTAAAATAGGTATGGTATTACAAATAGCGTCTTGAATAAGATTGTTATTAATTCTTACCCCAAATTTAAACAATAAATCATCTAAATTTTGATTATAGCTTATTGAAAAATACTGAGGAGAGTTGCGTAAACTGTCCATTTCAGCTAATTGGCTTTCAATAAACCAAACTAATTTACCACCATGCATTACATATTGATCTAATTTAAATTTATCAAAATCAGAAAAGGGTAAAGTGGGTTTTGGTATTATTATTCCAGCATATTTATTCAATTCTTCAGGAGGTACTTGGGTTAAATCAACATCATCTATTTCGTAGTATTGTTTTAACTCTGATTTCCCATCTATAATGTTCCATTTATCAAGCTCACCATGGCCTTTTAAAAATGCTATTTGCTTCACTTTGGTTTCGGTTACCTTGCGTAAAGCATTGGCTATTTCGTATTCTAATTGCTCAATAGAGGTATTTAAAACAGCTTCTGGTGCTTGCCCAAATTGGCTTTTTAATAAATTAATGGGAATTTTTTTATCACCATAGTAAAGCACAGCACCTGGCACTATTATTTTTTGGCTAAAGCCATCTTCTTTCTTTAACTGTATGCTGGTTGCTTGTAACCCAATTTCGCTTAGTTCTTGTAAAATTTCATTGCTTTTTTTATTGGTTTCGCTAATCAATGGGTCAATAAATTCGTATTGAATATTGTTATTGGAGTATATTTTAAACTCATCCAACATTTCTTTGGTAGCTTTTTGCAAACGCTTAAAACCTGCAGGAAATTCGCCTTCTAAATATACTTTTATCAATACACCATTTTTGGTTTTAGCAGCCAAGTTTTTACTGGCTTTGGCTAAGGTGTAGCGTTTTTCTTTGGTTAAATCTATTCTAAAAAAATAATTGCTAAGTATGGCATTTAATAAAATAACAATGACAAGCACCATTATTAACTGAAAATACGATTGTCTTTTTTTATTCATGGTAAATAAAGGAAAGTAAAATTAAAACTTACGTGAGCTAAAAACAGTTTTGGTAGCGTAAATAAATACGATAATAAAACTTAAGAAATAGAGCATATCGCGACTATCAATAACGCCTCGGCTAATGCTTTGGTAATGCGCATTGATACCCAAACCTGCTACCAAACTATCCCACGAACCAAACAATTTAAAATCGGCTATTAACTCAAAAAGGTTATAGAATAAATAACATAAAATCATGCTTACTATAAACGAAACAATTTGGTTATCGGTAATTACCGATGAAAATAAACCTATGCTAACAAAACAACTTGCTAAAAAGAACAAGCCAATATAAGAACCCCAAGTAGCGCCAACATCCATATTTCCTTTGGGTGCGCCTAATTGGTAAACTGTATAAAAATAAATTAAACTTGGAATGAGTGAGAACAATACCAATACCACACCTGCAAAGTATTTAGCTAAAATAATTTTTAAATCGCTAATGGGTTTGGTGGTTAATATTTCAATGGTTCCATTCTTTTTTTCTTCGCTAAAACTACGCATGGTAATAGCCGAAATTAAGAATAAAAACAACCAAGGTGCTAAGGTAAAAAGTGCATCTAAGTTGGCATAGTTCATATCAAACACATTATTATCGGGTAACACCCACATAAATAATCCGGTAGCAATTAAAAACACAATAATTACTACGTAAGCAATTAATGAGCTAAGAAAACTGCGTATTTCTTTTTGAAGTATTGAGTACATTTAGTTGATAGTTGATGGTTGTTCATTGTTGGGTAGAGACGTTGCATGCAACGTCTTTACTTTATAAATTTTATTTTGTAATTACTATTATTTTTGTTGAGGTTAATTTCAAATTCTTTACATACTGTTATTTTATTTTATAATTCATGCTTCTTGCTTCGACAAGTTCAGCAAACGATAATTCATAGTTAAACTTCAATACTTCGAACTTAAACACTTATTTAGTCAAACTTTGAAACACTTCTTCTAACGAACGTTCTTCCAAATTCATACTGAGGATTAGCCAATTGTTTTCTGCTGCTTTTTGAGCTAATTTTTCTCTTATATCCGTTTTAGAAATAATGGTAAAGCCATTTTTATCTGTTTTAACAGTGATATCTTTTTCTAAATTTTTAATGTTTTCAATAGTTGGATTATTCTTAAATTGAACTGAAATAATATATTCTTTGCTAAACGATTGTTGTAGTTTTCCAATTTTATCGTCCGCTACAATTATACCTTTATTAATAATTACCACCCTGTCACACATGGCTTCAACCTCTTGCATAATATGGCTAGAAAGAATAACCGTTTTATTTTTGCCAATTTCCCTAATTAAGTTTCTAATTTCGCTCATTTGGTTAGGGTCAAGTCCGCTTGTTGGTTCATCTAAAATCAATACACTTGGATTATGAATTAAAGCAGCAGCTAAACCTACGCGTTGTTTGTAACCTTTACTCAATTGGCTAATTTTCTTTTTACGTTCTAAGCTTAAGCCTGTTTTGGTAATCATTTCTTCGGCAGCCTCGTTTGCTCCTGAAGTAATGCCATAACTATTGGCTATAAAAAGTAAGTATTCTTTTACAAACATATCGGTGTAAAGCGGGTTCAGTTCAGGTAAATAACCCACTTCTTTCCTTATGTTGATGCTGTTTTCGTTAATTTCGGTTCCGTTTATAAATGCTTTTCCACTAGTAGCTGGTATGTAGCCCGTTAGTATTTTCATGGTGGTCGATTTTCCTGCACCATTTGGTCCTAAAAAACCTAATATTTCGCCTTTATGTGCTTCAAAACTAATATTGTCTAAAGCTTTTTGGCTACCATATATTTTTGTTAAATTTTCTACTTTAATTGTCATGTGTACTAATTACAAAGGACAGCGAAAGTAAGAAAAAGGTTGGTTTCAAATGCAATAAAAAATGTTACTGGTTTTTTAGAGTTTATATATCACTATAATGATTTTTGGGAAAGATTTTTCCAAATATCTGCTCCATAATTAATTAAAAGCGACTTTTTGCCGCCACAATTCCCCACCAAATTTAAAATTCTTGAAACTGCTTTATTAACCGACTCCGCCTTACATAAATGCGACATTGTTAATTACTTTAAACCATTATGTGAATATAAAAAAGCCTCATTTATGCACAAAAGTGGAGGAAAGTGGAGAAAAGTGGATTTTTGTTTTTATTTTTACACCGTTATAACAAAAAAAATTAAGTGCTAAACCTACACGGTGAATATGAATGTAAACTAGATGCCAAAGGCAGGCTGATAATTCCTGCGGCATTGAAAAAGCAACTTCCTGCGGAAGCCAAGGATGCATTCTTTATTAACCGTGGTTTCGAAAAATGCTGTGTATTATATCCTGCTAATGAGTGGGACAGCATTGCTGGAGAAATAAATAAGTTGAGCGATTACATTAAAAAAGAGCGCGATTTTAAACGTTACTTTTTGCGTGGTGCAAGCAAATTAGACATGGATTCTGCAAGTCGTGTTTTGTTGCCAAAGTCATTGCAAGAGTATGCTGATTTAAAAGGTGATTTGGTTTTGCTAGCATATGGAAATAAAGTAGAAATATGGAGCAAAGCTGAATACGAAAACATGCTTAATGCCGAACCAGAAGACTTTAGCGCTTTAGCCGAAGAGGTAATGAGTAAAAGGAAAAATGAAGAATAGGCAATTAGCAAAAGATGAATTGCCGTTCTCCCGAAAGCTTTCGGGGTTAGCCAACGGAGAGTTGAGAATTGAAATTGATTAATAGCTACTATTCTTTAAACTAAGTACTAAGTACTTCGAACTAAGAACTAAAAACTGTGAACTAAAAACTAAGAAAAAAATGTACCATAACCCAGTAATGTTAAACGAGTGTTTAGATGCATTAAATATTAATCCTGATGGGGTTTATGTAGATATTACCTATGGAGGTGGTGGGCATAGTGGTGCTATATTAAATAAGTTAAGCAAAAAAGGAAGGTTGATTGCATTTGACCAGGATGAAGATGCGAAACGAAATTTAATTAAAGATGAACGCTTGGTTTTTATTGATCAGAATTTTGAGTTTTTGAAAAATCATGTGCAATACCAAGGTTTTGATAAAGTAGATGGTTTGCTTGGTGATTTAGGTGTTTCGTCTCATCAGTTTGATGAAGGTGAACGCGGTTTTTCTATTCGTTTTGATGATGCTAAATTAGACATGCGCATGAGTCAAACGCAAGCTTTGAGTGCTCATACAGTTATAAATGAATACAAAGCCGATGATTTGGCTAATGTATTATATAAGTATGGCGAATTGCACCAATCACGAAAAATGGCTGCCGATATTATTGCTGCTCGTAATGGTAAAAATATTGAAACAGTAGGAGAGTTAAAACAAGCATTGATGCACCACGCGCCTAAGTTTAAAGATTTTAAATTTTTTGCTCAGGTGTTTCAAGCCATTCGCATTGAAGTAAATCAAGAGTTAGCAGTGCTAGAAAAAATGCTTTTGCAATGTGGTAGTTTAATAAAACCAGGAGGTAGGTTGGTAATTATGAGTTACCATTCGTTGGAAGATAGGTTGGTTAAAAACTACATGAACAGCGGAAATTTAATGGGCGATTTGGAAAAAGATTTTTTTGGAAATATCAATAGGCCATTTAATCCATTAAATAAAAAAGCAATAGTAGCAACCGATAAAGAACAAGAAGAAAATAACCGATCGCGAAGCGCCAAATTAAGGATAGCAGAACGATTGAATAAATAAACCAACCTAGTGAGCAATAAAGTAATTATAGGCGATGAGCCTGAAATTAAAGAAGATAAAAAGCCAAGCACCCCAAAAATTGAAGGTGCTTTTAAGCGTTTATCAGATATTGATTTTAAGCTCAACCCCAATCAGTTGATTGGTCAAATGCCATTTATACTTTTTTGTTTTGGTTTAATAATGGTGTTGATATGGAGTAGTCATAACAACGATAATTTAAATAAAAAGATAGATAAATTAACTAAAGAAAATAAAGAATTACGCAACCAGTATATTATAAACTTAAGCGAAATTATGAATGCCAGTAGGCAATCAAATATAGCCGAAAAGTTAAAGGAGTTTAATAGCCAAGGCAAACGAACTAAAGATACTGATTATGTAAAAGAGGCGGTAATTCCGCCAACTAAAATAACAATAGAATAAAGAAAACAGTAAACAAAAAATGGCAATTAACGCACGCAAAACAATATTAATACGTACCCTAGTCGTTTTTGGCTTAATGGGCGTGTTTGCTGCTGCCATTGTGTTTTATGTTTATAAATTACAATTTGTTGAAGTAAATCATTGGAAAAAAGAGTCGGCAAAATTTTCGGTAAAGTCAGAAAAAGTGAAAGCTATAAGAGGCAATATTTTTGATTGTAATGGTGCTTTGCTTTCTACTTCATTACCCATTTACGATTTAGCCATTGATGCTACTGCTCCCGCTTTTTCGGTAAAAGATACTTTCGATAAATATGTCGATTCGCTTGCCATTATGTTTAATGCCGAGTTTCCACAAGCTACAGCTAGTCATTATAAATTTTTATTTAAAAATATCAGGTCTAAAGGCTTGGGTTATAATTTAATCAAACTCAATGTATCGCATCAACAATTGTTACGTATTCAAAAGTTTCCACTGTTCAGAATGGGTAAAATATCAGGTGGTTTGTATATTATTCCTAAAACCAAACGTGTTAAGCCATTTCAAAATTTAGCTTTAAGAACCATTGGTTTTGTTAATAATAATTCAGACGATTATGTTGGGCTTGAAGGCTTTTTTAATGATTACCTAAAAGGAAAAGATGGTTTGCAAATGATGCAACGCGTAACAGGTGGTGTTTATGTGCCTATTAATAATGAAGAAAAAAACGAAGCTGAAAATGGTTGCGATATCATTTCCACCATCGATATAAACTTACAAGATGTAGCACAACAATCGTTATTAAAGGTTTTAAAAAGTAATATGGCTATGCGTGGCACTGCTATATTAATGGAAGTAGAAACAGGCGAAATTAAAGCCATTGCCAACTTAACTCGTAAAGCTGATGGAACTTATGAAGAAAGATTGAATGATGCCATTAGAACTAAAATGCAGCCCGGTTCTACCTTTAAGTTGGTAACCATGATGAGTTTATTAGATAATGGTTTTGTAACCCCAAAATCTGTGGTGAATGTAGAAGGTGGAAGAGCAATGGTGTATGGTCGACCTGTTGAAGATTCGCACAGTTATATTGAGTTGAATATGCAGCAAGCTTTTGAAGTTTCATCAAACATTGCATTTGCTAAACAAATAGCCAAGTATTACGATTCAAACCCAAGTAAACATTACGATTATTTAGATGGTTTAGGTTTAGATAAAAATTTGAAGTTGCAATTACATGGAGCACAAGCACCACAATACTTAAAACCTAGTAGTAAGTATTGGAGTAAAAGTGATTTATCTGCAATTAGTCGTGGTTATGGAATTTCACTTACGCCTTTACAAATGCTAACTATTTACAATGCTATAGCTAATAACGGTAAAATGGTGAATCCATTTTTTGTTAAAAAAATAATGAATGCGGGCCAAGTGGTTAAGGAATTTAAAACACAAGTTTTAAAGGAGCAAATATGTAGTGAAGCTACAGTTGCTCAACTTAAAAACATGATGGAAGGTGTTGTTAAAAATGGTACTGCATATAATAAAGAAAATGGCAACTTACCATACACCTTTGCTGGTAAAACAGGAACTGCCATTATTCAGCGTGGAGAAGATTATTACCAAGGCGGAGCTAAGGTTTATAGAGCTTCATGGTGTGGTTATTTTCCTGCTGAAAAACCAAAATATAGTTGCTATGTAGTTATCATCCGTCCGCAAGGCAGTATGATTTATGGCGCACAATTGGCATTGCCAGTGTTTAAAGATTTAGCCAATAAAATTTATGCCACTGCTACTAATATTCATAAAGATGTAAGAGAAACGTACACTGGTTTTTCGAACGATTTGCCAGAAGTATCAAAGGCTTATAAAGATGATGTAAAAACCATACTTGATAATGTGGGCATTTCATCGCATATAAATGATTCGGTTGATGATATGGAGAGTGCATGGTTCAATGTTTCTCAAAAGGATAATGCATTAAGCTTATTACCTATGGTAAGCAAACCCAAACAAATGCCTGATGTAAAAGGAATGTCGGCTAAGGATGCTACTTATTTATTAGAAAGTAAAGGTTTAAGAGTAAGTATTATGGGTTGTGGTAAAGTTAAACAACAATCAATAAAGGCAGGTGCAAACTATAATAAAGGTTTAAAAGTAAATTTAATTTTAGGATAATTTTATGACTAAAACATTAGAACAAATATTAGATACAGTAAAAACCATTTCAGTTCAAGGTAGCTTGAATATGGAGGTTACATTGCTTACTTACGACTCACGAAACGTAACAAGTAGCAGTGTGTTTTTTGCTGTAAAAGGTACTCAGGTTGATGGTCATAAATTTATCGGTGATGTAATAACTAAAGGTGTTAATGCCATTGTTTGTGAAGTTTTACCAACTGAATTAAATGCTGATGTTACCTATATACAAGTAGCAAATACCAGTGAAGCTATGGCTTTGATGGCTGCTAATTTTTATAACCATCCTTCTAAACAATTAAAGCTTGTTGCGGTAACAGGAACCAATGGCAAAACCACTGTTGCTACTTTATTATTTAGTTTGTTTCGCAAGTTTGGTCATCATGTAGGGTTACTTTCTACAGTTCAAAATCAAATAAACGAAACAGTTATTCCAAGCACACATACTACACCAGATTCTATTAGAATAAATGAGCTTTTAGGACAAATGTTAGCTGCTGGTTGTGAGTATTGTTTTATGGAAGCAAGCTCACATGCTATAGATCAAAATAGAATCAGCGGATTGCATTTTGCTGGAACTATTTTTACCAATATTACCCACGATCATTTGGATTATCATATCACATTTGATAATTACATAAAGGCTAAGAAAAAGCTGTTTGATGATGTAAATGATGATGCCTTTGCCTTGACCAATAAAGACGATAGAAATGGCAAGGTAATGTTGCAAAACACCCCTGCATCAAAATACTCTTATTCATTAAAATCAATGGCTGATTTTAAAGGTAAAATTATTGAAGCCGATTTTGATGGAATGCTCATCAATATTAATGGCGATGAGGCTTGGTTTAGATTAGTTGGTGAGTTTAATGCTTACAATTTATTAGCAGTTTATGGAGCCGCTTTTTTATTAGGAAAAGATAAACAAGAAATCATTACACATTTATCAAGTTTACATTCAGTAAATGGTCGTTTCGATTTTATGAAATCAGAAAGCGGTATAGTAGCCATTGTAGATTATGCGCATACACCCGATGCTTTAAAAAATATTCTTTCAACCATTAATGGAATAAGAACCAACAACGAACAGCTAATAACAGTAGTGGGTTGTGGTGGAAATAGAGATGCTGCTAAACGCCCAGTTATGGCCGATGTGGCAACTAAAATGAGCAATAAAGTAATTTTTACTTCTGATAATCCTCGTAACGAAGACCCAGAAGCAATATTAGATGAAATGCAAAAAGGTGTTGATCCTTTGCATTACAAAAAAACACTTAGAATTAGTAATAGAAAAGAGGCAATTAAGGCTGCTGTAAGTATGGCTCAAAAAGGCGATATCATTTTAGTAGCTGGCAAAGGCCACGAAACTTACCAAGAAATTCAAGGTGTAAAACATCATTTTGATGACAAAGAAGTGTTGAAAGAGATGTTTGAATTAATGAAATAAATAAAAAATTAGAACTATAAAATAACTAACAATATGTTGTATTACCTTTTTGACTATTTGAATAATACCTTTAATATTCCGGGAGCTGGCGTGTTTCAATACATTTCATTCAGGGCAGCTATGGCTATTATATTATCGTTAACCATATCAATGATTTATGGTAAAAACTTAATTGCAAAATTAAGAAGATTACAAGTGGCTGACGAAATTAGAGACCTTGGTTTAGCAGGCGAAAAGGCTAAAGTTGGCACACCCACTATGGGTGGATTAATCATTTTAGCCGCTATTTTATTGCCAACTTTATTGTTTGCTCGCATCAATAATGTGTATATTATTTTGGCAGTAATTACTACCATTTGGCTTGGTTTAGTTGGTTTTTTAGATGATTACATAAAAGTATTTAAAAAGAACAAAGAAGGTTTAGCAGGTAGATTTAAGATAGTTGGACAAGTTGGTATCAGTGTAATTGTGGCTACCACATTGTATTACAACCAACATGTAAAAACGAAAGATTTTTACAAACCTCAAGATGTAACCACTGAGTTTATAAAGGCTAATAATTTACAACAAACAGTTATTGACGGTCAAATTATGTACTCGAAAGATGAGAAGGCCACTACTACTACCATTCCATTTTTTAAATCAACTGAGTTTGATTATAAATATTTATTGACTTGGATTTGGGATGGTTTTGAGCAATACAATTATTTGATATTTTTAGTAGTTGTAACTTTTATTATAACTGCTGTTTCCAATGGTGCAAATATTACAGATGGCATTGATGGCCTGGCAGCTGGTATATCGGCTATTATAGCTTTGGTTCTCAGTATTTTTGCTTATGTAAGTGGTAACTTGGTTTTCTCTGAATATTTGGGTGTAATGTACATTCCTAACCTTGGCGAAATGGTAATTTTTGGTGGTGCGTTAGTTGGTGCATGTATTGGTTTTTTATGGTACAATGCTTTTCCTGCTCAAGTATTTATGGGCGATACAGGTTCATTGTCTTTAGGAGGAATCATAGCAGTATTTGCCATTATGGTTCGTAAAGAATTATTGATTCCAATTTTATGTGGTGTGTTCTTAGTTGAAAATTTATCGGTAATACTTCAAGTGTATTATTTTAAATATCAAAAGCGCAAACATGGTATTGAATATGCCAGGGCAAATAGACTTTTTAAAATGTCTCCGTTGCATCACCATTATCAAAAATTAGGTTTCCACGAATCAAAAATTGTTACCCGTTTTTGGATTATTGGAATCATGCTAGCAATCATCACCATCATTACTTTAAAAGTACGATAGGAATTATGATTTAGGATTTTTGAATGATGAAATATTTAAATACTAATCAACCTAAGAACTAGAATATGAAACGAATAGTAATACTTGGAAGCGGAGAAAGTGGAACAGGTGCAGCCATCTTAGCTAAAAAACAAGGCTTTGATGTATTTGTGTCAGATAAAGGAGCAATACCTCAAAAATACAAAGAGGAATTGTTGCAGCATGCTATTGCTTTCGAGGAATTACAACATACTGAAGCATTGATTTTAAATGCTGATGAAATTATAAAAAGTCCGGGTATTCCCGAAAAAAATGAGCTTATAAAAAAGCTTCGTTCTTTGAATATTTCTATCATTAGTGAAATAGAGTTTGCAGCTCGTTACACCAATGCATACATTGTAGCTATAACTGGAACTAATGGCAAAACTACCGTTACCTCATTGGTATATCATTTATTACAAAAAGCAGGTTTAAATGTAGCCTGTGGAGGTAATATTGGTGTGAGTTTTGCGCGCTTAGTTGCCGAAAAACAATACGATTATTTTGTATTAGAAATAAGCAGTTTTCAATTAGATGATATGTATGAATTTCATGCAAACATTGCTGTATTAACTAATATAACACCCGATCATTTAGACCGATATAATTACGAAATACAAAACTATATAAACTCAAAATTCAGAATCACACAAAATCAAACTGCCGCAGATTACTTTTTGTATTGTGCCGATGATGAATTAACAACCGCAAACTTGCAATCAACAAATATAAACGCACAAATGGTTCCATTCTCGTTAAACCCTAGTCTTGCAGCTGGGGCAACTGTAATGGATGGAACCATGTTTGTGCAATTATCAAACAATCAATTAAATCCATTCACAATGTTAACACAACAACTTGCACTTAGAGGTAGGCATAATGCCTATAACTCGCTTGCCGCTGCCTTAATTGGCAAGGCATTACAAATTAAAAATGAGGTTATTCGCGAAGCGCTAACCGATTTTAAAAATGTAGAACACCGTTTAGAAAATGTAGCCTCGGTTGATGGCATACAATTTATTAACGACTCAAAAGCCACCAATGTAAATGCTGCTTGGTATGCTTTAGAATGTATGGATAAACCAGTAGTTTGGATTGCTGGTGGAACCGATAAAGGCAATGATTATACCATGCTTAAAGATTTGGTAAAAGAAAAAGTGCGCATCATTGTTTGCATGGGTTTAGACAATACTAAAATTCATGAAGCATTTAGTAAAGATGTAGACATGATTGTAAATACTACTAGTGCTAACGAAGCTGTAAAAGTAGCAAAACAATTGGCCAAAGCTGGCGAATGTGTTTTGTTATCGCCTGCTTGCGCTTCGTTCGATTTGTTTAAAAATTATGAAGAACGCGGCCGTATGTTTAAAAATGCGGTTAGAAGTTTATAGTAATTTGATAAACATAAATTAATAGGTTTTACCAAAACCAAATTGATTATAAAAAGTAAAAATGAGTATTATACAGTATTTAAAACCAAAGGGAGACAGAGCCATGTTCTTCATCATATTGATTTTATCATTATGGGGATTATTGGCTGTGTATAGTTCTGCCAGTTGGTTGTCGTACCGTTATAAACACAGTACCATTTTTTACTTGTTTCAACATGGAATGTATATATTTATTGGATATACCATGATGCTGTATATTCATACCATACATTATAAAAATTTCATGGGGATATCACGGTTTTTGCTCTACATATCCTATGCCTTGTTAATTGCTACTATCCTTTTTGGTGTAACTATAAATGGGGCAAAACGATGGCTTTCGTTTGGTTTTTTTACTTTTCAATCGTCCGATTTTGCTAAGGTGGCAATTTTGCTTTATACCATTAGAACCTTGGCTAAATACAAAGATGAATTGGATGACTTAAAGAAAGTAATTTATCCATTATTGGGTCATATAACTTTAACATGCATGTTAATTGCTAAAGACAATTTAAGTACCGCATTGGTGCTTTTTATGACTTGTATTTTAGTAATGTACTTAGGTAGAGTTAAGGTTATTTATTTAATCAAAATTGGCGCTGTTGGGTTGGTTTGTGCTGTTTTGTTTGCTATGTTTTTATTGTTTGCTCCACCAAAGTTAATTGAGGGTGTTGGACGATTTGAAACATGGAAAGGAAGGATAACAGCATTTACCAATTTTGAAAATAAATCGGCTCAAACGGGAAGAAATAAAGTTAAAGAAAAAGATAGTTTTCAAGCGGATCATGCTAAAATAGCTATTGCTACAGGTGGTTTGTTTGGAAAAGGTCCTGGTCAAAGTGTAGAGCGTAACTTTTTGCCCGAAGCTTATGCCGATTTTATCTATGCCATTATCATTGAAGAGTATGGATTATTTTTAGGCATATTTATGCTGTTTTTATATTTATGGTTTATGTATAGAACCATCAATATTATAAAAAAGGCACCCAAAGCTTTTGGAGCATTAATAGCGGTTGGTTTGTCTTTTCAATTGGTGCTGCAAGCATTAATTAACATGGCGGTAGCAGTAGGTTTATTTCCTGTTACAGGTTTAACTTTACCTTTAGTAAGTAAAGGAGGAACCTCACTTATTTTTACATTTATAACATTGGGATTGATAATGAGTGTAAGCAGGTATATTCAAGCTGATAGCATGGAGGAAGCCAATAGTAATGTAGATTCAAAAAACAATAATTTTATAACAACTTAGGACTATTTATAACAAACTATTTTTTAAAAATGAATAGCAAGAAGAAAATAATAATTAGCGCTGGAGGTACAGGAGGCCATATTTACCCTGCCATTGCGGTAGCACAAGCATTGCAAAAAAGACTCAACAATGAAGTGGAGTTTTTATTTGTGGGCGCTAGCGATAGAATGGAAATGGAAAAAGTTCCTAAAGCGGGTTATAAAATAGAAGGATTGTGGATTAGTGGATTGCAACGTAGAATTACTTATAAAAATTTATTGTTTCCTATTAAGGTTGTTTCAAGTATTTTAAAATCGTTTGGAATTATCAATAGGTTTAAACCCGATGCTGTTATAGGTTTTGGTGGTTATGCAAGTAGTGCGATGCTTTATGTAGCATCGTTAAAAAAACTGCCAACTTTAATACATGAGCAAAACTCGTATGCGGGTATTACCAATAAAATATTAAAAGATAAAGTAAATACCATTTGTGTGGCTTACGACAATATGGAAAAGTTTTTTCCAGCTAATAAGTTGGTAAAAACGGGTAATCCTATTCGTCAAGATTTGTTGGATGTTTCGAGTAAGAAACAACAAGCAATGGCGTTTTTTAAGTTAGATGCTAATAAAAAAACCATTTTGGTAATAGGCGGAAGCTTGGGAGCACGCACCATTAACGAAAGCATTTTTGAAGGATTAGATAAAATAAAAGAAGCCAACGTAAACCTTATTTGGCAAACAGGTAAAAACTTTGATAAGGCAGATAACATTCAACTCCCGATAGCTATCGGGACAACATTCAACATTCAACATTTCATTTACGAGATGGACATGGCTTACGCAGCAGCAGATGTTGTAATTTCGAGAGCAGGCGCACTTTCCATAGCTGAGTTAGCACAAGTGGCTAAACCTGTTATTTTGGTGCCTTCGCCAAATGTGGCCGAAGACCATCAAACAAAAAATGCAATGGCTTTGGTAAATAAAAATGCAGCTATTTTGGTAAAAGATGTAGATGCAAAAAATAACTTGGTTAGTGAAACGTTAAACTTAATAACCAATGAAAATAAACAAGCTGAATTGGTTAATCAAATAAATACTTTTGCCATGCCCAATGCAGCCGAGTTAATAGTAGATGAAGTAATCAAATTAATGAAGTAATTTCATGGATTTAAAAAATATAAAAACAGCATATTTCCTTGGTATTGGCGGTATTGGCATGAGTGCCATTGCTCGTTATTTTAACCATTTGGGTATAAAAGTAATGGGTTACGATAAAACACCTACCGCTTTAACCAATGAGTTGATTAAAGAAGGAATTGATATTCATTTTGATGATAATGTTGAAAAGGCTATCAACTATCAACTGTCAACTGACAACTGTTTAGTAGTATTAACTCCTGCCATTCCTGCTAATCATCAAGAGTGGGCTTGGTTTAAAAATAATGGATTCAATATTTTAAAACGTTCACAGGTTCTAGGTTTAATAAGCCAAAATCACCAAACAATTGGAGTAGCTGGTACTCATGGCAAAACTACCACATCTACTTTAATTGCTCATATTTTAAAACAAAGTTCAGTTGACTGTAATGCCTTTTTAGGCGGAATTTCAACGAATTATAATACCAATTTATTACTTACTAGTTCAAAGTTCGAAGTTCAAAGTTCGAAGTTGATTAGTAACTTTTCCGAATCAATAACTAGTAATCAACCAATCAACAATTCAACAAGTCAACAATTTGTAGTTATTGAAGCTGATGAATTTGACCGTTCATTTTTAACGTTGCATCCAAGCATTGCTATCATTACTTCAACCGATGCGGATCATTTGGATATTTATGGTGAGCACAATGAATTGAAAAAATCGTTTTTGGATTATACCAATAAGTTGGTAAGTGGTGGAACGCTTATTATAAAAAAAGAGCTTGATTTAATTGATGATTTATCGGTAAATTATCTTACTTATTCTATTCAAACCGAAGCTGATATATACGCTAAAAATATAAAAATTACCAAAGGGGATTATACTTTTGATTTGGTTTATAAAGGCACTGAAATACTTGGTTTACAATTAGGAATTCCAGGTTTGCATAATGTTGAAAATGCAGTAGCAGCAAGCGCAGCTTGTTTAATGAGTGGTGTAACCGAAAGTGAATTACGCGATGCATTGCTAGGTTTTAAAGGTGTTAAGCGTAGGTTCGAATACATTATAAAATCGGAAAATCAAATTTATATTGACGATTATGCCCATCATCCTGAAGAGTTAAGGGCTATTGTTTCGTCAGTAAAAAATATGTATCCTGAAAATGAAATTGTAGTGGCTTTTCAACCTCATTTGTTTACACGTACCCGCGATTTTGTAGACGGATTTGCTGAAAGTTTATCAATTGCCAACGAGGTGTTTTTGTTGGATATTTATCCTGCTCGCGAATTACCAATTGAAGGAGTTACCTCAAAAATAATTTTGGATAAAATTACTTCTAAAAAGCATTTGGTAAGCAATGCCGAATTGTTAGAAGCTGTAAAAACCAATCAGCCAAAAGTATTTTTAACATTAGGCGCTGGCGATATTGATTTATTGATAAAACCAATCAAAGAAATTTTAGAGAAATAAGATTGAAAATCATTTCGTCCGATAGCTATCGGACAAGCTCAATGACCGAGAGTGGTCGTTGAGCTTTCCCGATAACTATCGGGAGAAACGTATTTTAAGAAAAAACAGAGCAAATAAAAATGAAGTGGATAAGTGATAGAAAAATCAAAGTGTTTAAAAAGCTAGGCCTTGTTTTTATATGGCTTGTGCTTGGCTGCGGTTTGGTTTTTGCGGTTTCATTTACCAATAATCAAGAAAAAGAACTGGCTGTAAAAAAAGTTATTATTCAAATTTACCCCGAAAATATTGAGTTTTTTAGCCGTAAAAAGGTAGTAAAAACCATCACTGAAAATGGCAATTTAAGCGATATAGCCAATGCCAAGGTGCAAGATTTGAATACCAGTTATTTAGAAAAAAAATTAACAGAAAACACTTTTTTGCAAGAATCTAAAGTATATAACGATTTGAGCGGAAATGTGTATGTTAAAATTAACCAACGCGAGCCAATACTTAGGCTTTACCGCTATAATGGAGTTAATTTTTACATGGATAAATTTGGGGTGAAATTTCAAACATCCGATAAATTTACTGCTCATGTGCCCATTGCTAATGGTAATATTTTTGAAAGGAGTAAGCCGGGCGATACAGTGTATAGTTTTGTAGCTAATGAACTATATAAAATAGCCTCTTATGTTGATAAACAAATATTTTGGAAAGCACAGATAGAACAGATATTTGTAACAAGGGATAATGAGTTTATTTTAATTCCAAAAATTGGTAACCATCAAATTTTGTTTGGTGGTGCTAACGAATTGGAAGCCAAGTTCGAAAAGCTAATGATTTTCTATAAGGAAGGTTTAAGTAGAGTAGGTTGGAATAAGTATAAAACCATAGATGTTAGGTTTGATAAACAAGTTGTTTGTAAATAATAAAAAAAAGTTTTTTCAATAAAATTTAAAAAAATGCAAGTTCAAGAATTAAAAATTGTAGTAGGGTTAGATATTGGAACCACAAAAGTTTGCGCAATTGTTGGTACAAAAAATGAACATGGCAAAATTGACATTCTTGGCATGGGTAAAGCCGAGAGTTTCGGTGTAATCCGTGGTGAGGTAAGAAATATTGATAAAACGGTACAAGCTATTAACGAGGCTATTGAAAAAGCTAAGGAAAGTGTAAGTAAAAATCCTCAATCAAAAATTACTAAAATTGAGATATCTTCGGTACACGTTGGTATTGCTGGTCAGCATATAAAAAGTTTGCAACACCGCAATAGCATTAGCCGTATAAATACTGAAGATGAAATTAGTAAAGAAGACGTAGAGCGTTTAATTAAAGATACTCATAATTTGGCATTACCTCCGGGTGATAAAATTATTCATGTTTTACCTCAGGAGTTTACTGTAGATGATATTGTAGATGTAACTGAACCAATTGGTATGACAGGTGTTCGTTTATCGAGCAATTTTCATATCATTACTGGTCATATTGATGCCATAAAAAACATTAATAAATCAGTGGTACGTGCTAATTTATCTGTTGCAGGTTTAATTTTAGAGCCTATCTCAAGTGCAGATGCTGTTTTGGCCGATGAGGAAATGGAAGCAGGCGTTTGTTTGGTGGATATAGGTGGTGGAACAACTGATGTTGCTATTTTTAAAAATGGCATCATACGCCATACTGCAGTTATACCATTTGGTGGTAATATTATTTCTGAAGATATTACAGAAGGTTGTCAAGTGTTGCGTAACCAAGCGGAATTACTAAAAACAAAATTTGGATCTGCATTGGCTGAACAAAATAAAGATAACGAAATTGTTACTATTCCAAGTTTTAGAGGTCGTTCGCCAAAAGAAGTTTCAATAAAAAATTTGGCTTTAGTTATTCAAGCTAGGGTAGAAGAAATCTTTGAATCGGTATTATATGAAATAAAAGCTTCAGGTTTAGAAAAGAAATTGAATGCTGGTATCGTTATAACTGGTGGTGGTTCTCAATTAAAACATTTAACTATGTTGGTAGAATTGGTAACTGGCATGGATGCTCGTATTGGTTACGCCAATGAGCATTTAGGAAAATCGCATATTGAAGAAATTAAAAGCCCAATGTATGCCACAGCCGTTGGTTTGGTAATTAAAGGTTTTGAGGGTGTAAATTTTGATGATGAGGATATCAAAGAAGATGTGGAGCCAATAAATAAAAAAGAACCTAAAACAGGTGGTTTATTAAAAGGCTTGGTTAAAAAATATAATAATTGGATGTTTAACGATGAAGACATGAAAGACTTTTAGTTTTTGTGTTAAAATAAATGAAAGTAAAAATCGCACTTAGCAATTGTAAATTTAAATAATTGTTTTGGGCAAAAAAATAATACCATGGAAACAAGATTGAAATTTAATTTACCTAAGGAAAAGTCATCCATTATTAAGGTGATTGGCGTTGGTGGAGGCGGAGGAAATGCTGTAAATCACATGCATGACCAAGGAATAAAAGGAGTTGATTTTATTATTTGTAATACCGATTTGCAAGCGTTAGAAGCTAGTGCAATTCCCAATAAAATACAGTTAGGTGCAAGCTTAACCCAAGGTTTAGGTGCGGGTGCTAATCCTGAAGTGGGTAAAAAAGCTGCTATGGAGGCCATTGAGGATATTATTGATATGCTTGGGGTAAATACCAAAATGCTTTTTATTACAGCTGGTATGGGTGGCGGAACTGGAACAGGTGCTGCTCCAATTATAGCCAAAACAGCTAAAGAAATGGATATTTTAACAGTAGGTATTGTTACTACTCCATTTAATTTTGAAGGTAAACGTAGAAAAACTTTTGCAGACGAAGGTTTAGAAAATTTAAAACGCTCTGTTGATTGTTTGCTAATTATTAGCAACGATAAAATTAAAGATATGTACGGCAATTTAGCGCTACGCGAAGCGTTTGGACATGCCAATAACATTTTAACTACTGCCGCTAAAGGTATTGCCGAAATTATTACACATCCAGGTTATATTAACGTGGATTTTGAAGATGTAAAAACGGTAATGAAAACAAGTGGTGTTGCCTTAATGGGTAGTGCTATGGCCGAAGGTGAAGATAGGGCTTTAGTGGCTGTTAAGTCTGCATTGGCTTCACCATTATTAAACGATAATCAAATTCTAGGCGCTAAAAATATTTTATTAAACATTTCATCGGGAACCGAAGAAGTGTTAATGGAGGAGTTTGAGCAAATTTCATCATACATTCAAAACGAAAGTGGTTTAACCGCTGAGTTAATATTAGGAACCAGTTTCGATGAAACATTAGGAAACAAAATTTCTGTAACTTTAATTGCTACTGGTTTTGATAGCAAACCACGCGAAAATAAAGTAATTGTGGGTTCTACCATTGGAGAAAATGTTCCTCAAAATACGATTGTTGTAAAGCCTACCATTGTAGATACTAAACCAGAGGTGGTACAAGTTGTTCAAACCAATCCTAATCCCTCGCCTAATAATACAATTAACAACACTGTTGAGGTAAAACAAACTGAACGTAAAGTAGAAGAGCCAATTAGAATAAATTTACTTGAAGAAGAACCTAAAGCTGAAGAGGTGAATGATGAAGAATTACGTTTTGAATTAAGAGTAGAAGAAGTACAAGAAGAGGAAATTGTTGAAAATAGCTCAATTGAATTGAAAATTGATGAATCGTTTATGATAACTGATGCTATTGATTTTGTTGAAGATAGGCAAACCTTTGAAATGCCAACTTTTACGGAAAGTGATCCCGCACCGGTAACTAGAACTTATGGTTTAAATGACGAATATGAGGTAACTTCTAATACAGAACAAGATAAAAAAATTGAACGTCAAATTCAACGTATAAAGGAGCTAAAAAATTTAAATATTACTATTAATAATCCTCAAGGTTTACGCGACTTAGAAAAGGAGCCAGCATATTTAAGACGTAACAAAAAATTAGATGATGTGCCACATAGCTCTGAACCTCAAATATCGCGTTTAAGTTTGTTTGAAGATTTAACCACCGGTAAATCGGAAATAAAAACCAATAATTCTTTTTTACACGATAATGTAGATTAGTAAATTTTATAATAATGGAAAAGCCTTGTATAACGAAAGTTTTACAAGGCTTTTTTTATTTTCCTAAAAATACCGTTTGTGTTGGGTATGCAAATTGGCAATTATTTTGTTCCACAATTTCCAATATCTGCACATTTATTTCTTCCTTCACTCTGGCCATTGCATCATAAATATTCGATTTTACAAAATAAATAACCAATATATTTAGTGAACTGGAGTCGAAGTCAGTAAAATGAACAGTCATTTCATCACTTGTTTCGGTATTTTTCTCAATCACTGATTTTATTTCATCGATTATTTTTAAAATATTTTTTGATTGGCTGCCATAGGTTAATTGTAAAGTAAATTTAACCCTTCTTTCGTGACTCAAACTAATATTATTAAGTGTTGAATCAACCATTTTTTTATTAGGAACAGTTACCAAAGTTCTATCTAAAGTTCTTACACGAGTGGTCCTAAATCCTACACGTTCCACTACTCCTTTTACATCCGAAATTTCAATTTGATCGCCAACTTTAAAAGGTTTATCTAAGTAAATAATAAATGAACCAAATAGATTTGCTATGGTGTCTTGCGCAGCTAAAGCTATCGCTAAACCTCCAATTCCTAAACTGGCTATTAGTGCTGTAATGTTTACTTCAAAAGCTAAACCTAAAGTTATAAAGAAAGCAAAAATCACTACAATTATCTTTGTTAATTCTTTTAAAAACCTAATCAAATCTACATTTACATGTTCTAAGTCTCCTTCGGTTAAAACGTATGCTATAAAATCTATTGCCTTTAACACTAGTTTGGTAATAACAGTAATTAAGGCAATTTCAAAAACAGCTTCAAGCACCCAACGCACACCAAACTTTTCTATTTTATCAAAATTCCAAGCTTCTGGAAAGTTAAGCCTATTAAAAGCCACAAAAATGATAATTAATGAAATTAACTGCTCAAAAGGTGTTCTTATTAATTCTAAAAATTTATCGTAAAATTCGTTATTGGTAATGCCTTTAAATATGCGGAAAGTTTGCTTGCTAATAATATTTGCAAACAATCGTTTTAGCAAAAAGCCTAATAGCAAAATCGCTGCGCAAATAAGGTATTCGCGCAACGGATTTTCTAAAAATTTTATCTCTAATGTTTCTCGCATTCGTTTCTATGTTAATTGGGTTATTGGTTGATTATGTTAATTAGTTTATCAGTGGAAACAGTTTTAAGTTATAATGTAAAAAAAACAATTCAACCATCCAACCATCCAACAATTTTAACCTTACTTCACCAAATTAACCAAAGCCATTTCTAAGCCTTTTTTCAAAAAGCCTGTATGTTTTGGATTAAATTGATGTAAGCGCATCATGGCTTCCCAAATAATTTTTGATGAATCTTTAAAAATAGCTTCGTCAGTTGTATCTACTTCATCATTGCTTTGGCAATATGCAAATACGCGAGCCATGCCACAATTAGCAATAAAATCAGGGATTACAGCCACTCTATCATCAGTATAATTAGCTATTGGTCCCATGAATATTTCTTGGTCGGCAAAAGGCACATTAGCACCGCAGCTTATTACTTCTAATTCGTTTTCTACCATTCTATCTACTTGCTCTTGCGTTAATAAACGCGATGCAGCAGCAGGTACAAATATTTCAGCTCCAATATCCCAAATTTTTGAATTTACTTCTTCAAAACTCAACATATCAGGATGTACCAAAGTATTACCTTGTTTGTTTAAGAAAAGGTCTTTAATTTCTTCTTTCGAAAAGCCATTATTATTAATTAAACCACCGTTTCTATCAATAATACCAACTATCATTACACCATATAAACTAAGGTAATAAGCAGCAGCAGCTCCAACATTACCCCATCCTTGAATAATGGCACGTTTCATGTTTACATTTCCGCCCCAAATTCCATAATAATGACGAACTGCCTCGGCTACACCAAAACCAGTAATCATATCTGCTGTAACTAAGTTTTTGTCATCAGCAGGAATAAAACGTAAGTCGGTTAATTTTTTTGAAACACCTTCTGTTAAATTAGCAATACGTTTTTTTGTTGACTCTGCACTTACTTTAAAATGTCCATTTACAACACCTTCTTGCGGATGCAATAAACCCAACTTTTCAGTAATTGGAATTACTTCGTGTATTTCATCTACGTTTAAATCGCCACCTGTACCGTAGTAAGTTTTAAGCAATGGCATAACTGCTTTATACCAACGCTCTAAAACACCTTTTTTACGAGGATCAGCAGGATCAAAGTTAATACCACTTTTAGCACCACCAATAGCTGGTCCTGCAATGGTAAATTTAATTTCCATTGTTTTGGCTAACGAGGTAACTTCGTGTTTGTTTAAACCTTTGCGCATACGCGTTCCTCCGCCTGCAGCACCTCCGCGTAATGAGTTAATAACTACCCAGCCTTCAGCTTCGGTTTCAGTGTCTTTCCATTCAAAAACAATTTCAGGTTGTTTGTCTTCGTATTTTTTTATTAATTTATCTAATTGCATAATAGTTTATAGTTGTTAGTTTATAGTACTTAGTACTAAGTTATTTTTGTATTTTATAATTTTCTAATCTTGTAATTTCCCAATCAACCTGCTAAAATTTCCATGTAAAGCACCGCCAATGCTATTACTTACTGCTCCAGTTACTGATTTTAATATATTGATTTCGTTCCTTATTCTTAACACACCTAAAAAAGCAAATATCAACGCTTCTTTGTAATTGATAGTTAAAGCATCAGGAATTTCGATTTTAGTTTTGGTTAGTGTTTGAATGTTTTTTACTAAGATTTTATTGTAGGCTCCTCCTCCTGTAACCAATACATTATCAATATTTTCCGAGTTTATTACTTTGGCTATTTGTTGAGCTATGTGTAAGCTAATGGTAGCCATTTTATTCGCTATTGATTCATTTTCAAATTGATTTAATATTGGCAAAAATGATTGGTTAAACCATTCAATTCCCAAAGATTTAGCATTATTTATTTTATAAAAATCAATGTTGTTAAAGGCATTTAATAATGAATCATTAATACATCCATTTGCTGCCATATTTCCATCCTCATCAAATGGTAAATGGAGCTCATTCGCCAATAAATTAAAAGCCATATTACATGGCGAAATATCAAAAGCTTTTTGACTATTTTTAAAACTAATGTTTGAAAAACCACCTAAATTCAAGCAAGCATCGTAATCGGTAAACAAAAATTGGTCACCTATTGGAACCAATGGTGCACCTTGCCCGCCAAGAACTACATCCATGGCCCTGAAATTATTCACTACAGGTAAACCACACTCAACACTTATGCCTGCTCCGCAACCAATTTGAGCCGTAAATCCATTTTCTGGTTGATGAAAAATGGTATGTCCATGAGAAGCAATAAAATCAATTTGAAGTTTGTGATCTTTAATAAATTGATTTGTAATTTTACCCAAATATCTACCATAGAACGCATCTGTTTTAGGGAATAAATAAATAGGTTGTTTGTGCAATTGAGATAAGCGAACTATCCAATTTTGGTCATACGGAATGGTTTTGGCTTCTTTAATTCGAAAGTTCCATTTTTGATTTTCGAACAAAAATTCGCAATAAGCTATATCCACTCCATCCATAGAAGTGCCACTCATTAAGCCAATTACATTGTATTTTGTCACAGTTTTAGTTAAAAATAGGGTGTGCGAATATATTACATTAAAGCCTTTTAGCGGCTATTTTTTGTCATTGAAAAATATATCAATAAGATTTTTTTTTAAGAAGAATTTAATTATAATTGTCTTAGTAAAATTAATAAAAATTTCATGAAAAAAATTACTACAAAACTCAATTTTAATTTATCTTTTTCATTATTAATACTCTTATTTATAAGTGTTTTTAATGGTGTATTACAAGCTCAAGTTTCAAATTATGTTTTTTCAGCAAGTTCTGGAACCTTTGTACCCCTTACTGGTGGTACAATAATGACTTTATCTGGAGGTACTTCTGATGATGGATATTATAATAATATTCCATTAGGATTTAACTTTAATTACGATGGAGCTACTTACAACACTGCTGCTGGCTGTACTAATGGTTGGTTAAGTTTAATAGGCTCTATGACAGAAAATGCATGGACTAATAACTTAACTTCTGGTATTTCTGCTGCTAGGCCAATTTTAGCTCCTTTATGGGACGACCATGATGGGTCAGGTATTACCTTCACCTACAAAACAGATTATATTGCCGCTACAACTGATAGCGTTTTTACTGCAGAATGGCTTGATGTTGATTGGCAGTTTCAGGGCGGATCTACTATCTCTTTTCAAGTAAAGTTATTTAAAAACTCTGGTAATATTCAATTTATATACCGTCAAGAAACTACCCCAGTAAGTTTTACATCTGCTTCTATTGGTATATCAAGCGTGACAACCGGAACCAATAAATTTCTTTCTTTAAATGGTTCTAGTGCTACTCCCTCAGTTAGTTACACAGTTGAAACAACGAATATAAACACAAAGCCTGCCACAGGTCAAATTTATCAATTTGCTCCACCAACTCCTGCTGCGCCTATAATGATAACAGGTACTAAAACTAATGTTTTAACAAATTCAGTAACACTTTCTGGTATTATAGTAGGTAATACATTTCCAGCCATTACAACTAGTGGAGTTGTTGTTGGAACAAGTCCTAGTCCTACAATTGGTGATCCTTTAGTTATTGATTCAATAACAACCCCAATTGCTATCTCAGGTTCTTTTACAAAAGATATTGTGGGATTAAATAACTCAACTACTTATTTTTATCGTGCTTATGCCATTAATAGTATTGGTACAACTTACGGTGCAGATAGTACTTTTACTACCAATTCAGGTTCTACTATTGCTAGCATAAATAGTATTGGTGCTACTGGAGTATCGACTAATTCATCTAATATAGGAGGAACAATAGTTAACAATGGAGGTGATCCAATAACTACAAGTGGTGTTGTATATGCTACTACCTCTATGCCAACTATAGGAGGTTTAGGTGTGGTTGACTCGGTTACAAATCCAAATATTTCTTCTGGGTCATTTAACTTCATTTTAGGAGGATTAACTCATTCCACAAAATATTACTACCGTGCTTATGCTATTAATAGTATTGGTACTGCTTATAGCGTACAGGATAGTTTCACTACTGCCCCAATAGTTTCTGCATTGCCATACAGTGAAAATTTTGATGCACCTACTACTAATTGGACTACAAATACAATAAATGGAGGAACCAATGCTTGGGAAAAGGGAAGTCCTACAAAAACAAATTTAAACGGTCCTTTTTCTGCACCAAATTGTTTTGTTACCAAATTATCGGGTAATTATTTAGGAACTGAAGACTGTGGTTTAACTTCTCCACAATTTGATTTTTCTGGATTAACTGTTACTCCTGTAATTAGTTTTAAGCATAAATTTGATGAGTCGAATGATGTTGATTGGGATGGTGGCGTTGTTGAAATATCTATCAATAATGGCGCTTGGACAAGGTTAGATAATAACACAGGTACTGGATCTAATTTTAACACACTTAATAGTACTTCATGGTATAATAATAGTGCTGGTAATGGAACTTTAGGTGCTAATAAATTTAATGATTTAAGTTCGGCCTATGCCTCTCAAGTTAATGGTTGGATTACTTCAATAACTCCATTAACCGGAGCTATGGGGCAATCAAATGTAAAAGTAAGATTCCGTTTCTGGGCTGATGGATTTGTAGATGAGGGCTGGGCAATTGATAATATTGAAGTATTTTTACCTGTCAGTCCTTCTGTTTCTACTAATAGTAATTCAAATATCACATCAAATTCAGCTACACTTAGTGGTAATATTTTATTCAATGGGTATAGTGCTATAACTGAAAGTGGAGTTGTTTATAGCACATCTCCAGCTCCAGTTCGTGGTGCTTTAGGTGTTGTAGATTCAGCTTCAAGTCCTTTAGCTACTTCAGGTGTATTTTCTAGAGGTATTAGTGGTTTAAATAATTCTACAACATACTATTACCGTGCATATGCTAAAAATGATGTGGGCATAACTTACGGACCTGATAGTGTATTTACAACCAATGCAAGTTCAACCATTGCTTCAATAAATAGAAACACAGCAACTTTAATTCAGGCTACAAGTGCAGTAATTGGTGGTACTATTGTTAACAATGGAGGCGACCCAATAACATTAAGTGGTGTAGTTTTTTCAACTTCTTCTTTACCCACAATTAGTGGAGCAGGTGTTATTGATTCTGTAACAACACCAAATATTTCTTCTGGTTCATTTAATTTTACATTGGCAGGTTTAACTCACTCAACTAAATACTATTATCGTGCATATGCTATTAATAGTATCGGAACAGCATATAGTACCCAAGACAGTTTTACTACATCTCCAATAATATCCGTTTTGCCATATAGTCAAAACTTTGATACAGTTAATAATAATAATGGATGGGGTGCTAATACTGTGTCTGGTGTAATTAATCCTTGGCAGTTAGGTACTCCTGCAAAAATTAATATTAACAATGCATTTAGTGCTCCTAATGCATGGGTTACTAATATTACTGGTAATTATGCAAATAGCACTAATGCAGCTTTAACGTCTCCTCAGTTTGATTTCTCTTCGCAAACAGTAGATCCAATTTTAAGATTTCAACATAAGTTTCGTACAATATCTGGAGTAGACTTAGCAATTGTTGAAATTTCTATCAATAATGGCCCTTGGGCTGCATTAGATAATAATTTTGGCACTGGTACTAATTTTAATAGTTCAAATGGAAGTTTGGCTTGGTATAACGGACCGAATAATTTTTGGACAACTACCTCTGGGGCTGTATTTACTGGAAATTCTACAGGATATGCAACACAGTCAAATGGTTGGATTCAAAGTACCACTAAGTTAACAGGGGCTGCCGGTCAATCAAATGTAAAAGTTAGATTGCGTTTTGAAAGTACTACAGTTACTTTCTTTGGCACTAATGAAGGTTGGGCGGTTGATAATATAGAGGTTTTCCCTCCTGTAGCTCCTACAGTTGTTACTGGTACTAAATCAGGAATTACTACCAATATTGCAACTTTATCGGGTAATATAATTAGTAATGGAAATGCAACAATAACTGAAAGTGGTGTTGTATTTAGTACATTACCATCACCAGTAAGAGGTGCTGTTGGAGTGGTTGATTCAGCTTCTAGTCCATTAGCCACTATTGGTTTATTTAGTAAAAATATTTCAGGTTTAAGCAATGCTACTACTTATTATTATCGTGCTTATGCTAAAAATGCGGTTGGTACTAGTTATGGTGCTGATAGCACATTTACAACTAATGCAAGCGCAACTTTAGCCTTAATAAATAGTAATGTTGCTTCTGCAATTGGTACTACAGTTGCCACTGTTGGAGGTACAATAGTAAATGATGGAGGTGATCCGATAACAGTTAGTGGTGTAGTTTTTAGTACTTCATCTTTACCAACTATTGGAGCTTCAGGAGTTATTGATTCTGTTACAACACCAAATGTAGCTTTAGGGTCTTTTAATTTTAATATGGTTGCGTTAACACATTCAACAAAATATTATTACCGTGCTTATGCTATTAATAGTGTTGGTACTGCATATAGTAATCAAGATAGTTTTACTACTTCACCAATTGTTTCTAGTCTTCCATATGTACAAAATTTTGATGCTGTTGGTAATTCGGGCTGGACAACAGTAGCTTTAAATGGACGTTTTAATTCATGGGAATTAGGTACACCAGTTAAAACGTTTATGAATAGTGCATATTCTGCTCCAAATGCATACGTAACTAAATTAATTGGTAATTATGGTGGTTCAGGTGATGAAGAAGCTGCTTTGGTTTCTCCTCAATTTGATTTCTCTACAGTTACTTCAGATCCTATCTTAAGATTTAGAAATAAACATAAAACTAATAATGATCCAGGTTATGATTGTGGAGTTGTCGAAATATCTGTAAACAATGGTCCATGGACAAGATTAAATAACCAAACAGGAACAGGAACTAACTTTAATACTTTGAGTAGTTATGCTTGGCATAATTTAACAAATACGAATGGTTTTATTTCATCAGGAAGTAAATTTACAAATACTACTAATAATTATGCAAGTCAAGTTAATGGCTGGGTTCAAAGTGCTACTACTTTAACAGGTGCTGCTGGTCAGTCAAATGTTAAGTTCCGTTTCCATTTTGCAGCAGATGATATTGGAACAGACGAGGGTTGGGCTATAGATGATATTGAAGTTGTTGCTTTAACAACACCAACAGTTACGGCTAGCTTAATCAATCTTACTCCTAATCCTGCGGGAGCAGAAATGAATGTTTCATTTACAGTTGGTAATGGACAAGAACGAATTGTTGTAGCACGCTTAACAACCAATCCAGCAATTGCACCTTACGATTCAATTATGTATACAGCTAATCCTGTTTTTGGTAGTTTAGTTGCCTCTAGTTTAACTGGTTTAGGTAATTATATTGTTTACAAAGGTACTGGTAATTCAGTTAATGTTTCTGGATTGGCTAATTTTACAGATTACACTTTTGATGTTTATGAATACAATGGTAAATATATGCACAATAAATTTTCTGCTGCTAGTTCAAATAACAATATGACACTTCCAGTTAAATTATTATCATTTAATGGAATTACTAAAAATAATGATGTAGTTTTAAAATGGGTAACTGTATCTGAAATTAATAATAAAGGATTTGAAGTGGAAAGATCATTTGACGCTAGAACTTTTAAAACTATAGGTTTTGTTAAAGGTGCAGGTAATAGTAATGCCACAATTAACTATAACTTATTAGATGCTGGTGTTTTAAATAAATCATCTTTGGTTTATTATCGTTTAAAGCAAATTGATTTTGACGGAACCATTAGTTATTCTCAAATTATAAGAATCAGTCTAAATGGTGAATCAAAAAATTCGGTTGCTGTTTTTCCTAATCCTTTCACCAATGATTTTAATATTTCTTTTGTATCAAATGTTGAAGGTAATATTACTTACGATATTCTAGATATTCAAGGAAAGGTAATTGTTTCAAAAAGTGATTTTGTAATGGAAGGTTCAAATACTATTGTTATTGATAATTGTAATAATTTTAATAGTGGAATTTATTTTGTTCGCATTAATATTAATGGCGAAACACAAGTGATGAAATTAGTTAAAAACTAAGACAAATAATTAAAAGCAAAAAAGGGCAACTCAAATTTTGAGTTGCCCTTTTTTTATTTTTTACTGTAACTAAAATAAAACTTATTGAAAGGTTAACGAATTTTATTTGTTAAAAAAGCTTCACCTACTAGTAAATCTTCAGGAGTAGTTATTTTTATGTTTTTGTAATCACCAACTATTAAGTTAATAGCGTGTCCGTTTGATTCTAAAACACTTGCATCATCGGTAAAGTTAATGTGGTCTTGCGCGGCATAAGCCTCTTTAATTAATTGGGCTTTAAATGTTTGAGGTGTTTGAATAAGGTAATAATTATCTCTGTTTACATTTTTATTGCTCAGTAATTCTACTTTTCTTATTGAATCTTTTAAGCGAACTGCTGCTACTGCATTGCCTTTTTGCAAAGCTGTTTCAAAACTATTTAAAATAATTTCTTTACTAATAAATGGTCTTACACCATCGTGTATAGCAACTACATCGTCATTCTTACAGTGCTGCAAACCATTTTGAACCGATTCGAAACGAGATGCTCCACCGGGTACTATTTGGTGCTGAATGGTAAACTGATGGGTTTGGCATAATTGGTTCCAAAATTCTATTTGGCTTTCAGGTAAAACTAAAATAATGTTATTAACTCCACTATTATAAAATGCTTCAATGGTATGCATTAAAATAGGTTTTCCCACCAATAATAAAAACTGTTTGGGTAAATTGCTTTCCATACGCGTTCCGCTTCCACCTGCTACTATTAAAGCTGTTTTGTTCATTGTTTTTTTGTTTATTTTTAGAGATAAATAGCCAAAATTAGGTTTATAAAAAAGACCAACAACTAATTGAATAGTGTTGGTCTTTTTGTATTTTATACAAGCATTGCTGCTAGTAGTTTATTAATTATTAAATAGTTCCGCTTACTGCTTTTTGAACTAAATCAGCAGCTTCTTTTAACACAATTGCTGAGTAAACTTTTAATCCACTTTCGTCAATTAATTTTTTAGCAGCTTCTGCATTTGTTCCTTGTAAACGAACAATAATTGGAACTGGAATATTACCAATTGATTTGTATGCATCTACAACACCTTGTGCTACTCTATCGCAACGAACTATACCACCAAAAATATTAATTAAGATAGCTTTTACATTTGGATCTTTTAAAATAATACGGAAACCAGCTTCTACTGTAGTAGCATTAGCACTTCCTCCTACGTCTAAGAAATTAGCAGGATCTCCACCCGATAATTTAATAATATCCATAGTAGCCATAGCTAAACCAGCACCATTAACCATACAACCTACGTTACCATCTAATTTAACATAGTTTAAGTTAAATTCTTTAGCTTCTACTTCAGTTGGATCTTCTTCTGCAGTATCGCGCATTGCTGCGTAATCGGCATGACGGTATAAAGCGTTATCATCAATATCTACTTTACCATCTACTGCTATAATTTTATCATCGCTAGTTTTTAAAACTGGATTGATTTCAAACATAGCTGCATCTGAATTACTGTAAGCTTTATATAAAGCTGTAACAAATTTTACCATTTGTTTAAATGCTTCTCCTTCGCAACCTAAATTAAACGCAATTTTACGAGCTTGGAAGCCTTGTAAACCTACTTTAGGATCAATGGTTTCTTTATGAATTAAGTGTGGAGTGTGCTCTGCAACGTGCTCAATATCC
Source organism: Bacteroidota bacterium (assembly GCA_947464275.1). Classification (GTDB taxonomy): domain Bacteria; phylum Bacteroidota; class Bacteroidia; order UKL13-3; family UKL13-3; genus JAAFJM01. The sequence goes on from CANHVU010000007.1 coordinate 69,284, forward strand.
ATACCACCTTCGGTACTGTAAACTATAATGTTTTTGCTTTGACCTCTATCTAACATTACACTCATGTAATATTCTTTAGGTTCGCTTGAGCCAGGATAATATACATCTTGTGCTACTAATACTTTGCTTACTAATTTACCTTTTGGTCCGGTTTGAATAGTAACTAAAGTACCACCTAATAAGTTACCTGCAATTTCTTTAGCTTTATCAGCATTTTTAGCTACAGCAACACCGCGTTGTTCTTTTCCAATAATACTACCTTTTCCACGTCCGCCAGCATGAATTTGTGCTTTCACAACCACAAAATCGCTTCCGTATTGTTCTTTTAACTTTAATGCAGCTGTGTGTGCTTCATCTGCTGTTTCAGCAACTATGCCTTCTTGCACAGCAACTCCAAACGATTTTAAAATTTGTTTGGCTTGGTATTCGTGTATATTCATTTTGTTTTAAATGATGATTATTTTTATGGGTACGAAAATAGTAGATATACTTAATTACACAACCAAAATATTTGGCATTTTAAGTGTTAAATATTAGTTTTTTGAAATGAATTGGTTGTAAATAGAACACAAAAAAAGCCATTCTAGCTAAAGAATGACTTTTTAAAGTAATGTTATTTATGCAACTGCTTTGGCTGTTCCCATTGCTTTTAAATGCAATAAGTGGGAGCGAACAGCACTTGCTACAGTAGGGAATTCTCTATATTTAATATCAAATTCTTTACAAGCTTGTTTTACAATTTTGTGTATTTGTGGGTAGTGAACATGGCTTATTCTAGGAAATAAATGATGTTCTATTTGGAAATTTAACCCACCCATAAACCAAGTCATGCTTTTGCTTTTAGTAGCAAAATTAGCAGTCGTGTTTATTTGATGAATTGCCCATTCAGTTTCAATTTTCATAGAAGTACCATTGGTATCTACAAAGTCCATATCTTCTAAAATATGTGCCAATTGAAAAACAATTGCAATTACTAATCCGCAAACAAAAACACTTATTAAATAACCAATAATGGTAGGTATTAAACCAGCAAAAAATATTGGAAGTACTAAAAACAAGCCTACATAACCAACTTTAGTAACCCAAAATATGATATGTTCTTTAACATCCATTTTGCGTAGTGGCGTGTAGTCAGAAATACGACTAGCAAAATATTTTTTAAAATCGTTGAAAAACACCCAAAAAATGTATGTTAAACCATAAAGTAAAAGTCCATAAATATGCTGAAAACGGTGGAACCATTTACTATCTTGGTCTGCATGAACACGTATGAAAGGTTTGATATCAATATCATCGTCCATACCTTCAATATTGGTATAAGAGTGATGATTAATATTGTGTTTTTGTTTCCATAAATAGCTGCTTCCGCCCATTATATTCAAGGAGTAGCTCATAGCTTCGTTAATCCATTTTTTAGTAGAATAACTTCCATGCGCACCATCGTGCATTACATTAAATCCAATTGCAGCTAAATCAATACCAAGTACAATACAAATTAGCACGCATATTGTATTAGATTCAGGTGTAAAAAACACCAATGTAATATAACAAGCAGCTAATACAGATAACAAAATAGCCGTTTTGGAATACAGTTTGTAATTACCAGTTGGCTTAATGTTTTTTGTTTCAAAATACTCTTCAACGCGAGCTTTTAATACATTGAAAAATTCAGGGTTTTTGTTGTCGAATTTAATTTTGGTCATTCTATATTAAATAATATGCCGCAATATGAATAAAAAAACATGTAGAAACTAAAACAATTATCATGTAATTTATTTAGATTGATTTTAATTAAATGTATTAAAAGTCCATTCTAAAGCGCTCTCGCTTAAACTGTTGAAAAGCTAATGGATTGGCTCGTAATTCCTTGTTATCAGTGCGTCTAGCTATTATATCAAGCGCTAAATACAAGGCATTTCTTAAACTACTTTCATCTGCTTTATTTTTTCCGGCAATGTCGTATGCCGTACCATGGTCGGGCGAAGTTCGAACTGCACTGAGGCCAGCGGTATAATTTACCCCATCGGTAAAAGCAAAATATTTGAATGGAATTAAGCCTTGGTCGTGATACATTGCCATAACACCATCAAATTTTTCATATTGTTTTGACCCAAAAAATCCATCTGAAGGGTAAGGTCCGTATGCCATTATGCCTTCTGTTTGTGCCGCATTGATTGCAGGTGTAATAATATTTTTTTCTTCAGCACCAATTAAGCCATCATCGCCAGCATGAGGATTTAAGCCTAAAACTGCAATTTTGGGTTTAGGGCAATTAAAATCGTTTTTCAACGATTGATTCATTGTTTTTATTTTACTTAAAATAAGTTCAGTACTTAATTTTGAAGCTACATCTTTTAGTGGAACATGTCCAGTAACTAAACCTATTTTTAAGTCTTCACAAACTAAAAACATGAGGTAATTATGGTTATTTAATTCCTTAGCTAAATATTCGGTATGTCCTTTAAATGGCAACAATTCGCTATTAACAAGGTTTTTATTTAAAGGTGCTGTTACTAGCCCATCAATTTTACCTTCTTTTAAATCTTGGGTAGCTACCTCTAAACTTTTAAATGCATATTTTCCGCCAATTTCATTGGCTTCACCAACTTTAATTTCTACCTCTTCTTCCCAACAAGCTATTAAGTTGATTTTTTTTGAATTAACTTGGTCTGGGCTTTTAATAATATTTACAAAAAACTCAGGCATACCAATTATTTTTTTCCAAAAGCCAATTACCTTTGGTGAACCATAAATAATAGGTGTGCAGTAATCGCAAATTCTTAGATCGCTTAAGGTTTTAATTACAATTTCAGGTGCTATAGAGTTAATATCGCCAAGTGTAATACCTATAATAGGAAGTTTACTCATTTTAATGAATTTTTTTTAAGGAAGTTAGTAATATTTATTATAGTTTTTAACTATTATAATGCTTTTAAACTAGCAATGGTAGCCATTGGGTTATTGGATGAGAATACGTAATTTCCTGCTACCAAAACATTGGCTCCTGCATTCAATAGTTTAGGTGCAGTAATTTCGTTTACTCCACCATCTATTTCTATCAAACAATGGCTGTTTTTTTGAATAATTAAATTCTTTAAATCAGCACATTTATTATAAGTGTTTTCAATAAATTTTTGACCTCCAAAGCCTGGGTTTACACTCATCATACACACCAAATCAGTATCCGCAATAATGTCTTTTAGTAATTCAATAGGTGTATGTGGATTAATGGCAACACCCGCTTTCATACCTGCTTCTTTGATAGCATAAATAGTGCGGTGCAAATGGGTACACGCTTCGTAATGTACCGAAAGAATATTGGCGCCTACATCTTTAAAATCGGTAATATAACGTTCTGGTTGAACAATCATTAAATGAACATCTAATGTTTTGGTAGCTAATTTTTGTAAAGATTTCATTACAGGGAATCCAAACGAAATATTGGGAACAAAAACACCATCCATTACATCTACGTGAAACCAATCGGCCTCACTTTTATTAATCATTTCAATGTCGGTTCCTAATTGTGCAAAATTTGCAGATAGTATAGAAGGTGCAATAATGTGATTTGGCATAATGCCCGCAAATATAATTTTTAATTGATAAGGTTGAAATTTTACTTCTATTCTCTGAATAAGAAAATACCTACACCAATGTTTAAGTTGATAACAGTTTGGTTGTAAGAAATATCTCCTTCTGAAAATGTTTCTTTGGTGTTATTGTTTGTAATAATAATATTATTGGGACGTGCAGTGCTTACTAAATAATTTCCTTCAATTTCAATAAAAAATTTGTTTTCTATGGGAACATAAATTCCTGCTCCAAATCCATAAATAGGATTTATACTTGAGGTGCTTTGTTGTAAAGTAAGCGAACCTACAGTGTTAGAGCCAGTTATTTCTGCCGATTTTGACCTTCCAAATCCCCCATAGGCTTTAATAAATAAGGGAGTTTCTTTGCCTTTTAGCATAATACTTCCAATAAAAGCATCAGTTTCATATTTTTTGTTTGTTTTAGTATTTATTGTGGTAAAGGCATTATTAAAGCCTGCATATATGTTTCCTTCTTCTATCCCATTAGTAAAATTTAAGTAATTTATACCCAAGCAAAATGCATCAACTATTCTAAAATCAGCATACAATTTATAATTATATCCATTTGCTGCATATCCATTATCAATATAAAGTCCATAGCCACTTGCAAACTGACCCATTGGAATTGCTAAACCGCCTTGTACTCCAATTTGAATTTCGTGTTTTTGGGCAATAACCATGTTACTGAAGCAAATAGTAAAAAGTAAAGATAAATATTTTATTGACATACAAATGCAATTATAAGCAACTTGCAGTTTACTTTAAATTTTCGGCTATTCGTATAATTTTAATTTTTCTGTTTTTTTATGCATTTAACACCTTTTTTTGTTTATAATTCATTTAATTTTTATATTTAAATTATTGTTATTTAATGATTTATATGCGACAAATTGTTTTTATAATCGCAGAGTAATTGTTGAAAATAAATAATCTATGTCCAATCTTTTGTTGAAAGCATTTTATTAAGGCTTTCCTTTGTAGTTGAACAAACAATAAATACATGAAAAACATTTTACTAATATTTTCTTTTTTGGTATTAATAATGGCTTGCCGCAAAGAAATTGTGGTGCAACGCGCTATTCCTACAAATACCACCAATACCACACCAAATACAGAAACACTAAATGGATTAACTGCCCCTGAAAATTTTAAGTGGCAGTTTTTACAAGATTATTTAATAACGCTAACCGCAGATACTCTTATTGATAGTGTTTCATTTGCTTTATACAGCGATGATGCAAAACTGGTTTATAACGGCATATTCAATTTTGGATATTCATCTTTTTCATTGCGTGTGCCTCGTGATGTCAAATATTTATTATTGGTGTCATATAGTTCTAAAATAGTTCCTGCACAAACCATTAATCTCCAAAACCCAACTTCATTGTATAATGATAAAGTTGTTATTAAAACCATAATACAAGCCAATAAGTTATGGACTAAAAAATCAAATGATTTAGCTGATAAAAATGAAGGCAGCCAACTATTTAAAGGTGGTGATATTACCTCGTTATGGAGCAAAAATGAGTATTTATATACTAGAACTTTATTTGAAGATTTATGGCCAAGTACTGCCGACTACGATTTTAATGATATGGTAGTTGATAATTTAAATTCATTAAATTTTAGAACTGCCGGCAATAAACCTGCTGGTGCTAAAAGACCAATTGGCTTAGGTAATAAAGTTGTAAATCAATTAAAGGGAACTTATGTTGTACAAGCCAACGGTGCAGGTTTTAATAATGGACTTGCAGTACAAATATTCGGTGAGTATTACAATCAAGATGGAAGCATAACTCCAATTAACAATTTGGCTAATTATATCTCTAATTGCAAGTTTACCAACAGCAGCGGGAAGGCTAACTCTGGTGCAAATTTAGAAACTTTACCCAACGGAGATGTTGTGTTAGTTTTGTTTGCTCGCATCAATGATGTAAAAGCTTCTATTTATCAAAATACAGATGCCAAAACAGCTTTTGGATTAGGTGATACTATTTTCTTTACTATCGATTTAAATACTGAAATAGATAAAGATTATTGGCAAGGTAAATTATGTACTTTCAGGTATTCTCATCCTTTTTTATTGCAAAATGGTGATAGAAGCATGGAAATTCATGTGGCAGGGGAAAAACCAACATTAAAAGCCAATACTGCTATTTTTGGTACAGGAGAAGATAACACAAATATAAGCACTGGCAAAACTTATTTAAGTAAAAAGAAAAATTTGCCTTGGGCCTTGTCTATGCCTTCTAGTTTTGTTTGGCCAACCGAAAAAGTTGAAATGGTTAAAGCATATCCTAACTTTAGTGCCTGGGTTTTAAAAAATGGTGTTAATATTAACGAATGGCGCTACAATAAATTAGATTCATTAATAAAACAAGTAAACTAAATAGTTAATCTTAATTATTTAAAGGGTGAGGTTTTATAAATCTTACCCTTTTTTGTTTTAGGCTATTTCAATTTTTTTCCAAATAATACATTAAACAAAATATTGGGATTAAACATTAACTGAAAATATATAAAATGAAGTTTCTTAATAAAATAAGTTTATAGCTTAATTGTATTTTTGAGTAATAAAAAGCATTAATTTTTGCTAAATAGTTTAATAACTTACCTTTGACAAAATATTATTTATGTATTTAAAACCCAACAGTACCATAGCAATAGCTGCCACTGCAAGGCATATTGACAAAGATTCCATTAATAATGCCAAACAAATTTTTGAGAGTTGGGGTCTAAAAGTAGTACTAAGTAATTATCTGTTTGAGCAGGAAAATGCATTTGCCGGTAGTGATGAAAAACGTGCTTTGGGTTTGCAACAATTATTGGATAACCCAGAAGTGGATGCTTTAGTGATAGCACGAGGGGGATACGGAACTGTGCGCGTTATTGATAAAATTGATTTTACCAATTTCAGGAAAAAACCAAAATTGATTGCTGGCTTTAGCGATGTTACAGTTTTACATGCACATATCAATCAAAACTTTGGAATACAAACTCTTCATAGCTGCATGCCAATTACCATGCAGGGCAAGTATTTCAATGAACAAACCAATCAAAGTTTTAAAAACGTTTTGTTTGGAAATGCAGTAAACTACCAATTTGCTCAGCATTCATTTAATAATTGTAATAATATAGAAGGGGAGTTAGTTGGTGGCAATTTATCGGTATTGTATAGTTTATTAGGTAGCGCCAGCGATTTAAATTTGGATGGTAAAATACTTTTTATAGAAGATATTGGTGAATATTATTATCATATAGATCGCATGATGCAAGGCCTTGATAGAGCTGGGAAGTTCAAAAACCTAAAAGGTCTTTTGGTTGGAGGTATGAGTGATATGAATGAAAATGCAGCGCCATTTGCATTTAATAAAAACTGTTACCAAATTATAAATGAGGTAGTTGGTAAATATAATATCCCTGTTTTTTATGGCTTTCCTGCTGGACACGAAAACTTGAACTTATGCGTTAAACTTGCAGCTGATTGTAATATTAGTTTTGATAAGGAGAATGTATTCTTTTCTCAAGAATAATTTATTTTTAATAACAGTCAGTATTTTAAGTTTAATATGGTTGAAGAAAAAAATATTCATCAAAAATCACACATCAAAAATCTTAACTATGTTAATAGTTTAACTTGCCAAATGGCAATCAATTTAATTACTTGCACCCAATGAAAAAAATATTACTTTTTGTACTAATTGTTACCCTTTTTAATGGTTATTTATTAGCACAACGTCCAACTAGTTTTTCTTACGATCCTAATGTGTTTATAACGGAATTTGAAAGTTTCATGCGCAGTGGTAAAAGTGATGCCAAGGATGAAGCAGAAAATTTTGCAGCCAATTACAATACTGGAAAATTTAGTTTACCACAAAAGCAGCAAATGGTAAAATTATGTAATGAAATGTTGCAAAAACAAATGCAACCAAGTGTGGAATTTTACTATTATATGCAAACTGCCAATGCTTTAGTGGCGAATAATCAAATAGCTAAATTTGATAATTGGCACAAAACATTAATTAGTGCACTTAAAAAGAATAAAGATGAATTCAATAGGTTTTTAAATGTGTCAAAAAACGTTTTTGCTGAAAATGTAATGCTTCGAGTTGGTGTATCTACTTGGGTTATCAATGCGCAAGATGTAGATTTAAAAATGGAAGGACAAGCTACCTTTATTTTTAAAAATCTTGACTTAATTTGTTATGGTACTGGCGATACATTAGAAATTTTGAAAACAAATGGAAAGTATTATGCAGGTACTAATCAATTTGTAGGAAAAGGCGGAAAAGTAGATTGGAGCAGAGTTGGGCTTGATACTTCTAAGGTATTTGCTAAACTAAATAATTATTTTATCAATTTAAGCGATGGGCTACTTACAGCCGATAGTGCCATGCTTACTTATAAAGATAGGTTTAAAGAACCAGTTATGGGTAAGGTAACAGATAAACCATTGGGAAGCAGCCAAGGCGAAAAATCAATTTATCCTCAATTTGAAAGTACCACACAAACATTTACAGGTTTAACATACGGAAAAGCCAAATACAAAGGTGGTTTTGGTTTAAGAGGTGCATTGGTGGTAGGTAAAAGTTCTGGTAATCAAAAAGCAGAATTGTACTTTTATTTTAAAAATAAACCAGTATTGCGCATTGCTAGTAATGAGTTTTTTATGCGCGATAATAAAATTACTAATGATAAAGTAGAGTTAACTATATTTTTAGATAAAGATTCTATTTTTCATCCTCAATTGAAATTTACCTATTTAATTAACGATGATAAAATTAGCCTTTACCGCGATACCAAAATTGGTATTAGTGCTGCTCCTTTTGTAGATTATTATCATAACCTCGAAATATATGTAGATGAATTAAAATGGGATATTAATAACCCTAAAATTGATTTGAAAAATGTGGCAGGTGATGACCCGGCTAAGTTTCAATCAATTAATTATTTTAGAGATGTAATTTATGAACGTATACAAGGTATGTTGGATTACAATCCTTTGCAACGAGTAAAGCAATATTGCGAAAAGTATGATATCAAATCATTTAATATTGAATCGTATGCTCAGTTTTATAAAAGCGATTTAAGCGATATAAAATTAATGATGATTGATTTGAACGATAGGGGTTTTTTAAATTATAATGAACAAACAAAAATTATAAATATTAAACCAAAACTAAAGGATTATGTAAACGCGCATATTGGACGAACGGATTATGATGCCATCAGTTTTAAATCTGTTATTAGTGCAATTCCTAATGCAGCCATTAGTTTGATTAATAATGACTTAATTGTACAAGGTGTTGGTAGGTTTAAATTTAGTGATTCGCAAAATGTAGAAGTAACACCACGAGAACAAATATTAACTATTAAAAAAAATAGAGGAATTGAATTTAATGGTAAGCTTAGGGCTGGAAAAGCCGATTTTTACGGAAGTAATTTTTCATTTGATTATACCAAATTTGATGTAAGGCTTAACAATGTTGATTCACTTAAATTTTTATACCTAGACGATACATTGGGTTATCTAGCCAATGTAAAAAGTGTAATTCAAAATATTTATGGAACCTTAGAAATAGATTACCCTTATAATAAAAGTAGTAGAAAAAACTATCCGGGTTATCCTAAATTTACAAGCGAAGTAGGCTCAAAAGTATTTTATGATTACCAAACCACACAAAATGGAAATTATGTAAAAGACCGATTTTTCTTTGCAGTTGATCCATTTAAGCTAGATAGTTTAAATGATTTGAATTTATATACATTAGCATTGGCTGGTACACTTGAAAGTGATGGAATATTGCCAGATATGAGGCAAGAAATATATTTACAGCCAGATAAATCTTTGGGTTTTTATATTCCTAACGATACGAATAATTCGTATATGTTATATAAAGGTAAAGGCTCTGCAAAGTTTGCTTTGAGGTTAAGTAACGATGGTTTAATAGGTGATGGAGATCTTTATTATCTAGCTTCTAAATCATCGAGTAAACGTTTTAATTTATTGCTAGATAGCATGAATGCAGACTGTGAATCATTTAAAAACGATAGAACAGCATTGTTTCCAACCGTAATTAACTCTCAAAATGTATACAATCATTGGATTCCTTATCAAGATACGATGTTCATATTTAATAAAGGAGAGCCTATCAAAATTGCATACGAAAAAGCAGAATTAAGAGGTACTTTAATTTTAACACCTCAGGCTATGAAAGCAAGAGGAAGTATGACAATAGAAGATGGAGAATTAATAGCCGATTTGTACGAATTACGTCCAGTTGAGATATTGAGTGAAAATGCTATTTTCCGTCAACGCTGGCCGGGTGACACAACTAAAATAGCTTTTGTAACTCAAAAAGTTAATGCATATGTGAATTTGGAAAAACGTTTTGGAGAGTTTACTTATTTAAATCCAAATGAAATTAATAACCAATTTGCCTATAATTTATATGAAGGAAGTTTTGAAAAAATGAGATGGGAAATGGAACCAAGAACCATGGAATTTACTGGAAAAACTTTTGAGCAAAATGCCGCCAGTGCAAGCTATTTAATATCAAAACGACCAAGCCAAGATAATTTAACATTTAAATGTGCAAGCATGAAAATGGGATTAGGCGATTATTTAATGAAAGCAAGTAAGATTCCATTTATTCAAGTAGTTGATAGTAAAGTATTACCCGATAGTGGTAAAGTAGAAATTGGTAAAGATGCTGAAATGAATGAGTTGAAAAATGCTAAAATTAATGCAGACACTATTACTAAGTTTCATAAAATAGAACAAGTAACTATCAAAATTAACGGCAAAACCGATTTTAGAGGTCAAGGAAATTATATTTACCTAGATAAAAATAAAAAACCTCAACGTTTTTACTTAAGTGAAATTTACCCTGAAGACAAAAAATATTTAGGAGGAAAATCAAATATTCCTGATTCAATAAATTTTAATGTTGGAACAAAACTAGCGTTTAGAGGTAATGCTATTTTACATTCATTCAATAAAAATTTAGAATACAATGGTTTCTTTAAACCATTACACGAATTATATTTACCTAAAACAGATTGGTTTAAATCTGCTGCGGTTATCAATCCTGATACGGTTTATATTGATTTATTGCCACCGTTAACAAATTTAAATAGGGCAGTATTAAATTGTGGTTTTATCCTTACTGCTGACTCTACTCACGTCACGCCAGCTATGTTCTCGCGTAAACGTTCAAATAACGACATCGAACTTTTAAAAGTTGAAGGTACCTTTACATACAACGATAAGTTTGACGAATTTAGAATTGGTCCGTATGCCAAAGTGTTTGGACAGCCAGCTAAATTGGGTAATTTTATGGCAGTAAGCGAGAGCAAAAAAGCCATTTATGGCGAAGGTAAGTTCAATTTCAATCTCGATATTCCTAAATTTAAATTAATTACTGCAGGAAACGGTTCATTTAGTTTAAGAGATACTACTTTTACCATGAATATTGCCGCAGTGGTTGACTTTGAAATGCCTGCCAATGCAATAAAATTAATGGTTGACTCTATTACCGAACAATCGTCTTCTAATTCAAACGATTATTTTAAAAAAGAAATTTTAAATATAGCCTTACCTGAAATGGTAGATGAAAAAACTTTGAAAAAAATGAGCGATGAAGCCAGCGATGAGTTGGAAGGGAAATTGATAAACGATTTATTCAAATCATTTTTTATAACGGACTTGAAATTTAAATATGATATCAATACACGTTCATTTATAAGCGAAGGCGATTTTGGGGTGAGAAGTATAGATAAGTATTCTATTGAACGCAGATTGCAAGGTAGAATTCAAATACTCAAAACTAGAACCAAAGAAGAGTTCGTAATTTATTTGCAACAAAATAATGGCAGTTGGTATTACTTTAAATATTCAAAAGGAAATTTAAGTATTTTAGGTAGCGATCCATTATTTAACGAAGCTCTAAAAGCTGGAATGGATAAATTAAATGGCGATGGATTTACTGTGAGGTTAGCAAGTATAAGCGACAGAAATAAAATAATGAGAGCCATAAAAGGCAAGTAATTTTTTTATAATATTAAAAATTTGTAATCTTGACGTTGTAAAAAAACAATAAATGATCATAACTATCCTTATAATTTTAGCCTACCTTTTAGGGTCAATCCCCACTGCAGTTTGGTACGGAAAAACTTTTCATAAAATAGATGTACGAGAACATGGAAGTGGTAATGCTGGTGCTACTAATACGTTAAGAGTGTTGGGTAATAAAGCAGGGTTTGTTGTGTTATTTATTGATTTATTAAAAGGTTTTTTGGCAACAAGTTTATCTTATTTTTCAGATTTTGAAATGGGAAGTCAAAGCTATTTTAACTTTCAAATGGCATTAGGAATTACTGCAGTCATAGGTCATGTGTTTCCCTTGTTTGCAGGTTTTAAGGGTGGCAAAGGAATTGCAACATTATTGGGTATGGCAATTGCTTTAAATTGGCAAATTGCATTAATTTGTATCATTGCTTTTGTTACTATTGTTTGGATTACAAAATACATTTCAGTAGGAAGCATGAGTGCAGCAATTTTAGCGGCATTGCTTTCTTTTTTTCCTTATTTTTATTATAATAATGTAATTGCAAATTCTTTTTTTTGTACAATTGCTATGTTAGTAGTTTATACCCATAGAGCGAATATAAAAAGATTGAAAGCGGGTAATGAAAATAAATTTGCATTTAAAAAATAATATTTAAAAGTATGCAAACAGAAAAAGAACTAGAGGTAGATGTGCTAGAGGAGATAGATAATGGATTGAAAGTAATACTTTATAACGATGATGTAAATACTTTTGATTGGGTAATTGAATGTCTTTGTGATATTTGTGAACATGATGAATTGCAGGCAGAACAATGTGCCATGCTTGTTCATTTTAAAGGAAAGGCTTTAGTAAAAAAAGGCGAAGAACAAAAGTTGAAAAGTATTTGCCAAGCTTTGTGTGATAGGGGTCTTTCTGCTGTTGTTGAGTAATAATTAAGAAAAAATGAATTAGACGGTTGATAAACTTTCAATCTTTTAATTTTATAAACTTTAAATAAATAAAAAAAACATGTTACAAAAAGTAGTTTCAAATGCTGATGAAGCAGTTAAGGATATAAATGATGGTGCAGTTATAATGCTTGGTGGTTTTGGACTTTGTGGTATTCCTGAAAACTCAATCAATGCCTTGGTAAAAAAAGGTGTTAAAAACCTTACTTGTATAAGTAATAATGCTGGTGTTGACGATTTCGGAATAGGATTGATGTTAAAAACGCGTCAAGTAAAAAAAATGATTTCGAGCTATGTAGGTGAAAATGCAGAGTTTGAACGTCAACTACTCAGTGGAGAATTAGAAGTTGAATTAATTCCGCAAGGAACTTTGGCTACTCGCTGCTTGGCTGCAGGTTATGGCATGCCAGCTATTTTTACACCTGCAGGTGTTGGAACTGAAGTGGCAATTGGTAAAGAAACACGCGATTTTGACGGAAAAACCTATTTACTAGAACATGCTTTTAAATCGGATTACGCTATAGTTAAAGCTTGGAAAGGCGATGCGCATGGGAATTTAGTTTTTAGAGCTACTTCTCGTAATTTCAACCCTTTGATGGCAATGGCTGGAAAAATAACAATTGCTGAAGTAGAGGAGCTTGTTCCTGTAGGAGAACTAGAGCCGGATATGATTCATACACCTGGAATTTTTGTAAACTATATATTTCAAGGTACAGATTACGAAAAACGAATAGAACAATTAACGGTTACTAAACGATAGAAAATAAAAAAGGCGGCAAATATTAATATTTGCCGCCTTTTTTATTAAAACTTGTTATCGTACTAGTTTTATTATTTTCACCTTATCCAATATTTTTATTATAGGGTAAACAGGGTCAATTTCCCACCATTTCGCTGCAAAATTAGGCCTTGCACCAGCATGGTGATGGTTGTTTTGAAATAACTCTCCAAGCATTAAGAAGTCAAAAAATAAAGTGTTTTTCGAATGGTCGTTTTCATTAAAGTTTCTATAACCATATTTATGTCCTGCCCAATTTACAATGGCTCCATGTACTGGTCCCATTAAAAAATGAATAGGAAGTAAAAAATACATCCACCAACTTGTGGCAAAATAAACATAAAATAAAACATATCCTGTTCCAAATAATAATCTGCTAGTCCATGTATTTGCCATCCAATCCACAGTTTTCCATTCTGGAAAATTGCGGTCAAATTTGGCATCAAATTGCAGTTTATTGTTATGAATTCCACTAAAAATTTTATAGGTATATTTCATCATACTCATTACCTCTTTGAAAAAATGTGGTGAATGTGGATCTTTTTCAGTGTCACTAAAGGCGTGATGCATTCTATGCATAATAGCATATGGTCTTGGTGTTAAATAGGATGCGCCTTGAGTGAGGTAAGTAAATAAATAAAAAAACTTTTCCCAAAATTTATTCATTGTGAACATTTTATGAGCTGAATATCTGTGCAAATAAAACGTTTGAGAGAATAATGATAAGTACCAATGTGATACAAAAAATATTAATATATACATATTTAGTTAATCAAAAAATATATTGGATGCAAAAATAGGATTGAATAAAATTTAAACAACTCATTATGGAGCTACATATAATGAGTTTAATCAAAAATTTAGTTGTTGATTAATATGTTTTCCAAAATACCATACTGAAAATTCCAAGTAGCATAATAATTTTAGCAATAAAACTCAGATGAGTAAAATGTTTTTTTGTATCGGCATTCCAAAGTTTGAATAATAAATAAATGGAAGGAATAATAACCAATAAAGAAATATAGGTAATAAATTGAAATGAAGCTAAAGGCCCAACGTTGCTTATTGCTGGAAAAAGTATAGTAAAAGAAAGGCACATTAAAATAAAACACAATTGTAAATAGAACAATATTTGTTTTGTGTGTTTTATACCCAATTTAATTGGCAAAGTATTGGCATTAAATTTCGAATCACCTTTAATATCTTCTGTATCTTTTATAATTTCTCTAATCAAGTTACTAAAAAAGGCAAAAATTGAATAGGCCAAACAGCCTAAAATATTAGCCTTTTCATCGAAAGGAATTAAAATAAAAATAGTAGAAGCGGTCATAATAGCTACTAAAAGATTTCCTAATAGGTAACTTTTTTTGAAATATTGAGAATACATCCATAATAATAAGGAACACACAAAAACTAATATTGCCACCCTATATGAAATTTGCCATGCAAGCACAAAAGCAAAAACATTAAATCCTGAATGTAACAAAATGGCCCACCGTCTACTTATTGTTTTACCTATAATTACTGATTGTGGTTTATTAACCATATCAAGTTTTACATCCATGTAATCATTAATAATATAACCAGCCGCAGCTGATAAAAAGGTAGAGCAAAGTAATAGTATAAATCTAGATGAAAATAAATTTTCTAACCCTATGTTTGGTGATAAAAAGTAGTAACTAAAACATTGAGTGGAGGAGATTATTAAAATATTTTTGTAGCGAATTAGCTTCCAAAAATCGAAAAAGGATTTAAAAAATGAATTAGTTGCCAATTTCTGTAACCCCACCGCTTACAATAAATTTCATAAAATCTGTTGAATTACCTTCATATGGTTTGATTTTTGATTTTTCTACAAAAAACAAATTCCCACTAAAAGCATAAGAATGAGGAAAATATACACCAACAAGTCCTGGTAAATGAATTTCAAATAAATCATCTTGTGTAATAAATCCTGGTTTGTAAATACCATCACCTAATTCCACAATTACAGGTTTTGAAAATTTTTTCTTTTCACCTACAAATGCCTCCATTAAGTCTTTTACAGAAGTGTAAATTATTTTAATAAACGGAAGGCTAGATAAAAAGTCGTCAAGTAGGTTGAAAATTGGTTTTGAAATAATGCTAGAACCAAACCAGCCAATAAAAGTTACTCCTACAATAACAATCGCAAAGCCTATTCCTGGAATATCAATTGGAATAAATTTATCAATAGAAATAACTATACTAGAAACCACATAATAGGTTAAAATTATTGGAAGGCATACAAGTAAACCCTTTAAAAAAAAATTTATTATTTTTTTTGTTTTATAAGCAAATCCACGTTTTAGGTTTTCTTTTTTCATGTTTATTTTGTTTGCAATAATATGTTAATAATGAGCTTTCCTAGTCAATTGTTATTAATTTACTTGTTGCGTCCCAAATTATTATACCTGCTGCCACGGAAACGTTTAGCGAATGCTTTGTTCCAAATTGGGGGATTTCAATACAATTATTTGATATATCTAAAACTTCTTGACTTACTCCTTCTACCTCATTCCCAAAAATATAGACATTTTTTTTCAAATAATCAGGTTTATAATTTAATAAACTTATACTGTTCTGAGCCTGTTCTACAGAGTTTATTATGCAGTCCGCCTCTTTGAGCATTTTAATGCAATTTAACGTATTTTCGAAATATTCCCAAACAACTGACTCTGTGGAACCTAAAGCAGTTTTTAGTATTTCTTTGTTTGGTGGAATGGAAGTAATGCCACATAAAAAAATTTTTTCCACATTAAATGAATCACAGGTTCTGAAAAGAGACCCTACGTTTTGAGCACTTCTAATGTTATCTAAAACCACAATAATATTATTTCGTTGGATGTTTTTGTATTCTGAAATGCTTGACCGGTCAAGTTCATTTGAAGTTAATTTTCGGTAATTCATAATGTAATAAATTGATTTTTTATGGTTTAACAATTAATTTATTTAATTTTTGATTAAATTATTTTATCTTTGCACCATAATGTAAACTTTATAATTAATTCTACAAAAATATGTTTAAAATTTTAAAAAAGTTAACACTTTCAATTTTGTGTTACTCAATATTATTCAATGCAACAGCCCAGAAAAATGTAAAATGGAGTGCTGATTTATCTTTAGGGATTCCTGTTACTTTTTTTTCAATTAATTCTGATTTGACTGGAATTTATCAAGCTGGATTACGCTATTCCATTAATAAAAATTGGTCTGTTTCTGGAAGATTTGCTTCTAAGGCTTTTTTTGCAAAAACAGGTAATTCGTCTGGAGTTGTTTCTACCGATGGTATTTACGCAAAGGATGTAGCTAGTTACCGAAATGCATTTTACGATATTAATGGATACGTTCAATATAATTTCGGTGGGCTATTAGGTTTAAATAAACCAACAACTAAATTTTCGCCTTTTGTAACGTTAGGAGCTGGTTTGCAATTTTGGAAACTTAAAACAAATTTTATTGATGGAACAGAAGTAGCCATGACTGAATTTGGAGACAAGCCAATGAGAAATTATCAATTAGGTTTAGGTATTCGTTATTTTTTGAATCCATCTATCGATTTAGTTTTTTCAAGTGAATTCAACTATTTTGAAACTTATTGGATGGATGGTGCTTATGCTGACAAAAAACTTGACCACTATTTGAACAATTCATTTGGAATTTCTTACAAAATAGGTGCAAAATCTAATAAAAATTTAATAGATTGGGAATTTAGAAATACAGACTCAGAAGATGCTCCAAAAAAGGATTATGCTCGTTGGAGTGCTGATTTAAACTTAGGATTACCAATAATGTTCACACCTATTGGATACAGTCCAACTGTTATGGGCGGTTTAGCAGGTAGGTATTCTTTCTCTAACTTCTTTTCTTTACAAGGTGCTTATCATTATGGTCAGTTTTCTGGTAGTCATGATGTTGCGAATCCTTCAACTGGATCTATTCTAGATGCTAGTAATATTAAAGAATACTCTAATAGCATGAACCAATTAACGGTTAGAGCATTGTTCAATTTACGTAGATTAAACTCTGAGCCAGAAACTTTAAATAAATGGAATTACTATGCAGTTGTTGGTGGTGGTTATTTATTTTATACTGTAAATAAAACGTATGCTAATAATAGTACTAGTGAGGTAAATTATAATAGTGGAACACAAAATATTGTAGTTGGTGCTCAAGCAAGAAAACATATTACTTCAACTTGGGATTTTTTAGCTGGTGTTGATTTTAATTATAATCAATCAAAATGGTTAGATGGTGCAGCCAATAAGGATAATTTGAATCATCATTTATATATTAATGCAGGTATTTCTTACAAATTCAATACCAGTAATAATAGGGAGTTAATCGATTGGAGTTCTTCAAGCTACAAATATTCAAAAACTGCTAAAGATGTAGATATAGAAAAGATTCCAGTTATAGAAAAACCTGCAGTTGTTGATGTTCCTAAAGTGATTGAGCAAGCTCCAATTGACACGGTAAAAGCGGTAATAGAAACTCCTAAACCAATTGTTGTTCAGCCCGAAATTATAGCACCACCGGTTGAAGTACCAGTTATTAAAGTTGAACCTAAAGAAGTTACTCCTGTAGAGCCTATTTTAGCGGAAAATAAAGAAACTGTAACTGAACCAGATGGAAAATATAATGTTGTTGTTGCTTGTTATGGTTTAAGACACCTTGATTTAGCAATGAAATTTAGAGACACTATTCGTAAAAAAGGATTCAAATCAAATGTTTATCGTACTATTGGTTCAAAATATTACAGAGTAATGACCACTAGCACAGACGATAAAGGTTCTGCATTACAGATTTTAAGAAAATCGAAATCGCAAATAGATTCCGAATCTTGGTTTTATTTATACAATAAACAATAATATGTAGATAAAAGCCCCGAAAGGGGCTTTTTCATTTATTATGAAATAGTATTTTAGCATATCGAAATATTGGATAAAAAATATGAAAAAATTTCTTGTAATTTTACTTTGCTTAGCTTCTCAATTTTTAAGAGCGCAGCAAAACATATCTGACGGTAAAGATGAAAAATTAGCAAATAACAATAGTGAAAACAACTTTTCAAATGCTAGTTTAAGCAGATGGTCGCTTGGTCTTGGGTTAGGAGGAACATATACTGTTTTTGACATTGAGCAAGATGTGGTTAATCCTGCAATTGCATTAAACGTTAAGTATTCTTTTGGTCATGTAATTGGATTAAGATTTCAGGGAATGTATGCCTCTTATTCTGGAAAAGGAACTTCAGGTTCGAAATCATACTACGGATTTGTTAATAATATGACTCAATTAGGTTTTCATTTAATGGCTAATATTGGGGGATTAAATTTTAGGAAAAAGAATCCGAATACAATTGTTTATTTGTTTTCAGGGGCTTCTATTGCTATTAGTGATGCTATTAGAGACAAGAAGGAATCTCAAATTCCTGTTTTGCCTATTATCTCACCAACGTCTGGTAGTTATTCTGGTGTTGATTTAACTATACCATTGGGTTTAGGTACTAAGTATAGAATAAATGATAAGTTTGATATTGGAATAGAGGGAGTTGTGAATATTGCAAAGACTGATAAATTTGATATATATGAACCTTTTGTTAACCAAGGTTTTCCTGATTTTTTTGGATCAATGATGGTACATGTTGGTTATAATTTTACTAACGCTGTGAATTCTAAACACATGGATTGGGTTAATCCAATGGCTGTTATTTATGATGATTTAGCAAAAAAGGCACAAAAGTCAGTAGAAGCTGCAAAAAGTGATGGTGATGGTGATGGTATACCTGATTATCTTGATTTGGAGAAGAATACTAAACCAGGCTACAAGGTAGATGTTAAAGGAATTACACTTGATAGTGATGTTGACGGTGTACCAGATACAGAAGATACAGATCCTTATGGCTTCAACCAAATGTTAAGCGTATATTATCCAGCAGAATCTTTCCAAGTAAAATCTTCAGTTAATGTTATGAGGTTTTCAGATTCGATACCAGAAGCCGATTTTATTACCTTAACAACTGAAGGATATGGATTGCCAGTAATTACTTTTGCACCAAACAAATATGACATTCATGTAGAGCAATATCCACTTCTACAACAAATTGCTCGCATTATGGCTATTGATTCAAATGTAATGGTTGCTGTAATTGGTCATGCTGACGAAAATAAGCCAGATATGACTCAATTTAATGTAGCTGAAAAAAGAGCTTTGGCTGTGAAACGTCAACTTACCAAAATATATGAAATTAAAGAAGATAGGATATTAGTATTTAGTGAGCGTGATGCATTTGTGAAAAAGTATAAAATGCAAACTGAAGGATTAGATAGAAAAGTGGAGTTCAGATTAATCAGAAAACCGTAATCTTAACTTTATAAAATAAAAAAGCCCTTGTAATTTAATTATAAGGGCTTTTTTATTTTTGAATCAATTTGGTTACTGCTAATTTAATGCATTAAAAAATGCATTTTTGTAAACTGTAGTTAAAGTAAATAAATATGAAGTTTGAAGAATACAATATAGCCGATGAAATAAAAAAAAGTATAGCAGAAATGGGCTTTAGACGTCCAACTGATATTCAATTCAAGGCCATTGGACCCATTTTAAAAGGTGAAGATGTATTGGGTATTGCACAAACAGGCACCGGAAAAACAGCAGCTTTTGCCATTCCAATTATTCATTTGTTATTACAACGCAAAAAAAAAGGTACCTATATTAAAGGTTTGGTTTTATTGCCAACACGCGAATTGGCAGTGCAAATTACAGAGGTTTTTAAAAATATAGCCAAATACACCAACCTGAAAATAGTTTGTTTAATGGGCGGAGTAGAGCAAGACAATCAAATTTTTGACTTAACAGTAGGTGCTGATATTGTAATTGCCACTCCTGGCCGCATGTTCGATTTGCAAAGCCAAGGTTATATTGATTTAAGCAGGGTTGAAATGTTGGTGTTAGATGAAGCCGATAAAATGCTTGATAAAGGTTTTATTAAAGATATTCACGATATCATTAAGCGTATTCCTCGTGTGCATCAAACATTGTTTTTTTCAGCAACTATTAATCGCCAAATTAAAACATTGGCTTATTCAGTAGTGGGTGCTAATCCAATTCGCATTCAAATTTCACCTAAAAATCCAGTTTCGAAAAATGTGAGCCATGCGGTAGCTTTTGTAGAAATGGATGATAAACGTTTTTTCTTAGAGCGATTGATTAAAGAAGCTCCTGAAAGTAAATTTTTGGTTTTTGTAAGAACCAAAGTACGTGCTGAAAGGGTTTTTACGGCTATGCAGCGTGTAGGAATTGAATCACTTACTATGCATGGTGGGAAAGAGCAAGAAGATCGCCAAGCAGTTATGACTGACTTTAGAAATGGTAAAGTGAAAATATTAATTGCAACCGATTTAAGTGCACGTGGTATTGATATTGAAAATGTAGATTATGTTATTAATTATGATTTACCTGATTTACCAGAGAACTATGTTCATAGAGTTGGAAGAACAGGTAGGGGAGTGAAATCGGGAAAAGCGGTTTCGTTTAGCAGCAAAGAAGAAGCTAAACTTTTAAAAGATATTGAAACTTTTTTAGGCTATGAAATTCCTCGTTTAGAGGTTGATAAAGAAACCTATGTTGAAACCTTAGATTTTAGTGACGATGGAAATAAAAACTGGAAAGCTTTAATGAAAGATGCAGCAAAGTTTGAAGTTAAAAAGAAAAAGTAACTGATTTTGCGACCAAGTACAAAATTTTTGCAAATAATTAAAAACAATTAAATCTCTTTTGCCGTAATTTTCGTATGTATCTTTAACAAAATTTTTTGCTATTGGCATAACTATTGTTAAAGTAATACTTACAAAATATGATAAGTTATATCTTAATTGTTTCCGCAACATTTCCCTTTCTAGCTCTTCTAATTATTAGGTTGGCTATTTACTTTTTTAGTCAAAAACATACTCAATGTAAAGTTTGTAAGTCGTTTGATACAGAGCGAATAGAACGTGGTTTTTTTATAAAAAAAATTATGTTTATGAATAAAACACATAAATATTGGTGCCGTAAATGTTGGAATAATTTTTATTTGAGGCACTAATTGTTTTGTACTTATTTTTAACTTTATTTGTATTTAAAGATATTTTAAAATATGAAGAAAGTTGTTTTTACAATTCTAATTGGTATTTCAACACTTATCCTTCTTGAGTCGTTTGGAACAGCAAGTTTAGGGAAGATTGATGGTACTGAGCCTGGGTTCACAGGTTCTCCTGGCGATAGCTTGAAAAACTGCACCAAATGTCACGGTGGTAATGCTTATTCTGTAGCAGGTTGGATTACTTCTAATATACCTTCTAGTGGTTATATACCAGGTAACACTTATACAATTACGGCTAAAAATACTTCATTAGGTCATAATAGATTTGGTTTTTTAGTTTCTCCACAAAAACTTAATGGCGATTTACTTGGAACATTAGTAATAAGCGACACTGTAAAAACTAAATTGGTTGGAAATAGTAAATATGTTACCTACAGAGCTGCAAGTGTTGCTAGTCAAGATTTTATGTCTTGGACTTTTAATTGGATTGCACCTGCAGTAGGTACAGGAGATGTGGTATTTTATGGGGCATTTAACTCCAATCAAGATGGACATAAAGGAGGAGATGTAACTCAGCTTTCGACTTTAAGAGTTAAAGAAAACGGAACTGCATCAGTTACAAATTTTAATAGTTATAAAGTTGTTGTTTCTGTTTATCCTAATCCTGCAAGCAATTTTATAAACGTAAATGTTACACTTGCTCAAAAAGGTAATTTAGTTATTAAAATTTTAAACCTTGAAGGAAAAATAGTTTACCAAACAGCTGAAGAAAATACCGTTGGAATTGTAAATAAACAAATAGAAACTAGCCAGTTGGCAAATGGAGTTTATTTTATTCAAACGCAAGTTGGTGAAAATATTTCAACTAATAAAGTGGTAGTTTTTAATTAATTATCAGGTTTTAGAAAATAAAAAAAGGTGGTTCAAATTAGTTTGAACCACCTTTTTTATGGGTATTACTTTTATAATTATTTACCTTTATTAAAACCTTTCATTACTCCGCGTTCCGAAGTTTGAATAAATTCTAAAATTTCATCTCTTAAAGGCGATGGTTTAATCGCATCTTCTACCTGTGCCATTCCTTTGCTTACATTGTTATTATGAATAAAAATAACACGGTAAGTATCTTGTATGGTATTTACTTCTTCTTGGGTAAAGCCATTGCGTTTTAAGCCTACCGAATTTACACCTTCGTAACTTACTGGATAACGGCCTGCAATAACATAAGGAGGAATATCTTTAGTAACCATACTTCCACCCTCTATCATTACATTTCTTCCAACTTTTACAAACTGGTGAATAGCCGAAAGTCCGCCAATTCTTGCATAATCAGCAATGGTCACATGCCCAGCTACTTGAACACCATTTGCTATAATTACATTACTTCCTACAATACAATCGTGTGCTAAGTGCACATAGGCCATTAATAAACAGTTGCTACCAACTTCTGTCTTGTATTTATCTTTGGTGCCACGGTTAATGGTAACACATTCTCTAATGGTGGTATTATCGCCCACTATGGCAAAAGTTTCTTCACCTACAAATTTTAAATCTTGAGGTACAGCGCTAATTACAGCTCCTGGAAAAATACGGCAGTTTTTGCCAATTCTAGCACCTGGATAAATGGTAACATTGGGTCCGATTTCAGTTCCATCACCAATTTCCACATTATCGTAAATGGTGGTAAAGGCACCTATTACTACGCTGCTTCCAATTTTGGCGCGTGTATCTATTTGAGCTAAGTTTGATATCATTTTAAAAATTTTAGCCTTTGGCAGCGAGCTTTCAGCTATTTTTATTTGTTAAGTTAAAAATTATTTTTTTGCTATTTGTGCCATTAATTCTGCTTCGCAAACTAACTTATCGCCAACAAATGCTGATGCTTTCATTACGCAAACACCTCTTCTTACTGGAGCTATTAACTCTAATCTAAATAAAAGGGTATCACCAGGTACAACCTTATCTTTAAATTTAGCATTGTCTATTTTCATAAAATAGGTGTTGTAGTTCTCAGGGTCTTCTACCTGCGAAAGTACCAATACACCACCTGCTTGTGCCATTGCCTCAATAATTAAAACACCCGGCATTACAGGGTTTCCAGGGAAATGACCTGGGAAAAACGGTTCATTAAAAGTTACATTTTTTACCGCTGTTAAATAACTTTTGCCCATTTCCAAAACTTTATCTACCAACAAAAATGGACTGCGATGAGGCAACATTCTTGCTATATCTTGTGTATTGTAAAGAGGTGGTTTGTTAGGATCGTATTTAGGAACATTTACTTGGCTACGGGTTTTTTTAATCAATGCTTTAATTTTTTTACCAAAAGCAATATTAGCCGCATGGCCTGGACGGGCAGCCATGATTTGAGCTTTAATTGGTGTGCCAATCAAAGCTAAATCGCCTACTAAATCTAGTAATTTATGACGTGCAGGTTCGTTATGAAAACGTAAATCTACGTTATTTAAAATACCTTCTTTTTTTACCTCAACCTTTGGCTTGTTAAACATTTTAGCCAAATGATCTAGTTCATCATCTTTTATAATTCTATCTACAATTACAATGGCGTTATTTAAATCACCACCACGAATTAAGTTATTGTTATACAACATTTCTAACTCGTGTAAGAAGCAAAAAGTACGGCACGATGAAATTTCAGATTCAAACTCTTTTAAGCTGGTAATAGAAGCATGTTGGCTTCCTAAAACTGGCGAGTTATAATCAACCATTACAGTTAAACGGTAATCGTCTAAAGGCATGGCTATCATTTCTACTTGTCTATCTTCTTCGGTATAATAAATATTAGAGGGTAAAGTAAAGTATTCGCGCTCTGCTTCTTGTTCTAAAATTCCAGTTTCTTTTAAAGCTTTAATAAAAAACTGAGAACTTCCGTCCATAATTGGGGTTTCATCAGCGTTTATATGAATAAGGCAATTGTCTATTTCTAAACCTGCCAACGAAGCCATAACATGCTCAACGGTATTCACTTTGCCACCATTTTGCTCTAAAGTTGTACCACGACTTAAGTCGGTAACATTATCTACATCGGCATCAATAATGGGTTTGTTGGGTAAATCTATACGTTGAAATTTTATTCCGTGGTTTTCGGGTGCTGGGTTAAAAGTCATGGTAACTTCTTGCCCTGTGTGTAAACCTACACCACTTAAACTCACTGCTTTTTTGATTGTTGTTTGTTTCATTTCTACTGATTTTCAGCTATAAAATTAAAGGCTTTGTTGTTTTTAAAACGGGTTCAAATATAGCAAATAGCCTTGTTTGGTCAAATGTAATTTTTAAGCGTTAATTTAAGGACTTTTGGTTTAAAATAATTGTTCTAGTTCAATGGTTCAAACTATTATTTTGGCTATTTTTGAATAAACTTAATTCTTTATTTTAGGTTTAATACTATATTACTTATGAGCAATAAATTAGAACGTAGAAATTTTTTAGGCCGATTATCGTTGGCTTTTTCAGCTGCATTAGCCGCTCCAATCCATGGTTTTTCTAACTCTTTAAAACAAACTTATAATGCTTTGAACCCAAATCCTATTTTAAAAATTAAGCCTTTGGGTTTTCAGTGGGAAACAGCCGATCCTTTTTTATTTTGTGTGCACCACGAAGATAAATTTCCGAAAGGAAACGAGTTAATGGGTCCTGATAAAACCCTGTTTCAAGGGCGCCACATGGGCGATGATTTTATTATAAAAGATGGTTTTAGGATGTATCATGGAAAAACCGTTCCTGGCTTTCCGGGCCATCCGCATAGAGGTTTCGAAACCATTACTGTGGTGCGCAAAGGCATAGTTGACCATGCCGACTCAATGGGTGCAGCAGGCCGATATGGTGATGGCGATGTACAATGGATGACAGCAGGCAAAGGTGTGCAACACTCAGAAATGTTTCCATTGGTAAAAAAAGACCAAGAAAACCCCATGGAGCTGTTTCAAATTTGGCTGAATTTACCTGCAAAAAATAAAATGGTGGAGCCTCATTTTAAAATGCTTTGGCGCGAAGCAATTCCTAATTATGTATATACCGATGGCAATAAAAAAACTACCAAAGTAGAAGTAATTGCGGGTAAAATTGGAAAGTACAAAGCCCCACCACCTCCACCAAACTCGTGGGCGGCCGACCCTAAAAACGAAGTAGCCGTTTGGAATATAAAAATGCAAGCGGGTGCAGTATTTACCTTACCTAAAGCCTCGGTTGGAATAAACCGAACCATTTATTTTTACGAAGGCACCACTTTAAAATTAGCCGAAACCAAAATTAACCCATATAGTGCGGTAGAGCTTTTGCCTAATGTTGATGTGGCACTTTTTGCAGGCGATACCGAAGTAAGTATTTTGGTATTACAAGGTAATCCAATTGGAGAGCAAGTAATGCAATACGGGCCTTTTGTAATGAATACCAAAGAGGAAATAAACCAAGCTTTTGAAGATTACCACAAAACGCAATTTGGCGGCTGGCCTTGGCCCAAATACGACCAAGTACACGACCGTACCAAAAGCCGTTTTGCCAAACATGCCGATGGGAAACTGGAGGTAAAAGGGTAGCGTATTTGTTGATTTGGAGATTTGTTGATTTAGTTAATTAGATGATTGGTAGGTAAGTCTTCTAAATCTTTTAAACATGATAGTTCCGTAGGAACGAACTTATGGTAGAAATTAATTGGCTATTCAACTTCAACTCCTTCGGAGTTATAGTTTTGTTTATTTGGTAATACCCTGCTTTAAAAATTTTTATTTCAGTTCTTTAATTGTTTCTATTTCTTCTTTTTCAATGTCAAAGTTTAATGTTGTTCTCCTATAAATTGGACTGTCAATGCCAAATAAATAGTTATCAAGAAAATTATTGAAGTGCAGAACCCGAAATTCTTTTTTGAAAGTCGTAATTGTCAGATTAGTTACATCAACAATTGATATTTTTTGATTTCTTTGTTTTGTCCAAATTGGTAATGCAATTTTGTTACTTGAATTATTCCAAATAATTGGTCCACAACAACAATCATTTAATTTTAGTTTTTTGTCATCAAGAATTAAATAGCATTCTCCACTAATTGGGGCTCCCATTGCAATTTCATAAAGTTCTCCAAATTCAATTTTGTATTTTCCATTTGGAGATAGCAGGTTCTTGTCAATGTTTGAAAAGTTCCAAGGATTTGGATATTCGTTATTCATAAATTAAAATTTAAACAAATTCGCTAAGAAAAATGAAATTAAACCGATTATAGTAAATAAGGCTTGCGATGTGTAAGCAAAAACTAAAGATATAAAATAACTTTGTTTGATATTAATGTGACTAGTGTTGTGAGTGTAACAAACTATTTCATATGGATATTTGCCTTTTGTTGTAAAAACAATTGAATGATCATCTAAATAAGAAGTTATTACATTTCGAAAATATGCTGTTTGGGTAAATACAATATCATAATCATCAATTCTAAAATCATAATCTTTTCCTTTGGTATTTGTTGCTATGTTAGTTATGTAGTTTCCATTTAAGTCGTAGACTTGAACTCTGCTATATTTACCTAGTCCAACATAAATTTTGTTGTTTTTTTCAACCACACCTTGAATTTCCTCTAATGGCAATTCCATATTTACATTAACAAATCCAAGTGAAATGAACATATTTAATAGAAAACCAAATGCTCCCATTAATATCATACATATTGACAAAATTGATATTATCTTTTTCATTAATAATTTTAGTCCTTCTCTAAACTTTTGACTCAGGCCAAAAGTGTTTTTTTATTGAAAAAATGAGTGGAATTATTCCTGCAATAAAATGTATAAAAGTAAAGCGAACACCACCATAATCGTGGTAACTAAGTACTAAAAACATAATATTTGCTACTATGCATAAAATTAAGTAAAAGTATTTGTTGATAATGTTCATTCTACAAATGGATTGTAATCTGCAATGTAATTATTTTTAAGTATATTAAACATGAAAAAAGCGACCCTTTAAGAGTCACTTTTTTTGTGTTGTAGGTTAATTTATCTAGTTAAGCACACAAATGTTTTTTGATTAATAAAATTTTATTTTGAATAACAAAACAACACTTTTGGATAATGAGAACCTAATCAGCTTTTTTTTTATTTTAAAAAATTTGATTTATTTGCGAAAACAAAACAGATAACAAATGAAAAGAATTCTTCTAATAATTGCATTATTAAACACTTTTAGTGCTTGGTCGCAATCAACCTTAAATTTATTTACACAAGAAAGTGAGAAATTTATACTTTTTTTGAATGGAGTTCAACAAAATGCAACTTCTCAGAGCAATGTTAAAGTTGAAAACATTACCGCTAGTGTTCAAAAACTTAAAATAGTTTTTGATGATAAAGCCATTCAAACCATAAATGAAAATATTTATTACGAAACAGGAAAAGAATACACTTATAATGTTCGTAAAAAAAATACATCTGCTAATAATGTTAAAAGAATAGATGGAAAATCAGCCACACCAATTATTTATGTAGTTAGATTGCTAGATATGAAACCATTATCTGCCAAGCCATCAGTAAAAAGCACACAAGTAATTGAAAGCACAAAGGAAGTTGACGGTGGTAATATTAATTTAGAAACAGAAACAAACGATAAAGTAACCACAAACACTACCATTACAAAATCAAATAGTTCACCAACCAATGAAAATGTAAATATTAATGTAGGTATAAATGGAATGGGGATAAACATGAATATTAATGGGTTAGAAGCCACTGATAAAACAGTTGTAAACAACACCACTACCACCACTACTACCACCACCACTACTAAAACTACAAAAAATGTTTCACCTCCAGTTAAAACTTCAACCCCAAAAGTTAGTGAGCCAGTTTGTGGGCCAATGACTTCAAGTACTTTTGATGCCCTAACGAGTCAATTAAAAAAGCAAAGTTTTGAAGATAACAAACTTCAAATTATTAGACAGGTTTTGGCTAGCAATTGTATAAGTACAGCTCAAGTAAAACAATTAGTTGGTGAGTTTACATTTGAAGAAAATAAATTAAAAGTAGCCAAAATGTGTTACAAAAAAACTACTGATAAAGGTAATTATTTTACCCTTAATGACTCTTTTTCATTTAGCAGCTCGGCTGATGAATTAAACGAGTTTTTGCAAAGCAAAGGAGCAGTTAGTGAAGACAGTGAATAGGTTAACAACGCAACATTTGGCCAGAACTTAGTATATGGTTACTAAATGTAAATGTACCAACTTAAATACTAAACACATATAATACTTTAACTTATTAAGATGATTAAGGTAGACTAGCTTAAACTAGCCGTAATGATAGTAGGGATGTTGATGCCAAAAAGTGCTATCCATGGCCACAAAAGTTATTCAACCCACTAGGGTTTTTTAGTAATCTTATCCATAAAAAAAGCGACCTTCATAGAGTCGCTTTTTTTGTTTTACTTACATTCAGCTACATTACAAAGTCGGTAAAAGGTTAGTCCTTTGTGGGCTTTTATACATTTAGTATTGCCATCTATTTTCCATTTTGTGTGGAATTGATGAGTGGTTTTAAAGTTTTGTAATACTATTTGGTTATTGCTCAGCTCATAATTGCCTGTTACATCTATTGGTTTATTAGGGTTGGTCTTATCAATATAATGAAAAGTTTGGTCCTCATTTAAAATTAAGCTAAGTATTGATTTACCCTCGCTTTGATAACTACAAACACAGTAAGTTCCCGCCACTGCTTTGATATCCAATTTTTGTTTGGTTTTAAACGAAAAAATGGTGGCCAAAACCAAAATGCTAATTAATATTTTA
This sequence comes from Bacteroidota bacterium, assembly GCA_947464275.1. GTDB lineage: Bacteria > Bacteroidota > Bacteroidia > UKL13-3 > UKL13-3 > JAAFJM01. Next base: position 98,558 of record CANHVU010000007.1, read on the forward strand.
AATGTTTTCATAATCTCTGTTTTTTAGTAATTCAATGATAGTGAGTTTTATTGGTATTATTTTTATAAAAAGCATTTTGTTAACTAAATAAAAATATTTGATTTTGGAATGGGTAATATTTTAAATAGAAAACTTTAGTAAAATACCTTTTGTAATTTGTTATAAAATAAAGCAAATTTGCACAGCAAAAAAATACAATGGCAGTATATAAATTTAAACTAACTTTTGAAGATTACGAAGATTCTTATCGAGTAATTGAAATTAAATCGAATCAAACTTTTTTAGAATTTCATAAAACTATTTTAGAATCAATTGGTTTTGACGAAAAGCAGTTGGCTTCATTTTACATGAGTAATGATACTTGGCGCAGAGAACAAGAAATTACTTTGGAGGATATGACTGATGACCCTGAGAATCCAATTCCAGAAATGAAAACTGCTAAGTTGAGTCAGTTTGTAAACGATCCACACCAAAAAATTATTTATGTATATGATTTTATGGCTATGTGGACTATGCATTTAGAATTATTTGGAATTGAAATTAAGGAAAACCCTAAGTTTACTTACCCTAGAATTGGTAAATCGGTGGGATTAGCACCTAAACAATATGATAAGGTGCAACGTTTCGGTTTGGTTGATGACAACGAATTTGATGAAATAACGAAAAACTATATTGATAAAACAGATGATGTAGGAAGCGAAATTAGCGATGATGAAGCCGATGAATTTGGACTTTTCTCAAAAGATTCAGATAGTGGTGATGACGATGCTGCTATTGAACCTACAGGTGGTTTTGATGAATATTAGTATTTTAAAATAATAAAAATTGAAAATGCAGGTTTACAATTAAACTTGCATTTTTTATTTGTAAAATGGTATTGTAATATAACGCTTAAATGAAATTGAATTTAAAACGCCCTCTTGTAATTTTTGATTTAGAAACTACAGGAATAAGCATTTCTACAGATAGAATAGTAGAAATGGCAACTATAAAAGTTAATGTAGATGGAACCGAGGAAATAAAAACCCAAAGATTTAATCCTACAATGCCTATACCTGCCGAGGTATCGGCCATACATGGTATTTTTGATGAAGATGTAAAAGACATGCCCACCTTTGCCGAAAAAGCAAAAGAGTATGCCGAGTATTTTAAAGGCTGCGATTTTGGTGGTTTTAATTCTAACAAATTCGATTTCCCTATGTTGGTGGAGGAAATGTTAAGAGCAAATGTGGAATTTGAAACGGAAGGACGAAAATTTGTAGATGTGCAGCGTATTTTCCATCAAATGGAACAACGTACTTTAAGTGCTGCCTATAAATTTTATTGTGATAAAACATTAGAAAATGCGCATAGTGCCGAGGCTGATACCATTGCTACTTATGAAGTATTAAAGGCACAGTTAGACAGATATGAAGTATTGGGTAATGATATGGAATCGCTTCACAAAATTAGTGGACAGGCAAATTTGGTAGATTTGGCAGGACGAATTGTATTGAATGATAAAGGACAAGAGGTATTTAATTTTGGGAAGCACAAAGGTAAAATGGTGAGCTATGTGTTTAAAAATGAACCTGGTTATTACCAATGGATGATGGACAACGATTTTTCGCTAGATACTAAACGCAAATTAACTCAAATAAAAATGCAAGGATTTGGTAGTAAATAGCACCAAAATGCATTAGCTAAACAGTACAAATAAATTCAAACAAGCTAGCAGCCAAAGGCAATTAATATGACAAAAACTGAAAAAATCATGCTATTTACATTAGCAGCCATCAATTTTGTAAATATCATGGATTTTATGATAATGATGCCACTAGGGCCTAATTTGATTAAAACATTTAACATTACTGCTTCCGATTTTGGTATTTTGGTTTCATCTTATTCCATCAGTGCTTTTATTTCAGGTATTATTACTACTTTTATAATCAATAAATTTGAGCGTAAAGATTATTTAATGCGCATCTTCATTGGTTTTTTAATTGGAACTTTTGCCTGTGGTTTAGCTCCAACTTATCAAACCTTATTAATTGCAAGATTTGTTACTGGTTTATTTGGTGGTGTTTTAGGCGCCATAATTTTAGCAATTGTAAGCGATGCAGTTCCTTTTGAAAGAAGAGGGCAGGCCATGGGAATAATTATGGCTGCTTTTAGTTTAGCTTCGGTTTTAGGGGTTCCATTTGGAATTTTTATGGCTACTCATACTAAACAATATGATTATTTAGGATGGCATGCACCCTTTTTATTTTTGGCTGTTTTGGGTATTCCTGTTTACTTTTTGGTACGCAAATTTGTGCCAAGGCAAACTGCTGCGGTTCAATTAGCTGCCAAACAAATGGATGTTGGTAAAAATATTGAGGCTATTTTTACCAATAAAAATAATCTGTTGGCATTACTTTTTGGGGTGGTTATGATGATGGGACACTTTTGTATTATTCCATTTTTAAGTCCATACATGGTTAGTAACGTGGGCATGCGCGAAGAAGATTTACCTTTAATTTATTTAGTTGGAGGTGGTGTTACCATTTTTACTTCGCCATTAATTGGTAAGTTAGCCGATAAGTTTGGAAAGCTAGTTATGTTTATAGTTTTGGCTTTATTGTACACCATTCCTGTTTTTTTAATTACCAATTTAGAACCTCATCCATTGCCTATGGTTTTAACTATCACAGGCGTCTTTTTTATTTTTTCAGGGAGATTTATTCCAATGCAAGCCATGGTTACAGGTGCTGTTGACCCCAAAATTAGAGCAAGTTTTATGAGCTTTAATAGCTCCATTCAACAGTTAGCTAATGGAGTTTCAGCTTTCTTAGCAGGTTTGGTTGTTACTACGGTTGATGGTAAATTGGTTAATTATAATTTATTAGGATACTTTAGTGTAGGAATGGCTATATTGAGTATTTTAATTGCACATAAATTACGTTCATCAAATGGAAGCAAGTTTTAAATACGACTTCATTATTATTGGTGGTGGCATAGTTGGTTTGGCCACGGCTTACCAATTATTGCAAAAAAACAGTAGTTTAAAAATAGCTGTTTTAGAAAAAGAAAATCATGTAGCTGCTCATCAAACGGGGCATAATAGTGGTGTAATTCATTCTGGATTATACTATAAGCCAGGTAGTTTAAAAGCAAAAAATTGTTTGGAGGGATATCAAATGATGATTGACTTTTGCGATGAAAACAATATAAAATACGATTTGTGCGGCAAGTTAGTGGTAGCAAGTGATGAAAGCGAAATTCCTGAACTCGATAAACTTTACCAACGCGGTTTAGAGAATGGTTTGGTAAAAAATACCATTATAGAGCAAGATAGAATTAAAGAGTTTGAGCCCAATTTGCGTGGCGTAAAGGCTATACATGTTCCTTATACGGGTATAATTGATTACAGCCAAGTTTGTGAAAAATTGGCTAAAAAAATTGCCGAATTAGGTGCTGAAATTTTCCTAGGTCACCAAGTTGAAAAAATTGAAAACCATACAAATTATGTGGTTATTAGTACAAGCCAAAAAGAGTTTGAAGCTTCGCAATACATTAATTGCGCTGGATTATACAGTGATAAAATAGCTGCTTTAACCAATAAAAATATAGACACAAGAATCATTCCTTTTAGGGGTGAGTATTACATGTTAAAGCCAGAAAAGCGAGCATTGATTAAGAACTTAATTTATCCAGTCCCTGATCCTAATTTTCCGTTTTTGGGTGTGCACTTTACACGTATGATTGATGGTGGGGTAGAGGCGGGGCCTAACGCAGTATTTGCATTTAAGCGCGAAGGTTACCACAAAACTGATTTTGATTTTAACGAAACAATGGAAAGTTTGGCTTGGCCCGGTTTCAGAAAAGTAGCAGTTAAATATTGGAAAACAGGTTTGGGTGAGTTTTACCGTTCGTTTAGTAAAACTGCTTTTACCAAAGCTTTGCAAAAATTGGTTCCGAGTATTCAAGAAGATGATTTGGTGCCTGCAGAAGCTGGGGTGCGTGCGCAAGCTTGTGATAAGTTTGGTGGTTTATTAGATGATTTTAAAATAATAGAAGAACCTAATGCCATTCATATTTTAAATGCGCCAAGTCCTGCAGCTACTAGTAGCTTAAGCATAGGTAAAACCATTGCCGAAATGGCTTTGACTAGGCTATAATTTATTCTTTATTACAAAGTCAAAATTTAGTAAATGGCTATAACGTGCGGTTATATTTGTCCTCAATGTGAAGGAAGAGGTTTTTTAGATGACTTTTCTGACTGCAATTGGTGCACCGATAATCCAATGATAAACAAAACTAATATGATAGAAATTTACCATAATAACCGTTGCGGTAAAAGCCGCGATACATTGACTATCCTAACTGAAAAAAATATAGATTTTAAAGTAATTGACTATTTAAAAAATCCATTAACGGCAAGCCAAATAAAAGCTCTTTTAAAAAAGCTAAACATCAGTGCTTTTGATTTAATACGAAAAGGAGAAACTATCTTTAAAGAAAACTACAAAGACAAGCAACTTTCAGAAAACGAATGGATTGCAGTTTTAGAACAAAATCCCATTTTAATTGAAAGGCCAATTGTAGTAAATGGCAGTAAAGCCATTATTGCCCGCCCGCCAGAAAAAGTATTAGAAATTTTATAATAAAAGTTGGTTCAATTAAACCAACTTTTATAAATCCATTGCATTTGCTATTAGTTCAGCAACATCAAGTACTTGCACTTCTTCTTCTTTGTTATTATGTTTAATACCATCACGTAACATAGTCATACAAAATGGACAAGCAGCAGCCACAATATTTGCTTTTGATTCCAACATATCATCAGCACGCTCCATGTTTACTTCTTTTTTGCCATTTTCGGCCTCTTTAAACATTTGTGCTCCACCAGCTCCGCAGCATAAACCATTGGCTTTGGCACGTTTCATTTCTACTAACTCGGCATCTAATCTTTCAATTACTTGGCGAGGTGCTTCGTATATATTATTGGCTCGGCCTAAATAGCAGCTATCGTGGTAAGTAATGCGTTTCCCTTTAAAAGCACCACCTTGAATACTTAATTTTCCTTTTTCTAAAAGTTCATTAATTAACTCGGTATGATGCACCACTTCATAACTTCCACCTAATTGAGGATATTCGTTTTTTATTGTGTTGAAGCAATGAGGACAAGCAGTAACAATTTTTTTTACCCCATAAGCATTCATGGTAGTAATATTTTGCATGGCAAGCATTTGAAACAAAAACTCGTTTCCAGCGCGTTTTGCAGGGTCGCCAGTACACGCTTCTTCGGTTCCTAATATGGCAAATTTAACATTGGCTTGGTGTAAAAGTTTGGCTACCGCTTTGGTTATTTTTTGAGCACGTTCATCAAAACTTCCTGCACAACCTACCCAAAAAAGTACATCTACTTCTTCTCCATTGGCTGTTACCTCTGCTAATGTTTTTACTTTAAATTCCATATAAAAAATTGTATTGTTTTAAAAAATTGCAAATTATAATAAAATAGCAAAATTCCTTTGTTGTTATAAAATAAATTTATGTCTTACCTAAAATTATTGCTTAATCCATTTTTTTGTTAGTGAATATTGATCAGTATTTATTTTAATGAAATAAATTCCTGCTTTTAAATTTTTGGTATTAATGCTAATGTTTTGACCTAATTCGTCAGTATTGTTAAATTGAACTTCCTTTCCATTTAATTCATAAAAAATTACTTGACGAATGGCTTCCGTTTGCGAACTAATATTTAGCTCATTTTGTGTTGTTGGGTTGGGGTAAATAATTACCTGATTGCTTTGGCTTAAGTTGTTAGTGGAAGTATTACTTACCGAGTAATTGTAACAAATACTATCATCAATAATGTTAATGCCGTTAATTTCATTAATCCAGGCACATAATTTATAATCTCCGGCTTTATCAATGTTTATAGTATTAGTAAAACTTTTTACTGCAAAAGAATTTGGTTGTAAATTAATAAGTGTTACTTCATCGTTAATTGGGGCTATGTTTTGTTCTAGTATTTTACAGCTAACTGAAAAACGTGTAATTACAGATTCACCATTATTTTTAAGTTTAATGCTAATTGTATTGGGTCCTTTTTTGAGTTCAATTGGTAGTACAATAGAATCAATTTGTAGGGAGGTTGTTTTGGGTAGAATGTAGGTTTTAATAACTGTATCGTTATTTGCATTAATATCCCCATTGGTTTTTACCCAACAGTTTAGTTTATAATTTCCTCCAGTTGAAATATTTAAAGGTTTGTTAAAAGTGTAATAATAACTGGATTTAGCAGCAATATTTAATCCATTAAGTTTGGTTGAAATAATCGAGTCAGCGTTTAATTGTAATGAAATAATGGTTGAATCAATGGTTGTTTCTCCATTATTAAAAAGTTTTATTTTTACGCTATCAGCTCCTCTTAATAGGTTAATTGGATTCACTATAGAATCAATTGCTAAGTCAATAATTTTATTAAGATTAAACGTTTTGTTCAAAGTATCGTTTGGAGCAGAATTATCGCCAAAGGTCTTAACCCAAGTTTTTAGTTTATAAGTGCCTCCTGTTGCTATATTAAATGCGTTAGTAAAAGTATAGTAATAGCTACTTTTTGGGTAAATATTTAAACCTTTAACCAATACTGAAATGGGAGTGTTTTTATCTATTTGGTAGGCAAATACAGCTGAATCAATCAATGTATTTCCATTATTTGTTATTTTAATAGAAACAGCATTGTTTCCCCTAATTATATTAATTGGGTATAACAATGAATCCATCGATAAATCAATAACTTTGGTGTTGATAATAGTATCTTTAGTGGCAAGCCAAATTGTGGCGTTCATTATTAATTTTTCATGATTTCCATTGGCATCTGTAATCCAACCATCATACAAATTATCACCAGTATCACCAGTGCCATCATCGCATGGAGAACTATCGCCTAAACCTACAATTTTTCCTTTTCCAAAACGAGCATAAGCCGCCATTACTCCTGTATTGCCAAAACCTACACTTGGGGTAAATACAACTCCTTTAACAGTTGCATTATCATTAGGGTTTAAAGTCATGGTGGTTCCACTAAACCAAACAGCCTGAGTAACTTGTCCCATGGGTCCATTTAAAATAGAGTCATTTGGTATGTTTGGGATATTGGTGGTATTTGGTGATATAGATAATGAATCGAAAATAAAACCGAAAGCGTTTGGCTTAACAGAATTATTCTTAATTAAGTCGTTTAATATTTGTTGCGAATCAAAACCATCATTATTTCTGTCAGAAATGGCATGATCGGAAACAATAAATAATCCACCACCATTTTGCACAAAATTCATAATAGCTGTTTTTTCAGCTGTTGTAAATAATATATTGGGCTCTACAATAATAAAAACTTTGTAATTACTTAAATCTTGTAAGTTAGAGGTGTTTCCGTAAGTAATTGTGCCATTATATGGCAATGTTTCTACCACATAACCTTTTTTTACACAGTCAATTCCCCAAGCAGAAAGAGCCCCTTTCCAATAATTTTCAGTGGTAGTTGATGTAACTGTTGATTGGGCTGGAGTTGGAATTCGCTGTGCATTTCCTTCACTTCCACCTCCTATGCTTGCATTTGGACTCCATTTTATGTTATTTAAATCTTCATCTATTACCCAGTCTGCATTGCCAGCAGTTTCAGCTTTACTTGCATCAAACAATATTTTTATGGTTTGTGCATTGGTATTAAATCCAATAGAAACTAAAAGTAATATAAAAGTATAAAATTTTTTCATGTAAAATATATGAGTTGAGATTGAATAATTAAAAATTAGGACATCCTAATCTACGAGATCCTTTATTGCTCATTCCACCAAACTTTTTAGCATCTAAGTTAATAACCAAACCTAAATAACCAATAAAATAGGTGTCTGCTTTTTTGTTTTTTAAACTACTATACATATCTAAGAGCTCACTATTAGTTTGTCCGTAACTAACACCCATTTGTGCGTCAAAATATTTATTAAGCGGTTTGCGTATATTAAAAACTCCTTTTATGGTTGAAACTGTACCTGTAATTTTTCTGTTTAAAGTGCCGGTTTGTTCATAATAAATTGCTTCATATGGACTAAAAACTCTTCCTGAAAATAAACCCATATTATAGCCAGCACCAATTCCCAAAAATAAATTTGATTGAAGTTTAAATTCATACATTAACAATAAACCTCCAGCATTTATTTGAGTAAAATAGTTAGCCACTATATAATTGAAGTTAATTTGCTTTTTGAAAAAAACAGAACTTGCCTCGGCCGATAAAGATAATCCTTTAATTAATTTTACTTTTAAACCCACTTCGCCTAATGAGCCAATTGTAGGCTTAAAGTCAAAATTAGTTTGAATTGGTAATCCCGCATTAAAATATAAAGAATATTTATGGTAATCATTTTGTGCTATAACATTAATGGTTGAAATTAATGTGAATAGTGTTGTATAAATAGTTTTCATTTGCATTACAATAATAACTTTATAGTTTCAAAATTTGCAATATAAAGTCGGTTTAACTAATAATCAGGAAAATGCCAATTATATCAAGTAATTTTAAAGGAAATAAATGGAATAAAAATAAACACTTGGAAACCATTATTCCAGCTCTTTTTCGTAAGATTGATATTGCATATGAAAGAGAAAGAGTTGAATTGCCTGATGGTGATTTTATGGATTTGGACTATGTTATGAACAATAGTAAGAATTTATTAATCTTGTTTCATGGGCTTGAGGGTAGTTCAAATTCACAATATATCAAAGGGTTTTCTAAATATTTTTCTAACCAAGGTTTTGATATTTGTGCTATAAATTTCAGAAGTTGCAGTGGCGAAAATAATAGGCTTTTAACAAGTTACCATAGTGGGAAAAGTGATGATGTTGAATATATTATCAACCATATAATAACCAATAAAAATTATTCTAAAATAATATTAGGAGGTTTTAGTTTAGGGGGTAATGTATTACTTAAATATTTGGGAGAACAAGCCGAAAAAATTAACCCATTAATAAAAACTGCTTTTGCATTTTCGGTTCCAGTTGATTTAGCGGCAAGTTCAAAAGTTTTAAGTAAAAATTGGAATAAACCTTATATGGTTCGATTCCTAAAATCATTGAACAAAAAATTAGTTCAAAAAGCAAATCAATTTCCCAATCAAATTGACTTAACCGATTTATATAAAATAAATAATTTTAAGGAGTGGGATACAAGATTTACAGCAAAAATTCATGGCTTCAAAAATGCAGAAGATTATTACCATCAATGCAGTTCATTGCAATTTATTGATAGGATATCCATTCCTACTTTATTAGTTAATGCCCTTAATGACCCATTTTTGGCACCTAGCTGTTTTCCATTTAATATTGCAAAAAACAGCAAATATTTTTACTTAGAAACACCAGAAAAAGGGGGGCATGTTGGTTTTGCATTAAGTAGTATTAACGGGCAATACTACTCTGAACATGCTGCATATAATTTTACTAAAAAGTATCTTTAGCTAAGCTTTCAATCCAATCTTTTCGTTTACCAACTTTAAAATCAATTCCAATTGCTCTTTTTGATTGATCTTGCTATTGTCAATTTCAATGGCATCATCTGCTTTCATGAGTGGAGAGTCGTCTCTATTGGAATCAATATAATCGCGTTTGGTTAAATTAGCTAACACTTCTTCAAATGTGGTAGTATTTCCCTTTGCTTTTAACTCGTCAAATCTTCGTTGGGCTCTTACATTAGGATCGGCAGTGATGAATAACTTTAATTCTGCATCAGGGAAAACAACTGTTCCAATATCGCGACCATCCATGATTATACCTCTTAGCTTTCCTAGTTCTTGTTGTTGTTTTACCAAAAAGCGTCTTACCTCACTTATTGAACTTACATTGCTTACAAAACCCGCTACACGTGGATTTACCCTAATTTCATTTTCAATATTTTCACCATTCAAAAATGTCTCTTGAATTTGAGTTTGCTCATCTATTTTAAATGTGATGCTAATTTTTTCTAGTGCATTAATCACATCTTGAATATTGTTGAAATCAATATGATTTTGAATTAGATACAAGGTAACCGCTCTATACATTGCACCAGTATCAACGTATTTATAGGTAAGTATTTTAGATAATTCTTTGGCAATGGTGCTTTTACCACACGATGAGAATCCGTCAATAGCAATAACAATTTGTTTCATTATTTCTTCTTTTTAAACTCTTGCAAGTTAGTAATTATTGAGAAATGATTGGTAGCATTGGTTGAATAAAATGATGAACTACCATAAGAAAATCTAAATTTACGGACTTTCAGGCCGAAACCCCAGCTAAAACCAGCCCACGAACGTGCATCGGGCAATGCCAATTCTCGTCTACGTAAATCATTATAACCAAATCTTAATTGGAATCCTTGTCCAAATACTAACTCAGTATTAATAATTAAATGACTCATCAAATAATTAATCGAAGTAAAATCTTCTTCAATTGGTAATCCAGTTGATAAATCAATGTTTCTATTATTTTTTGTACTATTCTGATATAGCAAACCACCAATTTTTTGTAAATCGTGTGCTATTATTGATATTCGTAATGGATTATGGGCAAATTTTTTGCTGTAACCAATTTGTAAATTCATTGGGTATTGTTGTCTTTCTGCCCCAGTATATGTCGAAATTTCGTATCCTAAATTGTTAACTACAGCGGTAAAAACAGAAAGACTATCCTCACTTTTATAACTTGCAGCTATGTCGGCTGCCATACCTGTACTAGAGTATGATTCGATAACAGAATAAACAAACTTAGCAGTAGCGCCAATATTCCATTTTTTAATAATGCGGGAAGTTGATAAATGAATGGCAAAATCATTGGCAGCAAAACTTCCTAAATTAGTATTATCAATGTCTTTTTTATCAAAACTGCCATAATTTATATATTGAACGCCTAACATTAATGGACCTGCACTTTTGGTATTAAAAGTATAACCAAAATAGCCTGTACCAATATTTGCCAAATAATTTTGATAATTTAAACTAAGCTGTTTATCCATACCAGCAGTTAAAAGCGATGGATTGTTAATAACCAAACTAGCGTCATTATCATGGGTAGCAATTGCACTTCCGCCCAATGCGGCTATCCTTGCATTGGAATAATTATTTAAAAATCCGTAGGGAGTTACTCCACCTAATTGGGCTTTTAAGGTGGTTGAAATAAAAACAAATACTACTATTATACTTTTCATTTAATTTTTGTTGTTATGATAAATAGCAATAAAAAACCAAGATTAATTGTTATTTATTTACGCAAATTGATTAACGATTATGCTTCAAAAATAGTATTGCTATTATAAAATCCTAAATTTATAATCATGTATTATTAATTTAAATAATTAAATTTGCTTTACAATTACTTAACATTGCAATATTGCAATGAAAATTTACTTTCGCCCAAAATTATACCACATAATATGTTTGGATTAGACCCAACCTTAACCTTTCTTTTAATTGCTTGCTTATTTGCAGCTTGCGCTTTCGAATTTATTAATGGTTTTCACGATACTGCTAATGCTGTTGCTACGGTTATTTATACCAATTCATTAAAGCCATGGGTAGCAGTAATTTGGAGTGGAATTTGGAATAGTGTTGGTGTGTTTGCTGGTGGTATTACGGTGGCTATGGGAATTAGCTATTTAATACCTAGTGAAATGCTTGCTGACCAAAATATTTACCATAGTATAGCCTTAATAATGTCGTTGCTGTTAACAGCAATTATTTGGAATTTAGGAACGTGGTATTTTGGTATTCCGTGTTCAAGTTCACATACTTTGGTTGGTAGTATATTAGGGGTTGGTTTAGCTTATTCATTTATTGCAGAAAAAAGTGGAACTTATGTTAATTGGCACAAAGCATCAGATATTGGCTTGAGTTTATTAATTTCACCACTTATAGGATTTAGCTTGTCAATCTTTCTAATGTATGTGTTAAGAATATTTGTAAAAAATAAAACAATTTTTAGAGCACCAAAAACAAATGATCCACCACCATTTTGGATTAGAATGATTTTGTTATTGACTTGCACCGGTGTTAGTTACAGTCACGGTAGTAATGATGGACAAAAAGGGGTTGGATTGGTAATGTTAATACTAATTGCTATTGTTCCGGGATATTTTGCCATTAATGCCAAAGTTGATTTACCAAAAGTTAAATATGAAATAACAGCTATTAATAGTATTTTAGATAAAACAATAGTTGAAAAACTTTCAAAAGAGGATAGCTTAGAAATTGCTAAGGTGCAAGTTATTACTCAAAAAGTAATGGTTATTTTAAACTCCAAGCCATTCGATAGTTTAACTACCCAAGAAAAATTTGAGGTAAGAACAAACGTTACAAGGTTGGCAAAAGATATTGATAAAATTAAATACAGTAAAACAATTGCATTGAGCGAAGAGGATAAAAATGGCTTGAAAGCATCAATTGGGGGCGTTAAAACAATTACAGAATATTCACCAACTTGGGTTATTTTCATGATTTCTATATCACTTGGGTTAGGTACCATGGTTGGGTGGAAACGAATTGTAAAGACAATAGGAGAAAAAATTGGAAAACAACATTTGAATTATGCTCAAGGAGCTTCTAGTGAATTAGTTGCGGCTGGAACAATTGGTTTAGCAACTGCTTTTGGTTTGCCAGTTAGTACCACTCAAGTTTTATCATCGGGTATTGCTGGTAGTATGGTAGCTAGTAAAGGTATTAAGAATTTGCAAGCTGGAACAATTAAAAATATTGCCATTGCGTGGGTATTAACCTTACCTGTTACGATATTACTTTCAGGATTATTGTTTTTATTATTTAGGGCAATGGCAGGTTAAAAAGTAATTTCATTACTTCTAATATTTAAAAATAATTATTTTTAAAAAAGGAACTTTTTTACACGAAAAAGTTCCTTTTTTTATATGTGCCTATTTCATTGATGAGTACAACTTTTTTTACAAAAACAAGCATAAAATAAATGCCTTGATTACTTGTTGAAAACTAAAATTACTGATGCTTGCAAGCATTGAAAAGACTGGTGTTTCGAGTGATATTAACAATCCTGTGATTAACTTTTTGAAACATACTTAACCCATGCAATGTATTATTGTAGGAAGCTAAATATTCAAAATAAATTTAAATCACATTTAATGAAATGTATTTATGATTTGAATGCTAAACTTACTTTAATTTATTAACGGTTAATTTTAGAAAAAAAACAAAAAATGCAAAATCAAGACGAGTTATTATTGAGGGAAAACAAAGACAGATTTGTTATTCTACCCATTAATTATCCAAAAGTATGGGAAATGTATAAAAAACATGAAGCTAGCTTTTGGACTGCTGAGGAAATTGATTTGAGTGATGATTTAAAAGATTGGGCAAAATTAAATGATGGAGAACGTCATTTTATTTCTCATATTTTGGCATTTTTTGCAGCAAGTGATGGTATAGTTAATGAAAATTTGGCTGTTAACTTCATGAGCGAGGTTCAATTGCCTGAGGCTAGATGTTACTATGGTTTCCAAATTATGATGGAAAATATCCATAGTGAAACATATGCACTGTTGATTGATACATATATCAAAGATCCAAAAGAAAAAGACAGGTTATTTCATGCCATTGATACAGTTCCAGCTGTAAAAAAGAAGGCAGAGTGGGCTTTGCGTTGGATTAGTAATGGAACTTTTGCTCAACGTTTGGTGGCCTTTGCAGCAGTTGAGGGTATATTTTTTAGTGGTAGTTTTTGTTCTATATTTTGGATGAAAAAGCGTGGTTTAATGCCAGGTTTAACATTTAGTAATGAACTAATTAGCCGAGATGAAGGAATGCATTGTGAGTTTGCTTGTTTAATGTATAGCATGTTAAGCAATAAATTAAGCCAAGAGGAAGTGCATACCATTATTAGAGATGCAGTAGCAATTGAAAAAGAATTTGTTTCTGAAGCATTACCTGTTGATTTGATAGGAATGAATGCTAAGCTAATGCAACAGTATATTGAATTTGTGGCCGATAGATGGTTAGCAGAATTAGGATATGCAAAATTATACAACGCTACAAATCCATTTGATTTTATGGAAATGATATCGTTACAAGGTAAAACTAACTTTTTTGAAAAAAGAGTTGGTGATTACCAAAAAGCAGGTGTAATGGGCGGAAAAGAAGGTCATGCATTTTCACTAGAAGAGGACTTTTAAAGATTGTTGAACTGTGATTTAGGATTTTTGATTTGGAAATTAGTAATAAAATAGCCTTACAATCAAGAACTAAATTGTTCAATATAGCTGTGATTAGGGCATGTGATGGTTTGCCAAAAACCGCTGCAGGCTTTGAATTGGCAAAACAATTAATAAGAGCAACTGGTTCGGTAGGTGCAAACTACAGAGCTAGTTCAAGGGCAAAATCTACAGCAGATTTTATTTATAAATTAGAAATTGTAATTGAAGAAGCTGATGAGTCTATGTATTGGTTAGAAATTTTGGAAGAGTTAGAGCTTTTAGATAAAGCTATTACTCAACCTTTGATAAAAGAAGCGAATGAACTGGTAAGCATTTTTGTAGCTTCGGTTAAAACAGTAAAACAAAAGAAACAATGATTTTTGATCTGAGATTTCTGTATTGATGTTCATGTAAAATGTTCAAATCATAACTAAAAATCCTAAATCAAAAATCCTAAATCATAATTATTAAGATGTTTGTAATTAAAAGAAACGGCAAAAAAGAAAGCGTTAAATTTGACAAAGTAACGGCAAGAATTGAAAAGCTTAGTTACAGTTTAAGTCCATTAATTGACCCTATTGATGTGGCTAAAAAAGTGGTTCAAGGAATTTATGATGGAGTTCCTACTACAGAGTTAGATAATTTAGCTGCAGAAACTGCTGCTTCACTTACTACCAAGCATCCCGATTATGCATTATTAGCAAGTAGAATTGCGGTAAGTAATTTACACAAAAATACCATTAAGTCGTTTTCAGAAACAATGGAAAAGCTTTACAACTACACCGATAAAGGTACTGGAAAAAGAACACCATTAATAGCTGAAGATGTATATGAAATTATTCAAAAGAATGCAGAATTATTAGATAGCTCTATTATTTATGATAGAGATTTTGCATTTGATTATTTTGGATTCAAAACAATTGAAAAATCATACTTATTCCGTGTAGATGGAAAAGTGGCCGAACGACCACAACACATGTACATGCGTGTAGCCCTTGGAATTCACAAGGAGGATATTGATAGTGTGATTGCCACTTATAATTTAATGAGTGAGCGTTGGTTTACACATGCCACACCTACATTATTTAATGCGGGTACTCCAAAACCGCAAATGAGTAGTTGTTTTCTTTTAACCATGAAAGAAGATAGTATTGATGGTATTTATGATACTTTAAAACAAACTGCCAAAATTTCGCAAAGTGCTGGTGGAATTGGATTAGCAATACATAACATTAGAGCTACAGGTAGTTATATTGGTGGAACTAATGGAACAAGCAATGGTATTGTTCCAATGTTGCGTGTATTTAACGATACTGCTCGCTATGTAGATCAAGGTGGAGGGAAACGTAAAGGTGCTTTTGCAATTTACCTAGAACCCTGGCATGCCGATGTTTTTGCATTTTTGGATTTACGTAAAAACCATGGTAAAGAAGAAATGCGTGCACGTGATTTATTCTATGCACTTTGGATATGCGATTTATTTATGAAACGTGTAGAAGAAAATGGCGATTGGAGTCTTTTCTGTCCGAATGAAGCACCAGGCTTAAGCGAGTGTTGGGGAGATGAGTTTGAAGCACTTTATACTAGTTATGAAGCACAAGGTAAAGCACGTCAAACTATTAAGGCGCAAGATTTATGGTTTGCAATTATGGAATCACAAATTGAAACCGGTACGCCATATATGCTTTACAAAGATGCTGCAAACCGTAAAAGCAATCAACAAAACTTAGGTACAATAAAAAGCAGTAACTTATGTACCGAAATTATGGAATACACAAGTCCTGATGAAGTAGCAGTTTGTAATTTAGCTTCACTGGCTTTACCTCGTTTTGTTATTGATGGCAAATTTGACCATAACAAATTATATGAAGTAACTTACCAAGCTACTTTAAACCTAAATAAAATTATTGATTATAATTACTATCCAGTTGAAGAGGCAAGAAACTCTAACATGCGTCATCGCCCAATTGGATTAGGAGTTCAAGGATTAGCAGATGTGTTTATTTTGTTGCGCATGCCATTCGAAAGTGATTCGGCAAAGCAGTTAAATAAAAATATTTTTGAAACAATATATTTTGCTTCTTTAACAGCAAGTAAAGACTTAGCTAAAAAAGAAGGTGCTTACCAAACATTTAAAGGTTCACCGCTTTCAAAAGGAAAATTCCAATTTGACTTATGGGATATAAATGCTACTGAAAACTGGAATTGGGAAGCATTGAGAGCTGAAGTAATAGAACATGGTGTTAGAAATTCATTATTAGTAGCACCAATGCCAACTGCTTCTACTTCTCAAATTTTAGGAAATAATGAGTGTTTTGAACCATACACTTCAAATATTTATACTCGTAGGGTTTTAAGTGGCGAATTTGTAGTGGTTAACAAGCATTTATTAAAAGATTTAGTTCAATTAGGACTTTGGACTAATGATATGAAAAATAAAATAATTGCTGCAAATGGTTCAGTTCAAAATATTGCTGAAATACCAGCAAATATTAAAGAACTATACAAAACAGTTTGGGAAATTAAACAACGTAATTTAATTGATATGGCAGCCGATAGGGGAGCTTATATTTGCCAATCGCAGTCGTTGAATTTATTTGTAGATAGCCCTAGCAGTTCTAAACTTACTTCAATGCACTTTTATGCATGGAAAAAAGGTTTGAAAACTGGTATGTATTACTTACGCTCCCAAGCAGCTACACAAGCAGTTCAATTTACCATTGAAAAACAAGGTAATAACGATATGCAACCTGTAGTTCCGGTTATTGAAGTAGCTCCTACTTTAAATGCCGTAACTAATTCAACCATTCCAGCTGGAAATAACATAGATGATATTACAACCGATTTCACAGGTCAAGTTTGTACCATGGAAGAAGGTTGTGTAACTTGCAGTAGCTAATTAATTAGTTAATAAATTAGAAAAGGTGCGTGAGTTGTAAAAACTTTCGCACCTTTTTTATTTTAAATTTGTATTCCAAATAAATAATGAAATACTTATTGCTCAAAAAATTGTTGCAAACTTGTGATATTTTTTCGCTTGCATGCTAATATTTGCTAGGTTTTAATACATTTGCAACGCAAAAAATATTATATGAAATTTTATAATTTATTAATTAAATACCGTTTTTGGGCTGGAATAGCCTCGTTGATTATAGGTCTTTTACTTCAGTTTGCTGGCTTAGGCGATATTTGGGCCGCAATTATATTTTATACCTTAGCTGTGATAGCAATTTTTACGCATTTTTTTATTGGTCCCTTGCGTTTAATTCAAGAGCCAATGGAAAATGGTGATGTAGAGGCTGTTGAACGTATTTTAAATTCTATATGGTTTCCTAATTTATTGTTCAAACCTATTCGTAGTTCGTATTACACCCTAAGAGGTAATTTGGCTATGGCAAATAAAGATTTTGATTCAGCCGAAAAACTATTGAAAAAAAGTGCTTCCATTGGCAGTACCTTAGCCGAAAATAAAGGCTCAACCGATGTGCAATTAGGTATGATGGCTTTACAAAAAGGTAGCTACAAGGAAGGTGAAAAATACATGAGAGAAGCTTTAAAAGGTTCGTTAGACAACGAAAGTCAAGCTATGGCTTTATTGGGTATGGTTCAAATTTACATGAACAAACGCGATATCAGAGCTTCGAAAGATTTTTTAAGAAGAGCTAAAAATTGCAAAGCTAAAAACGAACAGGTAGTTGCTCAAATTAAAGATTTAGACAAACACCTTGCCCGCGTTCCGGGATAATTATGAATGTTGAATTATAAATTATGAATTATGAATGTTGAATTGATTCAAAATTTTACTTCTAATCATAATCGTTTCGACTTCGCTCAATGACCGTGTACATTGAGCGAAGTCGAAATGTATTTCCCTTAACTAAAAGATATTGAATTATGAATGTTGAATTCAAATTTTCATATTTCATACTTTAAACTTAGTACTTCGAACTCTGAACTTCGTACTTACTTAACTATCACAGTACCAATTTTTTTGGTGAGTTCATTGCGTTTTTTTGTCAAATCCATATGTACACGCTGATGAAGTTCAAAATCTTCTTCACTTAACTCGGGTTTAAGTTCCTTTTGATTTTTTACAATCAATTTATTGATATACTTAATTTGTAAGTGTAAAATGGCGGAGTCAATATCGGCTTTCGTATCTTTAAAAAACGAATCCATTTTTACAGCAGCACGCTTTTCCCAGTTAGGACTTAATATATACTCGCGTGCAAGCATATCAGCTGCTAAAGCTGTTATTAGTGGGTTTTGATGATTGGTGAAAAATCTATCATCTACAATCTCGCCACGCTCTATAACGTGGTATGTTTCATCTAAAATTAGCGTAACTATTGGATGGTCAATTTCAATTTCTTTTTCAATTAATTTCCTTAATAGATAGCTAGCTGCGGTTTCAGTTTCATTAACAGTTTTATTGGCAAAATTGATAATCAAACGAATCAAATCGCGTTCTTGTTCATCAAAAATAGACGAATTGTTTAATGTATCTTGTAAATCGTCAGCATAACCTTGTTCTGGTGTAGGTTCAAAACCCTCAAAAGGATCATTGCTTTCAGTATTTCTTTGTTGCTGCTGTTGTTCCCTATCTTTATCGGTTAAAAACTGCTTGCGCAATTTATTTAACTCCACCAAAAGTACTTGTTCGTCAATGCTCATTAACCGAGCGCATTCATTTACAAATACCGAACGTTTTATACTATCAGGAATTTTACTAATACTTTCTACAATATCACGGGTAACAGTTGCCTTTTTTATTGGGTCGTTTCCGGCATCATTTAGTAATAAATTTACCTTAAATACAATAAAGTCTTGTCGTTTGGTTTCTAAATATTCTTTAAAAGCATCGCTGCCTACTTTTTGGCTATAGCTATCGGGGTCGTCTCCATCAGGAAAAGTTAATACACGAACATTTAAACCTTGTTCCAAAAGCATATCAATACCCCTGATACTGGCTTTTATACCCGCAGCATCACCATCAAAAAGTACGGTAACATTTTCGGTAAATCTTTTTATAAGCCTAATTTGTCCTTCGGTAAGTGATGTTCCACTCGATGCAACCACATTTTCAACACCCGATTGGTGCATGCTTATTACATCGGTATAACCTTCTACTAAATAAACTGAATCTTGTTTACGAATTTCGTTTTTAGCAAAATACAAGCCGTACAGCTCGTTACTTTTATGGTAAAGTATGGTTTCGGGCGAGTTTACATACTTTGGGCTATTGGGTTCTTTTTTTAAATACCTGCCTGCAAAAGCAATTACTTTTCCGTTTAAATTATGAATTGGAAAAATAACACGACCACGATAAGCATCAAATTTTTTACCGTCTTCCTTATGTTTAACTAGGCCTGAACTAAATAAAAGTTCTTCGCTAAACTGATTGGCTATTGCTTTATCAAAAAAAGCTGACCAACTATCTAAACTAAAACCAAGGTTAAATTTTTTGATGGTATCGTGCCTGAAACCGCGGTTTTCAAAATAACTTAACCCAACAGCTTGACCTGTTTCATTTTGCCATAAAATATCCTGAAAATAATCGTTAGCCCAATTATTTAATATTTGTAAACTTTCCTTTTCATCGCGCTGTTTACGCTCTTCATCTACATTTACAAACTCTTGCTGAGGCCATTCTACATTAAATTTTTCCGCTAAATGTTTTAAGGCAGGAATGTAGCCTAAGCTATCGTGTTCCATAACAAAATTTACCACATTGCCAGCTTTGCCGCAACCAAAACATTTAAAAATGCCTTTGGCAGGACTAACAGAAAACGAGGGAGACTTTTCAGAATGGAAAGGGCAAAGCCCAGTTAAGTTGGCTCCTCTGCGTTTTAAACGCACGTAATCGCCAATTACTTGTTCAATATTGGCAGCTTGAATTATTTCGTCTATTTTAGCTTGAGGTATCAACTTTTCAAAAATAGCTTATTTGTTGAATTGTTCAATGGTTTTATAGTCTCAAAATTAGTTGTAATGTTTAGTCTATAAAAATTGCCAATGGAAAGTGGTATTTGAAAATTTATTTTTAAATACTCTTCAATTTAATTCTTTTATTCAACTCCTTCGGAGTTGTTTAAATGGCTGTTTTGTTTTTCACCGAGTTTCACTCGGTGCTATTTAAATTAAACTCCTTCGGAGTTTTTTACAATAACAGTTTATACCAATTTGATTTATAAATGAGGAAAATGTGTTTGGTGTAAGTACCGCTATAATTCAATCAACTGTTTTATTTAAAGAAGCAGTATTAGTTAATTCGGTAATTTGTCTAAATGTTAATAATCAATATGTTGTGTATTTGTATGTAAGACAACTCCGAAGGAGTTGAATAGGAGCAATAGATAATCGTGCTAAACGCAAAAAGCCCAAGTGAAAACTTGGGCTTTCTTATTGGTTTGAGTACTTCTTTAAATTGTGGTTGTATTTCTAAAAGCTATCAACTGACAACTATCAACCATCAACTAACTAATCTCTTCTACGTCTTCTTTCGCCACTTGGTCTATCACCAGCAGGTTTATCGCCACCATAGCTTCTGTTACGTCCGCCATCTCTGGTTCCGTAACCGCTTCTGTCGCTGGTTGAGCTACTTCTATCACTACCAGCATCTCTGCCATAGCTACTTCTGTCGCTTCTTTCAGTTCTTGGTGCTCTTTCTCTATCTCCGCCTCTTTCTCTATCACCTCCGCTGCTACGTCTTCTATCGCCTCCGCCATAGCTTGAGCTTCCGCCTTCGCTTCTACGGCTGCTGTATCCTCCGCCACCACTTCTTCCGCCTCTATCGCCACCGCGGCCACCTCTTCCTTCGCGCGAACCACCTGGTTTTTCACCACTTAATTCTGCTCTTACAGGTCTGCCTTCGTAAGTATTGCCATTTAAAGCAGTAATTACTTTTTCGGCTAATTCTTCTTTTACATCTACAAAGCTAAATACACCACTTACATCTACATGTAATTCTTTCCAATCTAAGCTGCTTTCTTGAGCAACCCAATCTTTAAAGCTGCGGATATCAAAGCCGTCTTTTTTACCTACACTTACAAAAATTCTTTGTCCGCGTACATTTCCACCACGTTCGCCTCTTTCACCATCTCTGGTTCTATCGCCCGAAGTAGTATTTAAATCAGGAGCGTTTAAGTACTCAGCACTAAATCTGCGTAACTCTAATGAAAGGAATTTTTGAACCAATTCTTCCGAAGGTAAAGTTAATAACGGGCGTAAGCTAGTCATTACTTTATCATCAAAAATACTTTCTTCAATTTCGGTATTTACAATAGTATCAATAAAAGCTACTAATTTTTTATCGCGCACTTCTTCGGCACTTGGAATTAGTATTTTATCAAATTTTACATTACTCAATCTTTCAATATCGCGTAATCTTCCATTTTCGCGCATGTTTAATAAAGTAAACGATACACCTAATTTTCCAGCTCTACCTGTTCTACCACTTCTGTGTGTGTAGTTTTCAATATCATCTGGCAAACTAAAATGGATTACGTGACTAATGCCTGAAACATCAATACCACGTGCAGCCACATCGGTTGCTAATAATATCTTGATGGCATGATGACGGAAACGGTTCATTACCTTTTCGCGTTGTCCTTGGCTTAAATCGCCATGTAAACAATCGGCATTGTAACCATCTTTAATTAATTTATCGCTAATATCTTGTGTTTCGTGTTTGGTAGTACAAAATATAATGGCGTAAATATCATCGCTGTTAAAATCAACAAAACGTTTTAAGGCAGCATATTTATCGCGGGCGTGTACTACAGCATATTGATGTGTAATGTTTACGTTACCCGAGTTAGATTTACCAACTGTAATTTCAAAAGGATCGTTCATGTAACGGTTTGCAATGTTTCTAATGCTTTTTGGCATAGTTGCACTGAATAAACAAACGCGTTTTTCTTTAGGAGTTTCTGCTAAAATGTATTCTACATCTTCTTCAAAACCCATGTTTAGCATTTCATCTGCTTCGTCTAACACTACATATTTTACTGTAGAAATGTTAAGCGCTCTGCGGTTCATTAAATCCATTAAACGACCTGGAGTAGCTACAATAATGTGTGCACCACGTTTAATATCAGAAATTTGACGTTCAATGCTACTTCCACCGTACACTGCTA
Source organism: Bacteroidota bacterium (assembly GCA_947464275.1). Taxonomy (GTDB): domain Bacteria; phylum Bacteroidota; class Bacteroidia; order UKL13-3; family UKL13-3; genus JAAFJM01. Next base: position 120,917 of record CANHVU010000007.1, read on the forward strand.
CGATGTTAATACCAGATTTGTTTTTGCTATAGTTACCTAAATCTTTGCTAATTTGCATGCAAAGCTCACGTGTAGGACAAATAACTAAAGCTTGAATAGTTCTGTTAGAAGGTTCAACAAGTTGAATAATTGGCAGGCCAAATGCTGCTGTTTTACCGGTTCCCGTCTGGGCTAATCCCAAAATATCTTGGCCTGTTTCTAAAAACACAGGAATAGACTGTTCCTGTATAGGCGTTGGAGTCTCAAACCCCATCTCTTGAATCGCATTCAAGATGGACGTTTCTACGCCCAAATCACTAAAATTTTTCAAAGTACTTTATTAAAAATAAGCTGCAAATATAGCTTAATATTTGATATATTGGCTTTTAGTGACTTAAATAAGTTTTAATTTAATTATTGTTCAAATGTTAAATTGTTAAATGGTTGGTTTTTTTCTTGTTTTTATATGGTTGATTTTATTTCCGTTATTTAACCCCATTGCTTATATTTGATTAACTATTTATCCTCCATAACTTGAAATACGAAGAAGAAATTGCTGAACATTTACATAATAAAAATGCCATTGATGAAAGTAGCTATCAATCAATTGTTTTTAATATTAAAACACAAAAGTTTTCACTTCATTGGGAATTACGCACCTTGCTTTATATTGGAATCACGCTTTTTACCTCGGGTTTAAGTGTTTTTATTTATAATAATATTGGTGAATTAGGACATATAGCGCTCATTATTTTGCTTTTTGGAGCTTGTGCTGCATCTTATTGGTACATTTTTAAAAATTCACTTCCTTTTAGCAATCAGCAAGTTAATCATACAAATCCATTTTACGATTATGCTGTTCTTTTAGCTTCGCTATTGCTGATAAGTGCCATTGGCTATTTACAGTTTAAATATAATTTATTGGGTAACTTAGCTAGTTTTTCGGCTTTAATTATTTCGTTAATATTATTTGCAACTGCTCTTCGATTTGACCATAAAGGAGTTTTAACATTGGCAATCAGTTTTCATGCTTCGTTTTTTGGATTGGTGGTTACTCCACTTCAGTTTTTGGATAACATGGATAATTTTGCTGAACAAAATTTACTATATGTGGCTTTGGGTTTAGGTGTATTACTTTATGTCTATGTTCTTATTATTAATTATTTACAATTAAAAGTGCATTTTGCCATTGTATTGTTACATTTTGCAGTTAACATATTTTTGATTGCTGCTTTAATGGGCGTTTTTACCCAATCTTTTTCGGGTATTTATTATTTAATTTTATTGATAGGTAGTATTGTGAGTTTTTTAAAAGCCAAGCATTATCAATCGTTTGCTATTTATTTAACTTTGGTTTTAACTAATTTTATAGCTTTAAGTTATTTTATATTAAAAGCTCTTTTTGATTTTGATGCCAGTGCAGCTATATATTTAGGCTTCTTATATGTAATTTTTGGTGGAGTTGGTTTGGTTTATTTATTAAAGAATCATAAAACAATTTTAGGCTATGATAAAGTATAATATAGAAAAACTTACCAATGAATTGCTTTTGGCAGCAATTGCCAAATGGGTGAAAAAAGGTTGGGTTAAAGCCGAATCTTTACAAGAGCTCAATGCTGAAAAGTCCTATGTTAAAAACCATTTACTAAAACGTATTGGTTTATTTATTGCCACTTTTTTAAGTATTTGGGGTGTAATAGGTTTTTTTAGTTTGTTTTTAGTTCAGTTAGCCGATTCTGGCTTAGGTTTTATAGGTTTTTTATTAATGGCTTATGGTGCGGGTTTATTGGTGTTTTTAGAAAAAATGATTGAGGAAAAACAATGGTATAAACAAGGAACAGATGATGCTTTTTTATTCAATGCCATTTTTTTATTATTTACAGGCTTCATACTTATAATAGAGCCAGACTTCAATCAAGCATGGTTTTTAGCAGGAAGCTTTCTTTTGGTTATAATAATTACTATGGTCAGTTATAGATACCTAAATTGGTTTTATGCTTTAATTGCTATATTGCTAATCAATAGTGTACCTATTCAGATTTTAGCTTTAATCAATACCCAATTGCTGTTTTTTGCAGCTTTGGTTTTAATTCCGTTAAACATAGTGGTACTGAAATTGGTGAAAAAGTATGAAATGTTTGATAACTTTGTTTTTATAAATTGTTTTAAATACATAAAATATGTTGCTTGCATAATGATGTACCTAGGCGTTAATTTGTATGTAATCAAAGAGTCAGCTTATCAATTACTGGGTGTTAACGAAATTCCGTTACAAGGTTTATTTTTAGCATTAACAATTATTTTTCCTTTGTTATTTATTGTTTTAGGGCTGTATTATAAACAAAAGTTTATGCTGCACAGCGGCTTGTTTTTGTTAATGCCAACAGCAGCAACTATTAGGGCTTACTATGCGGTAATGCCCATTGAGATATCTTTAACTTTAGGTGGTTTGGTTTTGATTTTAGTTTCTTATTTTTCAATAAAACAAATTCAGAAAAACGATACTCCATTTACTTTTGAAGCCAATGAAGAGGAGGGTTTAAGCAATGCTGAAGTAGTAATAATAGCTCAGCAATTTGGGTCTAAAAGTACTGAAACACCAAGCGATAAAACCTTTGGAGGTGGAACTTTTGGCGGTGCAGGAGCCGATGGAAGTTATTAAAAAGTGATACTCATTGTTAATGAGTAATCACTATTTTTTTGCTTATAATAATTTTCTCGCCATCTTTAATCATCAGTTGGTAATAACCATTGGTAAGGTTTAACGAGTTAAATGTGAATCTATTTAAACCCGCCTTAGCCCTATCTGTTAGTAAAAGTGTTTCTTTTCCCTGCATATCTATTATATAAAAACTTAACACTGATTTTTCTTCCATACTGAAATCAACGGTCATATATTCTTTAGCTGGTAAAGGATATACACTTACATCGTTGGTATTGGCTATTTGTTCTTTATTAGATAATTTACTGTCTGTATTTTTACTAATTCCTACCCAAGTTCTATTATCGTTATTGAAACCAAAACTTCCATTATAATAAACTTTTCCTGGTTCATTGTATTTTAATTGAATACCACCATAGTCTCCCCAACGCTCCACAGAGTCGCCAATTAGTAATATGTTACTTTCACCTTGTTTCATAATTGCAGATGTAGAAATATTTAAATTTCTGTCAACATAAACTAGGCTATTTCCTGGAAAACTTCTTGGTGAAACATGGCTCAATGAAATCATAGCGCTATTATCACCTAATCCATTTCCACAATAAGCTATACTTGGATAACCAAAATCCATGGTATCTGAACTAATTAACTGCAAGTTTGCTTTTAATTGGTTTGGTCCCCAATAATTATCAATAGTAATTAAGTAACATCCTGCTGAATTATAACGAGCGTCCACTGAGTTGCCTACTAAATAGAAAATACCATTTTCATACATGGCACTAAGCACTCTTGCATCATTGGTTTGTAGTTTTTTACCATTAGGTTGAAATGCATTAGGTTGTAAACCATAGTGATTATTAGCTTTAACGACAGTAGTTTTTAATGCTGCTTTACCCGATTTAATGGTATTTGTGATTTCATGCACAAATACTGTATCATTCCATAATTGGTCAGGTCTAATAGAGAATAAAAACATATTTGGTCCATAAAGTTTACTACCACCTTTTGCCGGACAAACACTCCAAATTGGTTTATTATTGTATTTAATATCGTAATAGATTTTTTGATTTAATGAATCGCCTTTAAATCCATTATCCTTATCCATTTGCCAGATAAAACTTTCCATGAATCCATTCTTCCAATAAGTGTCGTCTTTTAATCTATTTAAGGTTAAAAAAAGTTCATTTTTCGATATAGAAATGATTGGGAAATCACTCCAACTACTATCACCAAAAATATTTCCTGGAATAGTATAGAAATTCCAATTTAAAGCAGGATTATTGGTTTGGCTAAAGCCTACAATAATTCTAGTATCTTTACTTGAACTACCTTGCATAAAAACTAAAATGAATTTGTCGGCTTCCGGATCGTAAATTATTCTAGGATCAAAAGTTCTATTCAAGTTATTAATACCTTTTGCAATTGATTGTAAAGTGCGGGCAGAAATAACTTTTCCGGTATCATTTAAAATATTCATGTTGGTATTTACTACACTACAAATGGTTCCATTATTACTAACAGCAATATCATTGTCATTTGGCGTGCCTTGAGTTACATTTGCTTTAAAACCTCTTATTTGAACTGGAGGAGTAACACTTCCTTTATTCAATTTTATTAAAGAGGTGCCATTGTAATTTAAAATTCCCTCTTGATGTTTTTGATCTAATAGCTGTTTGTTGATATTAAATGCTGTGGCTGGTTTTGGGTTTGCTGCTTTTATGAGCATTAACTTTGGGTCAAAGTCTTCATCTTTTTCACTCATGTTTATTACAGCAGCTAAAGAAGTTTTGGTGTCAACACTTTTATAGCTAAATTGAGCGTTGGCGCTCAATACAATGTTTATGAACATTACCATTAAAATGATTTTATTTTTCATGTTTTTAAAATTATTTAGCAAGTAACAAAATATAATCAAATTCTTCTTTTTTTAGTTCCATAACTGAAAGTCGGCCTTGGCGCACGAGTCCTATATCTTTTAAGTTTTCATCGGCTTTTATTTGCTCTAAAGTAACAGTTTTTTTTAACTTTTTAAATGGAGCCAAATCCACTACCACCCAGTTTTTGTCTTCGGTAGTAGGATCTTGATAATGCTCTTTTACTACTTTAGCTATTCCAACTATTTCTTTACCCTCGTTACTATGGTACCAAAGTACTAAGTCGCCCTTTTTCATTTCTCGTAAATTATTGCGTGCTTGATAGTTACGTACTCCATCCCAAAATGTTTTTCCGTCTTTTTCAAATTGATCCCAGCTGTATTTAAAGGGCTCCGATTTTACTAACCAATGTCTCATTGTATAAATTCTAGCTATATTTTTTAATTAAAATGGTAGTATTCTAATACTTTATTTTGTTTTTTATCAAATGCTATTTCTGTTTGGCTGCCTTTGCTTTTACTGTAAACAAAACCAACACTTGTTGGGTCGGCAGCAATGGCTTCCCAGTGGTGTTTTTTCGAAAATTCTGCATCAAATTCTCTCTCTGCATGGATGGCCGGTGTTAAAAAGTTTTCAGACTTAAAAAAATTGTCTACCCAGGCACGCATGTAATCATCTTTTTGAATAAAAGTAGCATACTCACCTCCACCATCAAACACGCGCTCCAATACTTTCATTAGTGGAAATTGGTCATGGAAAATGCGCTCACCTTGGCTGTTAGTTATGGTAAAATCAACAGTGGCATAATGAATTTTTTTACCTTTAACGATTAGTTTAAATTCATCAGCTGATTCATTGTTACTAAATTTTTGTTTAGTGCTATTTTCTAAAAAATAATCCTTTCTATAAACGTTGGTATCAATCTCTGCTGTATACTTTAAGTTTTTAAAATCTTCTCCTTCGTAGTCATCTTTGTGACTTCTTTTGTTTTCGATAGTTCTTTTTGAACCACTAGATGTTTCGCTCCAATCGCTTTCGCCATACTTGTCAATATCTACACTATCATTATTGCATGCAATAATTGTTAATATTGCCAAGGTTAATATAGTAAACTGCTGTTTCATGTTTTATTTACTAGTTAATTTTTTTCAAAAATAATTTTCCAAATTAAATCTATTTCTTCATCATTTTCGCTATTAATTGTTTGTGAATTAATAGGCGTTTCTATTTGAGGTAAAATGCCTCTCTCTGAATCTTTTATTGGTAGTTTATGTTTAAATTGATAATGTGGAATACGAATAAAATTTTTAGTATTAGGGAGCTCTAAAAATGGTGTATTTACAGCATAGCATCCCGACTCGGTTCCGGCAGTTTCTTGTCCTATAATAATGCCATCGGTTTTATGTTTTACATATGCCGCTACAAAACTGGCAGCGCTAAAAGTGCCATTATCGATTAGGCAGAAAATAACCCCATTAAAATGTTTATCTTTTTTGAGTGATTTTTTATCGTATCCAAAATGATAATAAAATTGATTGTTTTCTTCCCTTTTGTTGCCAAATAAATCAATTAAGATTCTTGAAAAATAATACATGGATTTTTGTTTAGCATGGTTTTTATAGGTTAGTCCTTGAGTGCCTCTGCAAAAACCATAGCTAAAGGTATCCTTGCTTAAATAGGAAATTAGTTCTGCAGCTTCTACAATGCTTCCACCACCATTACCTCTTAAATCCAATATCAAATATTTTATATCTTGACTTTTTATTTTTTCAAATGCACGTGAGTAAAATTTCGTGCCATTATTTAGTTGAAATCCTTTTATTTTTAAAATAGCAGTTTGAGAGTCACCCTCACAAATTCTAAATTGAGCAAAGGTTTGATTAAAAAGGTTTCTATTTGTTTTTACTTTGGGTAAATTTTTTTTGTTTTTATCTATTGAACGCTCACTTATCACTGCGGTTTGTGTGTCGCCATTAAGTTTAATATAACTAATTTTAAAAACAGAGTCTTCACCATAGAGCGCATTGTAATAAGTTGCAAATTGCGAGGCACCATAAAAGTTTTTCATGCTATTTAATCCTGCATCAGCATTTTGAATTTGGTAAATATCAGAAATAATGCTTAATGCATTTGTACCGTTAATGGCTATTATTTCTGAGCCTTTTACAAGGTCACTGTCATTACTTAAATTTTCGCTAACAAATAGTTTATTATTTGCTATAAACACCTTGAATGGAATGCTTTTATGCTTTCTTTTGTTATATAGTTTTAACGATTTATTACTTGGAATTACTTGTGTATGACCACATTTTACATAATTTAAATAAGAGCGTAAAACCAATCTGTATTTTACATAAGGCAAAGGTTCTTTTAAAGAATTTAAGGTAATTTTATATATACTATCCCAAGTTTGTTTACTTGTATACCTGTATACTCCAGGATGATTTAAATGCAAATGTTGGTGCATATAGTTAAAATCTGATATCATATCATTAGGCTGATAAATGCTATCATTTTGAGCTAATAAATTAGTTGAAATCAAAAATGATAGACCTAAGATGATAGATTTTAAATATTGCATTAATTGGTTTGTAATTTGGAGGCAAAATACTTATTTAATAAATATAAAAAAGTGCCGTTTACAGAATTAACTAAATTTGGCTAATTTTGTTTAATGCAATCAACTAATCATATCCTTATGATAAGGCCTGTGGCCTTTACTTTTAATGCTCAAACTGCTAGTAATAACTCCTTTCAAATTCCTAATTTAGCCAACAGTCAAACTCAAACTTTAGCTTTACAAGAGTTTGATGAATTTGTAAAAAAACTAACTGATGTAGGTGTAAATATTACGGTTATAGATGATACCTTAGAACCTCACACACCTGATTCAATTTTTCCTAACAATTGGATTAGTTTTCATAATAATGGTTTGATAGCTGTTTACCCCATGTTTGCCCCAAACCGTAGGGCAGAAAGGCGTTTTGATGTATTAGATAAGTTAGGCGATTTATTTAACCTTGATGAAATTCAAGATTATACTGCTTCAGAAAAAGACAATCAGTTTTTAGAAGGAACAGGCAGCATGGTGTTAGACCGCGAAAATAAAATATGTTATGCTTGCCTTTCGCCACGTACCGATAAAAGTTTATTAGAAAGATTTTGTAATGACTTTGGTTACCGTTTAGTTGATTTTATAGCTAATGATGCAAATGGAAATGCTATCTATCATACCAATGTGGTAATGAGCGTTACCAGCAATTTTATGATAATTTCTACCGAGTGTATTCCCAATAAAGTTGAGGTAGCTGCCATTTTAGCAAGCACTAAAAAACAAGTTATTGAAATTAGTTTAGCGCAGTTAAATCAGTTTGCTGGCAATGTACTAGAAGTTTTAGGGACTGATAATAAAAAATATTTGGTAATGAGCGAGCAGGCTTATAAAGCTTATAACCAAGATCAAATTGCTGAAATAGAAAAATACAATGAAATTTTACATGCCCCACTTTATCATATTGAGAGCAATGGTGGAGGAAGCGCACGCTGCATGATGGCTGAAATATTTTTAACTCCTAAAGCAAAGCCTGCCGAATCAAAATAATGGATTTGTTATTGTTAATTTAAAAAATAAAAAAGCCGTTTTACTGAGAAGTAAAACGGCTTTTTAATGTCAAAGTGAAAATATACTAAAAATCTTGTTTAGCTACACCATCTTTTATTGCTTGTAAAGCAGTTTTTTCGCCCATAATAGCAGCCATTTTATTGCCTTTGCCATCATGACCTTTAGCCATGTATCCACCTTTTGCAGTTTTTGAAACTACAGCATCGTGCATAGGCACATTTTTTTCTTTTGTTTTTAGGCAATAAGCCTTAATCATTTTTGAAGTATCCATTTTTTATTATTATTGAACAGCGAATCTAACAACTTGACTGAAATAAAATAATTTTTAATAAAAAAGTTTATCACTTGCACGAGCTTTTATTTTAAATTCGGGTCGTAATTATTTAATAACTAGTAAGTAATGTGTTTTTTTAGATGAACTACTTTATTTGCCGATTTAATAAAAAAAAATAGTGGAATACAAATTAGTGTAAATTTTTAACCAAAACATACCAACGTAATTAAATTATTGGGGTTGATACAAAATTGTCATTGATTTCATTTAAGCAATTTGAACAGATGCAGTCTTGGTATGTATTACTAATAAATTGACTTGCTTGGCTTGTTAAAACCAAACCATAACATTGGCACTGCATAATATTTTCCATATTACACTCAAAAGGTTGCTGGCATTTCTCGCAAATTTTTTGCATGAGGCAAATATATAGTTTTGAAAAGATTTTGCTGAAACTTATAGGTTTAAACGGTTTTTAAATTGAATGATTAATTTGTTTAAATTGCAGGCTTTAAAAACAATTTTGGTTTAAAATTATTCCATATAATAAAAACAGTTATAAAGTGCCATATCCGCAATCAATAGAACTTAAATTAGAGTTCAATCAAATAAAAGAATTAGTAGCAAAAAAGTGTATTTCAAGCCTTGGCCAACAATACATTGATAAAATAAAGTTTAATAATAAAGTAGATATTATTGAGCGAATGCTTTGGCAAGTAAAAGATTTTAAAAATCTTTTGGAAACCGATACTCCTTTTCCTGCCGACCATTACCACGATGTGTTTCCTTATTTTAAAAAGGCAAAAATAGAAGGAATGTGGCTTTTGGAAGACGAATTGCACCAATTAAAATTAACGTTGCAATCGTTTTTGCAAATAGCTAAATATTTTAGAGATAGACCTGAAAAATATTTGTATTTACAAGCCTTGCTCGAAGGTTTAATGTATAATGATTTAATCATTAGGCGCATTGAACGCATTTTAGATAATGATGGCGCTATGAGGCCAAATGCCTCGCCTGAATTGGCTAAAATTTCGGGTAAAATTAACGAGAAAGAAAAAGAAGTTCGCAGGCGCATACAAAGCATTTACGATAAAGCGGCCAAAAATAATTACATAGCCGAAGATTTAGATATTACCATTCGCGATGGACGTTTGGTTTTACCAGTTTTGGCCGAACATAAACGCCACATTGCTGGTTTTGTGCACGATGAAAGTAATACAGGTCAAACGGTTTTTATAGAACCAACTGAGTGCTTTGAAATGAACAATTTAATACGCGAACTGCAAATTGCTTACCGCAGAGAGCGTGAACGTATTTTATTAGAACTAACCGACCAAATTAGACCTGAAATTCCTGAGTTAGAAAAAAATATTCAGCGCATGGGTTTATTTGATTTTATTAGGGCCAAAGCTTTGTTTGCTATGGAATTAGCCGCTGATATGCCAGCCCTTTCCAAACATCCAAATGTGGTTTTACGTAATGCTTTTCATCCATTATTAAAGTTAAATCACCAACGAAATAAATTAAGCATTGTTCCTTTAAATATTGAGCTAAATGCAGAAAACAGAATTACAGTAATTTCAGGTCCAAATGCGGGTGGAAAATCGGTTTGTTTAAAAACAGTTGGCCTGCTGCAATACATGTTGCAATGCGGTTTTTTGGTGCCTGCAAGTCCTGATAGCGAAATGTGCGTGTTTAAAGACATTATGGTTGATATTGGCGATGAGCAAAGTATTGAAAATGATTTGAGTACATACAGCAGTCATTTGCTGCGCATGAAATATTTTACCGATTTTGCCGATGGAAAAACCCTGTTTTTAATTGACGAATTTGGTATGGGAACCGATCCTCAGTTTGGTGGTCCATTGGCTGAAGCTATTTTAAACCATATCAATCGTAAAAATAGCTTTGGAGTAGTTACTACGCATTTTAGTAATTTGAAAAATTTTGCTAATAATACCAAAGGTTTGGTAAATGCAAGCATGCTTTTTGATAACGAAAAAATGCAACCTTTATACCAATTAGAAATGGGTAAACCGGGCAGTAGTTATGCTTTTGAGATAGCTACCAAAACAGGTTTGGCTCAAAGTATTATTAATTATGCTAAAGATAGGGTAGGAGTGAAGCAAAAACGTGTTGACGATTTATTGATTGAGGTAGAAAAAGAACAAAAACAAGTAATTGATTTGCGCCAGCGGTATGCTGAAAAAGAAGCCAAGGTAAATGCTTTAATGGAGCAATATGCCAAACTGAAAGAAGAAATTGAAACCAATAAAAAACAATTAATTAAAGAAGCCAAACAAGAAGCTTTGGCCATAATTACCGAAGCCAATAGCAAGGTAGAAGCAACTATTAGGGAAATAAAACAAAATCAAGCAGATGCGGAAACCCAGCGCAAGGCAAGAACTGAAATAAAAGAACAAATTCAAGAGTTAAAAGAATTTACCGAAAAAGAAATAGCAGCCGAAAAACAACAAGTTCCTAAACCTATTGATGTTGCCATTTCAGTTGGTGCAGCCGTTATGGTTGAAGGACAACAAAGTGTAGGCGAGGTTTTAGAAATAAATAAAAATAAAGTGGTAGTTGCTTTTGGTGATTTACGTACTACTGTGGCAATTAATAAATTGCAAGTGGTAAGTAAAACCAAACAAAACGAACTTAAAAAAGCGGTAGAAGGTGTAAACATGAATACTAAAATGAAAGATTTTAGTCCTGAGTTAAACCTAATAGGCACACGTGGCGAAGAGGCCATGAAACGCTTGGAAGTTTTTATTGATGATGCTTATTTATTGGGTGTTAAACAAGTTCGAATTGTGCATGGAAAAGGTTATGGAATTTTGCGCAATTTGGTACGCGATACTTTAAACCGAAATCCATTGGTTTCTAGTTTGCAAAACGAGCATATTGAATTTGGTGGAGATGGCGCAACCATTGTCATGATGAAAATGTAATTTTTTGCTTTACATATCAAGAAATAAACCAATTGTTTTGCTATTTTTGTTCAGTTATTTCAATATTAAACTATGAGTTTGAAGAGGAAAATATTATTAGCCGATGATCATGTGATAATAAGACGTGGACTTAAAGTTTTAATTGATAATTACTTTGGAACATCGGAGTGGATTGAAACTGACAATACAAAGAATATAATTGAATTAATTAAGAGCAATAATTTTACACATATGGTGCTTGATATGCAATTGTATGACGCGAATATTATTGATATTATTACGCAAGTAAAGGAACTCAAACCCGAAATTCCTATTTTGATTTACACCATGAGTTCTGAAGATATTTTTGGCCCAAGAATGTATAATTTTGGTATCAGTGCTTTTGTAAGTAAGCAGAGTAGTGAAGAGGAGGTTATTAAAGCATTCAATCAGTTTTTAGATAATAAACTATACTTTTCAGAACATTTGCAAGATTTGCTGAATAATCAAAATAATAATAGTAAAAACCATAAAAATCCATTGAATAGTTTATCTGAGAGGGAATTTGCTGTGTTAGGTTATTTACTTCAAGGTGATTCAATAAAAGATATTTCAGATAAACTTGATTTGAAACCCACAACAATAGCAACATACAAAGGACGTATTTTTGATAAGTTGCGTGTGAATAATTTAATTGATTTAAGAAATATGGCTGACGTTTATAACTATAAATCAAATTAAGAATGATTTTAGGGGGGAATAATTTCAAGTTTTTTTCAACTGGTTTTATAATAATTGTTACAACATTATTTAATCCGGTAACAGCACAATACAAGAAATATTTTTTACAACATTTTACTCAAATTAATGGATTGCCTCAAAACAGTGTTAATCAACTTTACTTTGATGGAAATAATTACCTTTGGGTAGCTACCGAAGCTGGTTTATCGAGGTATGATGGAGTTAATTTTTACAACTTTAATAGTGTTAATACTCCAATTATTACAAATGAAAGATTTAGATGGATTTTACCAACTACTGATAAAAAAATAATTGCTGCAGATGGAGATGGTGCTATTTATAAAATTGAAAACAATTTAATTAGATTAGGAAAAAATAGCCATAATTCTCATAAATTAAGTTACCTAAGTGGAGGTATTCCTAGCCTTGATAATCTTTACTATTTTAAAAATGATACAAATAATGCTTCTAAAAATTGGAGAACATTTCCTGCAAAAATTTTAGTCGCTGACAGTGGGTGTTTCTATGTTTTAGGATTAAAAAAAATATATAAATACAAAGAAAAACGTTTAATTGATAGTATCTCCTCCTCCGAAATTGTGAGTTTTTTTTGTATTGGTTCTGATTATTATGTTCAGAATAACTTAGGCAAAATATTTTTAGTAAACTTCAAAAAACACCAATTATTCCCTTGCACCTTACCTAAGGAATTAACATTATTCAATGGGATTAAAAATATACAATGTAAAAGTCATCTTAATGCAAGTTATTTGATTGATAATCAAAGTTTGTATAGCATTTATTCTGATTCGAATGATAATACCAAGTTATTACTAAACTTAATTACAGATCAAATTCCAAGCGATTTTGATGTGAGTGATGTTGAAGTTAATAGCGATTTGAATATGATAGCCTTAGGTTCAAAGTCGAACGGTTTTTATTTATTTAAAAGGAGTGTTTTTAAAAACCAAATAATAAAGGTCAATAATAAAATAAAAGTAAGGTCGTTTTATGCGATTAGTAGATTAAACGATTCTACCGTACTTTCCCCATTTCAATATAAATTTTTTAAAGACAACCTGAGTCCTATAAAATTATATGATAAAGTAATTAACAATGAAGCATTATTTGTGAAAGGTAACTTAGTGTGGTTTGGTGTTGGCGATTCGTTGTTTAAATACGATTTCAATGCAAAAAAACATTCTTTTATAGTTAAGTTAAAAAGTGCTATAACTAGTATAAATGGATATGGAGATAAATTATGGGTAGGTTGTAAAAATTCAATCTGTACAATTGTTAATAATAAGTTGGTTTGGAACTTGAATTTGTCTAAAAATGGCTTTTCTCAAATTCAAGCTATTGCCGTTTTTTCAAGTAATGAGGCCTACTTTTCGAATTGTAATGGCTTTTATAAAGTGAGTTTATCTAATGGTGTAGTAAAATTAGATAACTTATACCCGAACATTTGTTTTAGAGATATTTACATATTTAAGAAATTTCTTTTTATTACCAGTTATGGTAATGGCTGCTTCGTTTTTGATGGCTTTAAATTCAACAAACTTAATGTGGACAAAGGTAATTACTTACTTAAAAGCCACAGTATTCAAATTGATAAAAATGAAAATGTTTGGATTAGTACCAACAATGGAATTTTTCAAACTACGTTCAAACAAGTTAAAGATTATATTGATGGAAAAATAAATAAAGTGAATTATAACTATTTTAACGATGAAAATGGAATACAAAATTCAGAGTTTAATGGTGGATGTTATCCTTCAAGTGTTCAGTTAGCGGATGGAAATATTTATTTCCCTTCTATTAATGGGTTGGTAAACTTTAATCCAAGTGAAGTAGAATTACCTAAATTAAGTGATAGTGTTTTTATTGATAAATTTGATATCAATGGCAGTGTAATTTCAGTTTCAAATAACATAGAATTAAATCCTAATAGCGAAATATTAAATATATATTTTAGTTCTCCTTATTGGTATAATTCTTACAATGTAAGTTATCAATACAAGTTAGAGGGTTATAATAGCAGTTTTGTTGATGTTTTTGATGGTAAACAACACATTAGTTTTACCAATTTAACAGCTGGTAACTATAGATTAATCATTAAAAAAAATGCTGGTTTGAGAGGCGAAGTTGGAGTAAAAGTGATATATATTACTGTAAATAAAAATTTTCATGAAACATGGTGGTTTGTAGCCATTTTGATAATTTTGGTTATACTGATTATCATAAAATTAGTGAAAATTTATAACAAACATTTAGTGTATAAAAATTCAATTTTGGAAAAGAAGGTGAATGAAAGAACACATGAATTAGCTGAAATAAATGCTTATTTATTAAAAGCAAATGAGCAATTAATTGAAAGTAAAAAGAAACAGAATAGATCAATAAACTTAAAACGCAAACTCATAGCAATATTAACACATGATATTATTACACCTCTGAAGTTTATTTCTATGGTTGCTAGAAATAGTAAAAATATTAAAAGTGAAATAGAATATAAAAACTTATTGAATGATATTGACCACACTTCGTTAAGATTATATGAAAATGCTCAAAACATTTTAAACTGGATAAAATATCAAAGTTCAATTATCAAAGTTCAAAAAACCAATGTTCCGCTATATGTTATTGTTGACGATGCTGCTGAGTTGCTTAAAGATATTGTAGAAAGTAAAAGCAGCGTTATCATAAATAATATAGACCCAGATTATTTCTTATTTACAGATAAAAACATTCTATCAATTGTAATTCAAAATTTAGTTTCTAATGCAGTAAAACATAATACAAGCGTTGAAATTGAAATATCTTCTGAATTGGATATTCAAAATGGTTTGTCCAAAATTATTATAAAAGATAATGGCAAAGGTATAAGTAATGAAACTTTACTTCTTATTAAGGATATCATTGAAAGGCATAGCACATATACAATTACAGAAAATAGTACTGGAAGTGGTTTAGGTTTTATTATTGTAACGGAATTACTCTTTGCTTTAGACTCCTCATTCGCAGTTCATTCTGATATGAATGGAACAATTATCACCATTTTATTGAAGTTATGATAAATTGATCATTTGTAAAAAAAGCAAGTAGTATTGTCTTTTGATATATTTTGTATTAATTTCGTGTCAACTTATCTGTAATTAATGTATTTTATTTTCTTTATTTCTATTCTAGTAACCGTAATAATTATTTTTGGGGTATTTAGATTATATATTTTTTCAAAAAGTCAATATAGTTTAGTTTGTAAGAACTGTAAATCCACTGACATTGAACGTGTGGCAAGAAACGAAATGGCTAAAAGGTTTTTTTCAATGAAACATCTTCACAAATATTGGTGCAGAAAGTGTGGTAATAAATTTTATTTAAAAGTACATTAGTTAACTAATAATTTAAGTATTTGTTGAGTACCATCACCTATAAACTTACAGTAGTAAATACCAGGTTTGAAATTGGTAAGTTTTAGTTGGTTTTTAGCATATTGGGTTTCTTCCGAGAGCATTACTTGTCCTTGAACGTCAAAAATTAGTACTCTTTCGTATTTAGTTAGGTCACAATTAAAGTTCAGAACATTACTAACAGGGTTAGGAAATATTTTTATTTCAGCATTTAATTTAGTTATGTTTTTTACCCCCACCTCGTTTTTTACTTTCAAAACAAATAATCCCTCACTGATATCACTAGCCAAAATATTGCCACTTGGCAAATAAGGCCAAACACCCCAACATCCATGAAATCCATTGTAAACACCATCAGCATTTAATTGATAGGTATCGTAATAAGCATGAGTTTTAGGATTAAAAGGGTCTGTTAAATCATAAACATACACCCCATCTTCGTAACTCGATACGATGGCCATATTGTTTTTCCAATAGGCATTGTGAGGCAAAGCACTAGGGTGTGAATTGAAATAAACAATTTGTTTCGGATTTGTAATATCACTTATATCAAAAATTTTAATTGGAGAACCTAAATTTTCATCGGTAAACATAATTTTATCTCCTTTCTCGTTTAGCCAACTGCTATGATTTGTACCCATTTGCGGGTAATTAGTTATGGTACCTAATAATTTTTGATTATTTAAGTTTGTTACATCAATTATGTATAAACCTGCTTCATAGCACGAAAGGTATACGGTGTCATTTCTACCATACATTTCATGTACTTTACTAAATTGAGGTTGGCCAAAACCATTTACAGGTATTTGTAAACTAGCTAATTTAGTGGGTAATTCAGGGTTTTCAATAGAAAGAATATCCATGGCAGAGAATCCGTTTTTTAAAGAGTTTTGACAAACATATAAACGTTTACTTTTAGCTTCCACAAAAATGGTATGTGCTTGCACACTTAATGCATCACTTCTATATACTTCATGAACTGAGTCAGGTAAATATTGTAAATCTAAAATTTGTAAACCACCCAAACTACCCGAACGTTCTGATACAAAATAGGCATAATGGTCGTAAATTTCGACATCTCTATTAATTGACCGCTTAGAGTAACCATCAAAAGTTGCTACTAATTTAGTCAAAGTTGGTTTCGTAACATCAAAAAAATAAAAGCTATCATTACCTAAAAGTATAGCATATTCTTTTTTAGATACAGAGTCGTAATAACCACCTATATCATTCCAAAGTTGATCCCCATCTACAGTGGTTAGACTAGTGTTATTCCACTGCGCTAGTAATTCCATATTCATACTTTGTTGAGCATGAATGCTGTTCATTCCGAAAAAACAGCATAATAGTAAATAGAAATGGCGCATGTTTGTATGTAGTTATTGTTTTAAAAATTTTTGTCTCAAGCTAGTTTTACTTCCATTTAATTCTAAAATATATAATCCATTACTCAAATCGCTAATGCTTTCTGTATATAAAAAATTGGATTTAAAATGGTGAGTAAAAGTTTTTATTTCTTTTCCAAAAAGGTCAGTTATCCTAACAGAAAAATGATCACTATAGTTGGTTTCTAATGCAATATTTAAATCAGTATTAGCCGGGTTCGGGTAAATATTAATAAATGAAGTAAGATTTTCTGTTTTATCATTAAGTATTCCACTATCAGCCTTAAGAACAAAAATACCATTAGTTCTATCACTTGCTATAATATTTCCGCTTGGTAAATAAGGCCAAACACCCCAACAGCCAGCGTATGGTAATGGATATTGATTTTTAGCATTTTGTGGATAGGTATCGTAATAAGCCGCCATTTGAGGATTTTTGGTATCAGCAATATTGAATAAATATACACCATCACTATAATATGAAACTACCGCAAAATCACCAAACCAATAAGCATTATGAGGTGTTGCACCAATATTTGATACAAACATACTTTCTTGTCTTGGTGCCTGAATAATACTTATATCATATATTTTTACATCTAATCCTGCCGGAACTTCATCTGTAAACATGATATAATTACCATTCTTGTTTAACCATGAACTATGGTTATAGCCATTTTTGGGGTAGTTTACAATACTGCCAATAATTTGCTGATTATTTAAATCATTCAAATCATAAATGTATAAACCAGCATATCCGCAAGATAAATAAGCGGTATCGTTTCTCACATGGCTTTCATGCACCCATCTAAAAGCAGCTTCGCCATTTGAACGAACAGGAACATAAAGTTTAGCTAAAAATTTTGGTTTTTCTGGATCTTCTAACGAAATAATGTCCATAGCGGATTCTTTTAAATTACCGTTTACCCAATTGGCATATTTATTAGCACACATGTACAAGCGTTTGCTTTTGGCCTCAATAAAAATGCTGTGGGTATTAATTGCTAATGAACTGTCTTCGTATACTTTATGTGCTGAATCTGGCAAATATTGTAAATCAAAAATTTGCATAGAACTTCGGTTTTGATCTGCTACGCAATAAACATAATGCTGGTAAATTTCGTAATCGCGGTTAATAACACCTTTTACAGAGCCATATTCTACATCAATTAGTTTTATTAGGGTTGGAATGGTAATATCAAAAAAATAGATACTATCTGTGCTTCCTGCAATAATATATTCCCTTTTTGTAGCACTGTCATAGTAGCCAACTAAATCGTTCCAAATATTGATAGAATCTACCTTGTTTAAATTGGGATTGTTCCAATTACTGAGCAGCTGCATTCTATATGCTACTTGGCCATTTGCTTTAAAAAGAAACAAACAAACAAATATTAGAATTGAAAATTTTCTCATACTAATATTTAATAAATTTTTTAAATCTATAGTCGCCCCTGCCATTGTATAAAAACATGATATAAACACCTTGTCTGTAATAGGCAGTTTCGGTAATGAGTAAATTTGATTTACAACTATAGCCATCGCAAAATGAAGGATCAACATACAAACTTTTATAATACATGATTGCGCCATATTGGTCTACTATGTAAAGCTCTGCTGTACTAGCATTATTTTGTATTTGAACAAACGAAAAGTTTAAATTATCATTTGTGATGGTGGGGTAAATATCAAATTCTAAACCAGAGCAAGACCCATCTCTCCATTGCCCTTGAAGAATGCCATTTTGCATCTCTGCTGAACAAATGTTTCTATAAGTTTTTCCATCACAAGCACACACGGGTTTATAACTCGCATCAGGACATGGGAACTGTAAATTAATTTTTGAACTATCTTTACAAATTTGGCCAAAACTACTTTGAAATATTAAAACCGATAAAGCAAGTGTAAAAATAAATTGGAGTATATGTTTGGCCTTCATTTTTTTATTTAGTACTTTTTTGTTTAAACTATTTTGATTACGAATATAAAACATAATTTATCAAGTAGCTTAATTAACTATATAAATCAATATTTTTACCAAAAACATATTTTATTATTAAGCAATTTAGATGGTTGAAATAATTATTATTGTAAACATAAATGAAAAAAATTTACATTATCCGTCATGGCGAAACAGAGTTTAACAAACTTTCTATTGTTCAAGGTCAAGGCGTTGATACATCATTAAACGAAACGGGCATCAATCAAGGATTGCAGTTTTTTGAAAAATACAAAACCATTCCTTTCGATAAAATATATGTATCGAATTTAAAACGCACCCAACAAACCATTCAGCCTTTTATTGATTTAGGACTTCCTTTTCAAAAATTAAGAGGATTGAATGAAATAAGTTGGGGCGATTTTGAAGGAAAAGCACAAGATTTTAAGGAGCGAGAGTTTTACCAGCATGCAGTAAATAGTTGGAATAGTGGTAATTACGATGTGGCTGTAGCCAATGGTGAAACGCCTAACCAAATGCAAAAAAGGCAAAAAGAAGCATTAGAAATAATTATGGCTAATGAACAAGAAAACACCATTTTAATTTGCATGCACGGCCGCGCTATGAAAAGTTTGGTTTGCACCTTGCTAAACGAACCCCTAAAAAATATGGATAACTACGAGCATAGAAATACTTGTTTGTACTTATTTAACTACGATGGTGAAAATTTCAGTTTAGAGTTAGCCAATGATGTTTCGCATATAAAAGATTGAGCCACTGATTACACTGATTTTAAAGGAGGATTGGGGTTAAATATTTCAAATAAGTTTGTAATGCATCCTACCTTTTTTATTGAATTATTTAAACACAATCAAACGTCATCCTATGTTTGTGATCTGTTAATCAAATTCAAGAATACAATATTTTATTTGAATAAAAATAAAAGAGTAGGAAGGGATAAAGATTAAGTCAAGTCATAGGTAGTTTAGATACCGTGCAGCATGCTAATCACCCTTCCTTTTGCTA
>CANHVU010000008.1 GCA_947464275.1 Bacteroidota bacterium
ATAGTTTCGTTCACATATTCAATTCGGGCATCGGTTACAGGATGTGAACTTAAAAATTCAGGGATTTCAATATCAATTTTATTTCCTTCTTTCAGTCGTAAAAACAAATTGCTCATTCCATTAGGATTTACTTTGTTCACTTTCATTATTTCAAAACCCTTTAAATCAGCTTCACGCTCAAAACCTCTAGAAAAAGTTAAAGAATAAATTCCATTTGCATTATCAGCAATAGTAGCAATCACTCCATTTGCATCACTTAAAATAGCCGAAATCAATAAGTAACCTGATATGTTTCTGCAAAGCATTTTAACAGAATGACGCTCGTTAACATGGGTTGCTTCATGTCCAAGTAAAGCTACTAGTTCTTCGTAATTTTGCATCAAATCTAATAAACCTGTAAATACTATAATGTGCCCATCGGGCAAAGCAAAGGCATTTACAATATCTGATTTAACCACTGTAAAATGGAGCTTTTGTGAACTATTAAATTGAAGTTTTTGTGCAAATGCCTCCAGTTGTTTGGTTTTTGCAGAATCAATTTCATTGTATTCTACAAAGTGTTGGTAAAACTCCCCACCCATTTTATCATCGTATGATTTAGGCACTAAAACCACCGCTTGTTCTGCTACAAATGGTAAAACAAAAAAGTAAGAAACTGCGATTAAACCTAAAATACTCAGTGCTATTAAAACATGCACTTTTACGCCTAAATTAATGAGCTTTTGGTACCAAGTTTGGATTCCGTTTGTGCTTAAGTAATTTTTAAGGTATCTGATATACTCAGCGTCATCAATTTTTATAGTTTGAATTGGACTAGCCCCAAACTGTAAGATTAATAAACCACTTTGAATAGAAATTTGGACTTCCAAAATTGAGTGTTGTATTTTACCTAATTCAGGAGATTCAAAAATGAAAATTGCATTTTTTTCATCCAATATAAAATCAACCGATTGTGCAATGGATGAATTTCCATCAAAATAAATTGCTTTGATATACTGCATTACAAGGTAATGTCTAAGTCTAAAAAGTCACTTACATCCTCGCCTGTAGCATCGGTAAACTCTTCTTCAGTTTGACTAATAGAGTCTAAGTCAATATTTCCTTCTAATTCAATATTGTTCGCAATAAAATTCATAGTACGAACTTGTGTCCATGCAAATCCTAATCCTAAGGTGAATACAATAATTAATAAATTTCCTAAAATTAATCCTAAAAAGCCAACTCCAGTTGCTGTAGATTTTAACCTAATCTCTCTGTCATCTTTATGCATACTTATGTTGTTAACATAAAAAGCAAAAATCTCGCTCATCCACCAAAATGAATAAATACCCAATGTAATGAAGGATAAGAAATAACCTTTGAGTATTAATACAAAATAACTGCTTCCTCTTGCGTTGGATTTAAATTCAATATTACCAAACTTGATATTGCTAAAAATATAATTTCTTAAATTCATGGCAAACCAAGAACCGTAGATACCTATAGTTACAACGGTTAAAAGAATTCCTTTTATAAATAGGCCAAATAATTGTCCTCTTTCTCCTCTGTAACCAAATCGAATTCCTCTCCAAGAAGTTCTTGACATTCTGTACTTGTATGTTCCATGAATAGCCAAAGGAATTAAACCAAGAAAGCCAATGTAAAATATTGCACCCCCTAAAATTTCCATATGAAATACAACTGAAACAATAAGAATTCCATACAACACCACAAAAATAATTAAAGCCTTTATAAAACCTTTGAACATTTCTTTACCAGTGCCATGAAATGCAAAACGATCATTGTTTAAAGAGGTTGCACCAAACATATAACTTAATTGTTTGGCTTTTGCCCAGGGATAGTAAAACCCCAAGGTAATTACTGTTAGTAACCAATTTACAATAATAATTCCGAAAAGCTCACCACCTGTTCCATGAAAACCAAGTGAATAATTTTTTTGCTCTGCAACTGTTTGTTCAGTAGTTGTTTGTTCCATTTATTTAAATACTTTTAATTTGTTAGGGAATCAAAAATATTTATTAATTCATAAAAACCAAATTATATCAATGTTATTTATAAGTTAAATCAAGTTTGCTGCGTTAACATCAACATTCAAAAACTTTATAAACTCAAAAACTCCAACACTTAAACACCCCCAAAACTTCAACACTCAAAAACAAAAGTACTTGACTTCACTCATACTTTTTTTATCCGTTTTCATTCCTTAGCTTTACTTACATTTGCCTTTTAAATTTATTACATGAGCAATATAATTTTTGAAGGTGAACATTTATGGATTGGAAATTTAGGCCGCATGGCGGTGGTTTTCAGTTTTATTACATCTATATTATCGGCAGTTAGTTACTATTTTGCCGAAAAAAAGCCACAAGAAACCCATTGGGCTAAAACAGCCAAATTAAGTTTTTATGTGCATACATTGGCAGTGCTTACCATTATCAGCGCGCTGTTTTTTATTATTTACAAACACTATTTTGAATACCATTATGCATGGCAACATAGCAGTCGCGATTTGCCGGTTCATTTCATGATTTCGTGCTTTTGGGAAGGTCAAGAGGGTAGTTTTTTACTTTGGATTTTTTGGCAAATGGTTATTGGTTGGTTAATTTTAACTACAGCCAAATCTTGGACCAATCCTGTAATGTTTGTGGTTATGCTATCGCAAATAGCTTTAACCAGCATGCTTTTAGGAGTAAAAGTTTGGGGAATAAAATTTGGTAGCACACCTTTTGAATTATTACGCAATGCCATGGGCAATGCACCTATTTTTAAACAACCCGATTATTTAAGCAAGATAAAAGACGGAAATGGTTTAAACCCATTATTACAAAATTATTGGATGGTAATTCATCCGCCAACTTTGTTTTTTGGTTTTGCTACTACAGTGGTTCCTTTTGCTTTTGCCATTGCAGCTTTAATGCGTAAACAGTTTAGCGAATGGATAAAACCTGCTTTACCATGGGCATTGGTAAGTGTTATGGTATTAGGAACTGGTATTATTATGGGTGGATTTTGGGCTTACGAAAGTTTAAGTTTTGGTGGCTATTGGGCTTGGGATCCTGTAGAAAATGCATCACTAGTGCCATGGTTAACTTTAATTGCAGGCTTGCACTTAATGCTTATTTATAAAGCTACAGGCAATGCTTTACAAGCTACTTTTGCCTTTATTATTTTAACTTTTATTTTGGTATTATATGCTACTTTTTTAACTAGAAGTGGTGTTTTGGGTAATTCATCAGTTCACTCGTTTACCGATTTAGGTATGAGCGGACAATTATTGCTTTTTGTATTGATGTTTGTTTGGATTGTACCATTGGTTTTAGAGAAAAAACCTTTGATTTTCTGGATCAATTTTGGTGCATTATTACTATTGGTAGTTGGTATTTTATTAAGCGAAAAATTAAACATTAACAAATGGCCTTTAATAATTATTGGCTCATTAGCAGTAATTTCAAATATTTATTATTTGGCTAAATACATTCCATCCAGCAAAAAGGATGATGAAATATATACCCGCGAGTTTTGGATGTTTATTGGCAGTTTAATGCTTGGTATTTCGGCTTTCCAAATTATTTTAACTACCTCTATTCCGGTATTTAATAAAATGTTTGATTTAAAACTGGCCCCTCCTACCGATGTAATAAATCATTACAACAAATGGCAAATGCCTTTGGCAATTATTATTGCTACTTTAACAGCTGTAGCCCATGTGTTAAAATACAAAAAAAATGGTGCTGATGGCATTAAAAAAATCATAACACATTTTATAATTTCAGGTGTAATTGCATTTGTTTTATTTTTTGTCTTTAAGCTAGAAAATTATGTATTCATAGCTTTATTGTTTGCTGCTGTTTATGCCATAATTGGTAACGGAAGTTTATTAAAACCAATTTTTAAAGGTAAGGTAAAATTAGTGGGTGCATCTGTTGCCCATATTGGTTTTGGTGTTTTATTGGTGGGAGTTTTGGTTTCATCGGCCAATAAAAAAGTAATTTCTATAAACGAAAGTGGTAAAGTTTTAAACCCTGAGTTTGACGATAAAAACAATATTGAAAACGTGTATTTAGAGGGTGGTAAACCGTTAAGAATGTCGGATTACGAAATTACTTATGTAGGCGATAGCCAACAATGGGTAAATACTTTTTACCAAGTAAATTATAAAAAACTTAATAAAGAAACTGGCAAAGTTGATTATGAATTTAACTTGTATCCTAACGCACAAATAAATCCTAAATTTGGTTTGGTGGCTAACCCCGATACCAAACATTATTTAAGCCACGATGTATTTACTTATGTAAGTTCAGTGCCTGCCGAAAAGAAAGAAGCTAAATTTGTAAATACTAAAAAACATGAGTTAGCGCAAGGCGATACCATTTATTTGAGCAATGCATTTTGTGTTCTAAAAAGCATTAGTTCCAATGTGCAAAAAAGTAATAATGCAAACCAATCGGAAATATTAATAGGGGCAGAAATAGCCATTCATACGCTTGATAATGTATACAACATTACGCCACTTTATGGCATAAAAGACAGGCAAGTGGCTAGTTTTGATGCTTACAGCGAAGAAATAAAAACCAAGTTTAGTTTTAAGGAGGTAAATCCTGAAACTAAAAAAATAACCATTGAAACATCGGAAAAAGACAATACGGGTAATTTCATTATTATGAAAGCCATCGTGTTTCCTTGGATTAACTTAGTTTGGGCCGGAACTATTATTATGATTATAGGATTCTTTTTATCCATTTTAAAAAGAATTCAAACAAAAGAAATCAACAGCAAAACTGTTTAAAGAATTTATTTTCTCCCCATTTTTAATTGAAGATTTATTGAATTTTGTATTCAATAAATCTTTTCTATATTTGCACCACTTATCCAGAAAGACGGAGGGAATAGGCCCTATGATGTCTTGGCAAAACTACCCCAAGTAGCAGAGTGCCAATACCTATCTCCAAAAGAGAGAACTGATAAGTGAATGAATGCCTCGGCCACGAGTTGCTATCAAACACCCAATCGGAAAAAGTTTACTGGATAATCTTTAGCAACTGGCAGCTGGCTTCTAGCCACTGGCAAAGCTTTTGTGTTTTAAATTAAATTGCTAGTAGCAAGAAGCTAGTAGCTAGAAGCAAAAGAAAAAATGAACATATACGACATACTAAAGAAAAAAATTGTGATTTTGGATGGTGCAATGGGTACCATGATTCAACGACATAAATTGGAAGAAGCTGATTTTAGAAATGAGGCTTTGGCTAATCATGCGCATCCTTTAAAAGGAAACAATGATTTACTTTCAATTACCCGTCCTGAAATTATTAAAGGCATTCATCGTTTGTACTTTGAAGCAGGAGCTGATATTGTTGAAACCAATACTTTTAGTGGAACTACCATTGCGCAAGCCGATTACCATTTAGAACATTTAGTAGATGACATCAATTATTATTCAGCAAAAATTGCCAAAGAAGTAGCTGATGAAATGACAGCCAAAGAACCTCATAAACCTAGGTTTGTAGCTGGTGCAATGGGGCCAACTAACAGAACTTTATCTATTAGTCCGGATGTAAACGACCCAGGTTACAGAGCAACTACTTTTGACGAACTGGTAAAAGCTTATAAACAGCAAGCCTTTAAATTAATTGAAGGTGGAGTTGATATTTTATTAATTGAAACCATTTTTGATACCTTAAATGCAAAGGCTGCATTATATGCAGTTGATGAAGTTTTTGAAGAACTTGGAAAACATTATCCAGTAATGATTTCAGGAACAATCACTGATGCATCTGGCAGAACATTATCTGGTCAAACAACAGAAGCATTTTTAATAAGTATGCAACATGCGCCATTGATGAGTATTGGATTAAATTGTGCATTGGGTGCAAGTGCTTTGCGTCCGTATTTACAGGTAATGTCAACACATTCTCCATTTTTTGTGAGTGCCTATCCAAATGCTGGTTTGCCTAACGAGTTTGGACAATATGATGAAAGTCCAGCAGCAATGGCAAAACAAGTGGAAGAATTTTGCAAAGAAGGATTGGTAAATATTTTAGGCGGCTGTTGCGGAACTACTCCCGATCATATCAAAGCTATTGCAGAAATGGCAGCGAAGTATGAACCGAGGGTGATTGTTAATAGTTTATAGACCATGGACCATGGACCATAGAAAGTTTATGGTTAATAGACTATAGAAGGGTTCTAGTTTAAAAGATTTTAAAACAAGAGTATGTTTAAGTTTGAAAATTTAGAAGTTTGGAAAAAGTCGATTGAGTTAGTTGTAAAGGTTGAAAGCGTAGTAAAAAAATTCCCAAAAGAAGAAATTTATTTACTTACATCTCAAATGAAAAGAGCTTGTGATTCTATTTCTTTAAACATAGCTGAAGGCTCTCAAGGACAGTCTAATCCTGAATTTTCTAGATTTTTAGGTTATGCAATGCGCTCTTGCATAGAAGTTGTAGGCTGTATTTACATTGCTCAAGCAAGAAAAATAATTGATGAAGAGGATTTTATAAGTATTTATGATGATTGTGAAACATTAGTAAAAATGATTCAATCGCTAAGAAACAAGATTAAGTGAGTAGTTTATGGACGATAGTCAACGGTTAATAGACGATAGTCCATAGAATTAAATTAAATAAAATACCATTGTCAATAGACAATAGTCAATAAACTATCGTCCATCGTCTATGGTCTAGAAGCAAAAATAAATGAACAAAGATTATACATTACGCCTTTCGGGCTTGGAGCCATTGGTAATTACTAAAGATACCAATTTTGTAAATGTGGGAGAAAGAACCAATGTAACGGGTTCTAAGATGTTTTTACGCCTTATTCGTGAAGGTAATTTTGAAGAAGCTTTAGCTGTTGCTCGTCAGCAGGTGGAAGGCGGTGCACAAATTATCGACATCAATATGGATGAAGGAATGATTGATGGTGTGGAATCAATGGTTCGTTTCTTAAATTTGATTGCTTCTGAACCAGATATTTCTCGTGTTCCAATCATGATTGATTCTTCTAAATGGGAAATTATAGAAGCTGGATTAAAATGTGTGCAAGGTAAATGTGTGGTAAATTCTATTTCGCTAAAAGGTGGCGAAGAAGAATTTATCCGCCAAGCAAAAATTGTAAAACGTTTTGGAGCAGCAGTAATCGTAATGCTTTTCGATGAACAAGGACAAGCAGATAATTACGAACGCAGAATTGAAATTGCTGAAAGAGCTTACAGGGTATTAACAGAAAAAGTTCATTTTCCTGCGGGTGATATTATTTTTGACCCTAATATTTTTCCAGTAGCTACTGGCATGGAGGAGCACAGAAAAAATGCTTTAGATTTCTTTAACGGAACAAAATGGATTAAAGAAAATTTGCCAGGCGCAAAAGTTAGTGGTGGCGTATCAAACGTTTCTTTCTCGTTTAGAGGTAATGATAAAGTGCGTGAAGCCATGCACTCAGCATTTTTATTCCATGCTATCAATAATGGAATGGATATGGGCATTGTAAACCCAAGTCAGTTGGAAGTTTATAGCGAGATTGACAAAGAACTTTTAGAACATGTAGAAGATGTATTATTGGATAGAAGAGACGATGCTACTGAACGTTTATTAGAGCTTGCAGAACGTGTTAAAGGAAAAGGAAAAGAAAGCATTGTTGATGATGAATGGCGCAAAGGAACAGTTCAAGAGCGTTTGAGTCATGCGTTGATAAAAGGAATTGTTGAATTTGTAGAAGCAGATACCGAAGAGGCAAGGTTAATTTACGACAAACCACTTGAAGTGATTGAAGGCCCTTTAATGGCTGGAATGAACATTGTGGGTGACTTGTTTGGTGCTGGAAAAATGTTTTTACCCCAGGTAGTAAAAAGTGCTCGTGTAATGAAAAAAGCTGTGGCTGTTTTGATGCCTTACATGGAAGAAGAAAAGCGTAAAAATGGCAACATGACCACCAACCAAGGCCGCATATTAATGGCAACTGTAAAAGGCGATGTGCATGATATTGGTAAAAACATTGTAGGTGTGGTGTTGGCTTGTAATAATTACGAAATTATTGATATTGGCGTAATGGTTCCTGCCGAAAAAATATTAGAAATAGCTGTTAAAGAAAATGTAGATGTAATTGGTTTAAGTGGATTGATTACACCAAGCTTGGATGAAATGGTACACGTAGCCAAAGAAATGGAACGTTTAGGAATGAAAATTCCATTGTTGATTGGAGGAGCTACAACAAGCCGTGCGCACACAGCAGTAAAAATTGACCCTGTTTATAGCGGACCAGTTGTACATGTGTTAGATGCAAGTAAAAGTGTACCTGTAGCGGCAAGTTTAATCAGTCCTGATCAACGACCAGCTTCTGAAAAGAAATTTAAAGACGAGTACGAGCAATTTAGAATAGATTATAAAAACCGTAAAAAAGATAAAAACTCGGTTGATTTAGCAAAGGCTAGAGCTAATAAAATTCCTGTTAGTTTTGACAATATTGTTGCACCTAAATTTTTAGGCACAAAAGTATTTGATAATTTTCCGTTAGAAGAATTGCGCCAACGCATTGATTGGACTCCTTTCTTTTTAACTTGGGAATTAGTGGGACGTTATCCAGCCATTTTTAATGATGAAATAGTAGGTGTAGAAGCAAAAAAATTATTTGACGATGCCAATAAAATGCTCGATAAAGTAATTAACGAAAAACTACTTACCGCGCGCGGTGTAATAGGTTTTTATGAAGCCAATTCTGAGGGTGATGATGTAATTGTAAAGACGTTGCATGCAACGTCTCTACAGGAAACAACTTTCAACTATTTGCGCCAACAAGGCGAAAAAGCTGATGGACAACCTTACTTATGTTTGGCAGATTTTGTAGCTCCGAAAGAAAGTGGCAAAAAAGATTATCTAGGCATGTTTGCCGTAACAGCAGGAATTGGAATTGAACCTTTGGTTGAAGCTTACGAAAAAGACCATGATGATTATAATAGCATTATGATTAAAGCCATTGCTGATAGATTGGCCGAGGCTTTTGCTGAAAAAATGCACGAATTGGTTAGAAAAGAATATTGGGGTTTTGCACCAAACGAGCAATTAACCGATGATGAAATAATCAGAGAAAAATACAACAGTATTCGTCCTGCGCCAGGTTACCCTGCCTGCCCTGACCATACTGAAAAACGCAAGTTGTTTGATATTTTACAAGCTGAAACCAATGCAGGGATTGTATTAACTGAAAACTTTGCCATGTATCCAGCTTCGGCAGTAAGTGGTTTTTATTTTGCCAATGATGCAAGTAAATACTTTGCAGTTGGTAAAATTCAAAAAGACCAAGTAGAAGAATATGCCAAACGCAAAAACGTAAGCATTGATTACGTTGAAAAATGGTTAGCTCCTAATTTGGGGTATGATAATTAAAATTAAATTCTAAAAAAGAAATTCTAAATTCGAAGAACTTATCGTCAAACGATTGCATTAAGGTTTATGTTGGCAAGGTGTCAGACGGTTATAGTGTTATTAACTCATTTGAATTACAATAACTAATTATTTAAAAATAAAACCGCTTTACACAAATACTAAAGCGGTTTTTTATTAACTTGCTAAAAAGAATAAGTGGATAATCGCACCAGCGAAGTGCTAGAAATAGCCTCATTGCGAGGTACGAAGCAATCTCAGGTCATGTGTAATAGTTACTTGCTTGAGATTGCTTCTCTGCGATCGCAATGACGTTTGCTGCTGCAATTTCATGCTGACTCATATTAAAAAAGTGCGGAACGAGGAACGAAGCAATCTCAAGTTATGTGAAACGTATGTTTTAAAATTCTATTGTTTCATACAAATCAATCCATTCTTTATTCATTGAATCAATAAGTTTTATTTTGCTATTTCTTGTGCCAGATTTGATTCTCTTTTCTTCGTTTATTGCTTCTTCTATAGTGCTGAAATAATTGTAATAAACCAATTTAGTAATATTATACTTCGCGGTAAACGATTGAGGAAAATAGTGCGTTTTATGCTGCCAGATTCTTTTTTGCAAATTAGATGTAACACCAATATATAAAACTGAATTATCTTTATTGGTTAAAATATAAACACATCCACCCTTAGTCGTTTATTAATCTTTTTTATGAAGGAAATAAATCTTTCCATGACAAATTTCCAATAAATCGCTTGAGATTGCTTCACTGTATTCGCAATGATGTTTGTTGATATACTTTCTCCTGCAAAAGTGCTAGAATTATCGTAATTGAGAGGTACGAAGCAATCTCAGGTCATGTGAAATAGTTACTCGATTGAGATTGCTTCACTATGATCGCAATGACGTTTGTTGCTGATTGATTAAAAACTTTTTCAAAGTTTATGTTAATTTATTAAAGGAAGATGCTTACAGCATAAACGAGTGCGAAGTTCGAAATGTTGACTGCGAACTAAAATCCAATTAAGCTTTGCATTTAATTATTTCTATTTGCGGCTAATCAAATTTAGTAGCGTATCTAACTTATCGGTTGATACTGATATTTGGTGTTCTTTATTTACCAATGCATATCCTCCATCATTTCTTACATATTCATTTATATAATTGATATTAACTATAAACGATTTATGACTCCTGAAAAAGAAAGCAGTATCGGCTAAAATATCCTCATAAGTTTTAAGGCTTTTACTTGCCAAAATTTCTGTTTCATCGTTTAAAATAATGCGTGTGTAAGCACCATCTGCTTTAAAAAACAATATTTCGTTTATATCAATAAATTTTATGGACCCAGTAGTATAAATAGCTAATTTCCTTTGTTGTGTGGTGTTTGATAAGTTATCTTTTAAAATACCAAAATTTTGTTTGTGATTTTGTTTTCTAAAACGTTCCAATGCAGTTTCTAAATCGGCAATCTCAATAGGCTTTAGTAAATAATCAATAGCCGAAAACTTAAAAGCTTGAATGGCATATTGATTATAAGCTGTGGTAAAAATTACTGAAAAATTTATTTCCTCATCGTTAAAAAACTCCAACAATTCCAAACCGCTATGCCCTGGCATTTCTATGTCTAAAAACACCAAATCAGGATTGAGCTTTCGTATTGCTTTTACACCAGTTGGTAAATCTTTACAGCTTTCTACAATGGTTATATCTTTACAATATTCATTAAGCATGCCCTCCAATAAGGTGCGAGCCATTTTTTCATCATCTATAATTACAGCTTTGTACATGTATTAGTTTTAAGTTAGAGGTATGGTGAGTGTTACGGTAGTTCCTGTTGCATTTCCAATTTCGTTATAATTGTCGGTAATAATTACAGCTACTAGTTTGTTTTTACTTTTATTTAAAATTTCTAAACGTTTTTTATTGGCCTGAGTGGAAAAAGACTGATGCTTACTATCTTTTATTTTATTCAATTGCTCAGAACGTCTTCTTCCCACTCCATTATCGTTAATGGTTACAACCAAATTGTTTTCAGTACAATCAAATAAAACAGATAAATTTTTCTTTCCTTCCTTGTGAAGCAAGCCATGTTTGATAGCGTTTTCTATATATGGCTGCACCAACATTGGAGGTAATTTATCCATTTCTTTATCTATTTCAAGGCTTACTTTTATTTCAAAGTAAAAGTCGTCTTCAAAACGCATTTGTTCCAAGGCAAGATAGAGGCTTAGTGCTTCTATTTCTTCGCCTATGGTAATAGTATCCTTTTCGCTCATTTCAAGAATCATGCGTGTTAGTTTTGAAAACTTAGACAAGTAATTGCTTGCATTTTTTTTATCGTTAATAAAAATATACGATTGAATGGTATTAAGTGCATTGTAAAAAAAATGAGGATTCATTTGCGATTTGATAGAAGTTAATTTTGATTTATTTAACTCATTTTCCAAAACCATTTTTTCGGTTACCAGTTTATTCTTTTTTATCAATAATCCAATTTGCCATTTGTAATAACCAAATCCTGAAACAGTTAAAACAGCAACTATTAATAACAAAAACCACCATTGTAACCAAAAAGGTTTATTAATTTTAAAATTTACAACAGCATTGGTAAGTACGGTATTATTAATTTTAAACTGAATGGTATAATTACCTGGCGAGAGCGAGGCAAACTGAAGAGAACGCATATTAGGCATGGTATTAACCCAGTTTTCGTTATTTATTTTGTAAGCAATATTTTGGTTTTGAAATTGAACATAATTAAGCAAAGCATAATTAATAATTATATTGTTTTCTTGGTACGATAATGATTCGTTTAATATTGCATAAGGCTTTCCCTTTACTTCATAATTTTCTATTACAAAATTGGGTTTTACTTCAAGTTTATTTAACCCATTTATACTTACACTAATTATTTTATTATTTGTTAAAACATGAAGTTGATTTTTCTCTAAAATAAAATCATTTATTTCACTAGTTTTTAATGGTATTGCAAGATCATAGGTAGTTCTATTTAAATTTTCAGTATCAATAATTACAAATTTGTCGTTACCCAAAATACACAAATAATTACCAAAAGCTTTTATTTTTTTTACTTCTTTTATATTAATATTGGGTAGGTTATTTAGCGAATTAAAAATGGTATCGTTAGTGATGGTAATTAACTCGCCTTTGGTGGTTAATGCTAATATAAACGATTTACAAGCTATTAGCTTTGAAACAAAAACACTTTGGTTGTTTTGCTTTATTTCAGTTTGATAATAAATGGTTTGCTTATGAAGCCCAATATTTGAACCGCAGTAAATAGCATTTTGGCTTGGACTATATGCCACTGTTTTGGCCCTGATACTACTAATAAATTTGGCTACATTTTTATTGTCTTCTTTTAGTTTTTTATTGTAAAATGCATCCCATTTTGATGGAATATTTTTATTGGCATTTGGCGAAATAACCAAATTAGCGTATCCACTTATGGCTTGTGCATAGTATTTATGATCAATCTTTGCAATTGATTTTAAAGCAAAATCTTCATGTTTAATAAAACCAAATGGCTTTGATTTAAAAATACTAATACCAAGCGAAGAAGTGTATAATAAATCTAAAGTTGAATCGTAATAGGTATAATAAATAGATGCATTGCTTGGATTTTGAAATAACTTTTTGTGTGGTTCAAAATTATTGTTTAGTGCCACCACCTCATTATTTTGAGTAAAAAGTAAATAACCACTTTTTGTTTTTTCAAATAAACTAGGCACATAATTTTCAATAGAAACAAACGTGGTTTGAAGCGAAGGAATGATAAATATACCTTTATTAATGGACGATATCCAATAGTTATTATCCCTATCTTTTATAACACACGAAATACTTTGATCTTTAAAATAATGTTTGTTTCCATTTTTGCCAAATACATAAGCACCATTAGGAGCTAAAACCCAATAATCATTATCTATTAAATGCAAATTTTGAATGAGTTGAGGCCCGCTTATTTTAAAAGCAGGTTGCAACTTATCTTTATCAGCAAAATACAATTGTTCGTTTTCATTTTCTCGAGCAGTTAAAACCAAATTATTATTGGTGGCATATATTTGATTGTTTTTTTCATTACTTGCAATTTTGGCATTAGTGGATACTAAAGTTAAATTAGAGGTAATTTTATAAAGTATTTTATTCGCTGTGAAGTAATAACTATTGTTATAGCAGGCTGTGTTGTTAAAATCCTTATTATCAAATAAAATTGGTATTGTTTTAATTAAATGTAAAGTTTTAATATCATAAACATCAACACCTTTACTTTGAAGTAAGTACAAATAACGATTGGTTAATCCAAAAGCAAAAAAGCCAATTGGTTTGTTTTGATTCAATGCATGTAATGAATCATTTTCTATATAATAACAATAACCATCAAAATTTTGATACCAAATTCTTCCCAAACAATCTTCTTTTAAATTACTACCTGATGCTGATGTTTGTTTAGGGTTTTTGTATGTTTTAAAATTAAATCCATCATAGCGACTTATTCCCTCTTGGCTTGCTATCCATATATAACCCTTTTTATCTTGTAAAAGACTATATACATTGTTGGAAGGTAAACCCTTTGTATCATTTAACACCGTATAATAAGGCTGCTGAGCACTTATTAAAATTGGCATGACAAAAGTTATTATAAATAATAGCGCTCTCAAATTTTAGATTTAATAGTTATCAAATATAGTTTGATATAATAAAATAAGGATTGGTATTTTACCAAACCATAAAAAACTGCAATCAAATTGCTAATGTAGTTAATAAACCTAAAATATTACTTTAAACAGAAAGTTTTGATAAATTGACTCTCAAAAACTCTTAACAATTAATAAAAATAATTTTTTGTATAACAGAATATAAAAAGTGAGTTAATAAAACTTCACCAACTCAAATAGCTTTTTCATTTTAAAAAGATCAGTTTTACAAACTAGTATTATTTTAAACCCCAACTATACTTATTATCAAGTGTGGATGTATAAAATCCGATTCTTTACAAATCCTTTTTGCAGTTTCATATGCTTTTTATAGCTTTTTGTAAAACAAGCCAAATTCAAAAATAGTAGCAAGCTACTTTTGTACCATGATACATAAAATATTACTAACCGTTACGTTGGCTTTAAGCTTGGCCTTTACGTCTTATGCTCAAAACACTAAAGAGCAAATAAAGGAAAATAAAAAAGAAGGTTGTAGCGATAAATTCAACGTAGATGAGAGCAACATCGTAATCAACAACGATAAGTCTTTCCTCAGTGGCTACTTCGCTATCCGTTTCGATGCCAAAAGTGATGTGCCCACTACCATGAAGGCGATTATGAAAATAATGGATTGCAAAGGCAATATTAGTTATATATCTATACCGTTGGTATTGGATGCAAAATCTAACCTTTGGGTAGGCAAATTCGGCATCCCACAAGTGGCTGGCTGCCTTTTTAGTGTTGAAGCATTAACCTTAATCGTTACCAACGAATGTGGTGACGAGTTTGGTGAAACAAGTTATAAAGAAAAGGGTAATGTTGAAAGTGTTTTAGAAGCTAAATTTAAGAAACTAAAGGGTAGCAAATCAAAAGGCTACGAGGCATTTTAATCATTCAAATCTCGATCAATTGCAAAAGCCCTGCCATCTAAAAACGATGGCAGGGCTTTTCTTTTTATCTTTTTTTAATAATCCATCATTGTTGCTGTTCAGCAATTATTTTCCATAATTCCCAGGAACATCTATATCATACAAAACTCCAACTATCTGTGGAGTTAGCGAAGTGCTGTAAGGATTTAAAATGAAATGCAGTGGTCTTTAGCTATCGGACTTTGACACGGGCAAACTAAAAAAGTTTACAAACTCTTTTTCTGTTAATTATTTCGCGGTTTTCGTGGTATGATTATAATTTAAAGATATCCAAATCCAAAAGATTCTTTTATTTAACAGCATATAAAAGATGAGTTAATAAAACTTCACCAACTCAAATAGCTTTTTCATTTTAAAAATAATTGGTTTTATAAACTTACATTATTTTAAACCAATCATTATTTCATTTTTGAGGAGATAAAAAACATCAGAACATAAAAAAACACTATTACCCGCACTCGCTAGCGAGTGCGGTGGATCGGGTGGTAATTCAAAAACGAATAAAATTTAAAATATGAATAGTGAAATAATCAACTTCGCAATTGAAGCGCATAACAAAACAAACCACTTATACGATGGCAAACCTTATTCAGTGCATTTATCAATGGTAGCATTAAATGCAGTTCGATTTATTGATTGTATACCAACACAAAACCAAAACGATGTAATATTGGCTTGTTGGCTGCACGAAACTATTGAAAATTGCCGATTGACTTATACTGACATTAAAGAAGTAGCTGGAGAAACCGTTGCAAATATTGTTTATGCCGTTACCAATGAAAAAGGTAAGAACCGAAAAGAAAGGGCAAACGATGTTTATTATGATGGTATCAGAAAAACAATGTGGGCAAAGTATGTAAAGCTATGTGATAGACTTGCAAATGTTCAATACAGCTATGATAATATGTCAACAATGTATGATGTGTATCAGGATGAAAACGATGCTTTTATAGAGGCATTATTTCCAAATGAAAGCGGAATGCAACATTATATAGAACTTATTAAAGAACTAAAATGTTTATTGAGTTCCAAGGTCGCAGCTTAACGTATAACGTTTGGCTGCAATTGCAAGCGGAAAGCTAGTGAGGCTAAAAGTTGGCAACTCATTTGGGTTATGATAATTAAAATTAAATTCGAAAAAAAAATTCGAAATTCGAAGCACTTACCGTCAGACGATTGCGTTAAATTTTGTGTTGGCAAGGCGTAAGACGGTTATTGAGTTATCAACTCATTTGGGACACTGTAACTAATTATTTAAAAACAAAAACCGCTTTAGTATACAACTAAGCGGTTTTTTTGTTCGTTTGCTATAGGGAACAAGCGGACGCTCACATTATTGGAAATTTGTATAAGCCAATTACAAGCTAGACTTGTTATTCCCTATACTGTTTCCTTTGATTTATCGTAATTGTCTACAATTGCAAATAAGGTTTCAGCGTGTTTAAATATATCGTCAAGTGAAGTGATTTCATTTTTCACTTCCTTTTTTTGTTCGTCAAGTGTTACAAAATATTTTTTAGCACCGTTTAAGTATAGTCTACAAATCGTTTTACGGTTATTGTCGTCAAGTAAGATTGCAAAATAGGATTGAGCATCGCGATAAGTTACTCTTGACACACTAATTTTTTGTCGAAGAATTGTTTTTATAATCATGAAACCTTCTAATTCTTCTTCGGTCGTTATTACTTTATTTTCGTCCACCTTTGCTTGTTCCGCTTGAATTGCTTCTTGTTCTTTTGTGTTTTCGTCTTCTTTTGTCAAAGCCGTTTTTAAACGTTCAGTTATTAAATCGCTTATGTGTTGTTGAATTGACTTCTTTGTTAAACTAGTAAATTGTTCTAAAATTTTTGCAGTAATAACACTTGGGTAAACTTGTCTTGCAAAATGCTTTACAAAGTCAGGACTTGGATTCGTTAATTCTTGTTGCAAAATATGTTTAAGTTCATTTGTGTATTTTAATTCACTTGCAGTATTAGTAATACTTTCAGCATCAAAAATATTCTTATGAAACTTTTTTAGTTCTTCTATTTGGTTATCCTTAATTTCATTAATGTTAAACTCTAAAAATGGTTTTTCATCCATTTTATTTGCATCAACCAAATCAGAATAGAAACGATAAGAAATACCATTCGTTAAAAGACCAAATTTTGCTTTAGATACATGAAAATATCTTAGAATTTGACCATCGTGAACATTTAGATTTTGAGCCCAATGCTTACACTCAATTAGTATTGTTGGATTTCCATCTTTGAAAATTGCATAATCTATTTTTTCGCCCTTTTTAGTCCCAATATCTGTTATGTATTCTGGAACTACTTCAATTGGATTAAAAACATCGTAGCCTAATACTTGTAGAAATGGCATTATGAAAGCATTTTTCGTTGCTTCTTCTGTTTGAATTTGATCTTTCAATTTGGCAACTCTGTCACCCAGTTGTTTGATTTGGTCTTTAAAGTCCATATTTGTTTTTAGTTTTTACAAAGTTAATATTTCTCTTGTATGTCGTTCTACTTTTGGCTAAAAATTTTACAACAACAAGAAGTTGGCGATTTCAAAGCACTAAACTCTTTGCCGTTACTTAACTTGATACGTTGATAAAAATTTGATTTAAGCACTGAACCCGATTTTTTCCAAACGCCTATTAGCGGTTCGGCTTTCTTTTTCCAGTGTTTCCATTCTTCCAATTTAATGTCTTTAACAATCGAGTCATTTGTGAACTCGATATACAATATCTTACCTTTTTGATTGTCAATATTCCAATTATTGCTTGAAAATGCTTCATTATGTTCGCAATGACTTTTGCTACTGTAATTTCATAATATTAAAAAAGTGCGGGAACAATCGTCATTGCGAGGAACGAAGCAATCTCAAGTTATGTGTAATACTCGCTTTAGATTGCTTCGCTACATTCGCAATGACGTTTGCTGATGTAATTTCATAATATTAAAAAAGTGCGGGAACAATCGTCATTGCGAGGTACGAAGCAATCTCAAGTTATGTGTAATACTCGCTTTAGATTGCTTCACTACATTCGCAATGACGTTTGCTGATGTAATTTCTCGTACTAAAAAAAGTTCGGAAACTATCGTCATTGCGAGGTACGATACAATCTCAAGTTATGTGAGATTATTACTCGCTTGAGATTACTTCACTACGTTCGCAATGACGTTTGCTGATGTAATTTCGTCATTGCGAGGAACGAAGCAATCTCAAGTTATGTAAGGCGTTTGTTTTTAAAATTCTATTGTTTCATACAAATCAATCCATTCTTTATTCATTGAATCAATTAATATTATTTTACTATTTCTCGAGCCAGATTTAATTCTCTTTTCTTCCTTTATTGCTTCTTCTATTGTACTGAAATAATTATAATAAACTAATTTAGAAATATTATACTTTGCTGTAAACGATTGAGGAAAATAGTGTGTTTTATGTTGCCAGATTCTTTGTTGCAAATTAGATGTAATACCTGTATATAAAACTGAATTATCTTTATTAGTTAAAATATAAACAAATCCACCCATAGTTATTAATTAGTCTTTTTTAGGAACTAAATAAACCTTTTTATCACAAATTTCCAATTACTCGCTTGAGATTGCTTCACTATGTTCGCAATGACGTTTGTTGGTGTAATTTCATTGTAACTCGTACTAAAAAAGTGCGGGAACTATCGTCATTGCGAGGTACGAAGCAATCTAAAGTTATGTATGATAATTGTTAGCTTGAGATTGCTGGTTATTGCTCTCACATTAAATGTTCGCAATGACGTTTGTTGGTGTAATTTCAATAGCGAATCGCTAGCAAATGCTTACCCCCAAAACAAATAATTTTTCACATAATTTTATTTTTTATTGAAACTATAATTTGCAGCCCATTTTGGTTCATTATATTGCGCTCCAATAACTATGATTAAATTTTTATCCCAATACACCACCAAACAAGCATGGCTGCAGGCAATTCTGCTTTTTGTATGTTTTGGAATTGGGTTTTATAATTTCCCGTTAAGTTTAGTACAAACCAATTTTAGCTATATGCCTGGCGATTTAGGCGATGCAAGGTTTATAAACTTTGTACTGGAACATGGCTATCAATATCTAATAGGCAATCAACCTTCGTTTTACGATGCTACCTTTTTTTATCCTGCCAAAAACACTTTGGCTTTATCGGATAATATGGTTGGAACATTACCCATTTATGCCATTTATAGAGCCTTACATTTTGATAGAGAAACAGCTTATCAATGTTGGTGGTTAAGCATATTTGTACTCAATTATTTTATAGCATTTTATTGTTTTTATAAAATTACCAAAAATAGTTATGTATCTATTTTAGGAGCCTACTTGTTTACTTTTTCCATGATCATGTTTGGGCAATGCAATTTTACCCAACTCAATATCCGTTTTTTATTACCGGTTATTATTTTAGCAGCTTATAATTTAGCTACTCTTGCCAAACCTAAATACTATTATTATTTGGTGTTAGCCGTTGCTTTTCAGTTTGTATTAGGCGTTTATTATGCCTTCCTTTCAGTATATTTATTGGTGATATTTTTTGCTTGTTATGCCCTCATTACACGCAAATTTGATTTTATAATTCAGCTGTTTTATAATAAAATGCAAAGCATAAAAACCATTGCTTACACTTTAGCCGTTATTGGTTTATTGGCGCTTTACATGCAAAATT
Source organism: Bacteroidota bacterium (assembly GCA_947464275.1). Classification (GTDB taxonomy): domain Bacteria; phylum Bacteroidota; class Bacteroidia; order UKL13-3; family UKL13-3; genus JAAFJM01. Next base: position 19,709 of record CANHVU010000008.1, read on the forward strand.
ATATTGAAGTTTCTAAGCACGTTAATCTGCATAAATTTAGCGAAGTATTACACCTAATGCCAACTTTTACAAGCTACACTTTAGCTAACGATGCTAGCACTTGGGCCTTTACCAATAAATATGGGAAAAACTTATTAGCTGATAGATGGTGGTTAAACGAGTTTTTTATGGGAGTATTTTCTATTGGTTTATTAATTAGCTACGCAATTATTACTTTTAAAAACAAAGATTCAAATAAATTTTTAGTAGTTGCTATTGGTATGGCTATCGTTTGCAGTTTATTGTTTGCCAATAAATACAGTGTTTTAGCCATTTTTTATTACTTACCCGGCTTTGGAAGTTTATCGGTATTGGTTAGGGTAATTACAGTAATTTTTACTCTAATAGTATTTGTCAATGTGCTATTTTTAAATGACCTATTTTTAAAATACAAAAAATGGTGTTTGTTTATCTTTATAAGTTTGTTTGCCTTATTGTTTATCGATAATCATGTAGATGCAAGCAAACTAACCAGAACAAAAAAAGAAACCATTTTAAACAGATACAAAACCATAGAAACACAAATTGGCAATCATAAAAAACCTATTTTAGCCATAGTAAGCGAAGGCGATGATTGGAAAAACTTCAAATTTCATTTAGATGCAGCATTGTATGCGCAAGCCCATCAAATGAAGAGCATTAACGGCTATTCGAGCAATGCTCCGCAAAATTTTGGAGGCTTTTGGGAAAAACATAACCGAAAAACCTTGAATGATTGGTGTATTTATAATAATATTGACACCAGTAAAATAATAATAATTGATAATATAAACCTTGTAACCTCGGTTAATAACGAATAATAAAACTATGTTAGATAAATTTGGCATTGCAAAACGAATTGCAAAAGAATTAAAAGACGGATATTATGTAAATTTAGGAATTGGCATTCCTACTTTGGTAGCAAATTATGTTCCTGAAGGAATTGAAGTAATCCTTCAATCGGAAAATGGACTTTTGGGAATTGGACCCTTTCCATACGAAGAAGAAGTAGATGCTGATTTAATAAATGCTGGAAAACAAACTGTTACCACTAAAAAAGGTTCAAGCTTTTTTGATAGTGCCATGAGTTTTGGTATGATTAGAAGTGGAAGAGTTGATTTAACCGTGTTAGGTGCTATGGAAGTAGCTGATAATGGAGATATAGCTAACTGGAAAATTCCAGGTAAAATGGTAAAAGGAATGGGAGGTGCTATGGATTTAGTGGCATCGGCTAAAAATATTATTGTGGCTATGCAGCATGTAAATAAAGCTGGCGAATCGAAACTTTTAAGCAAATGTTCGTTACCTATAACAGGCTTAGGTTGCGTTAAAAAAGTAGTTACCGAGCTAGGTGTTTTTGAAATTACCGAAGAAGGTTTTAAACTGTTGGAATATGCACCAGGAGTAACCATTGATTATATCAAATCGAAAACCGAAGGACGCTTAGTTATAGCCGACAATGTGTTTGAAATGAGCATTTAACATGTATTTTTAAATGAAAAAATTTTATCAAGAACAACCTTTAAATGCCATATTGATTGTGGCATTTTTAGTTAGATTAGTAGCTGTAATTTTTAGCCAAGGTTATGGCATGAGCGATGACCACTTTTTAATTATTGAAGTGGCTCAAAGTTGGATAGATGGTAGAGATGATAGCCTATGGTTACCAGGCCCTATGAACCCCAATGCAGTTGCCACAGGTCACGTATTGCTTTACACTGGTTTTCATTATTACTTCTTTAAATTTTTAGCGCTTTTGGGCATAGTAGAGCCTAATACCAAAATGTTTGTTGTAAGACTTTTTCATGCTTTGCTTTCATTAATTGTGGTAAAATATGCTTTTAAAATTACTGAAAAACTAAGCAATGTAAACGATGCCAAATTAGTGGCTTGGTTATGTGCATTGCTTTGGTTTATTCCTATGCTAAGCGTAAGGAATTTGGTAGAGGTAGTTTGCATTCCACCATTAATTTATGGAACTTGGTTAGTGGTAAGTAATGATAACAAAAAAGTAATGCAATACTTACTTGCAGGTTTTGTTACAGGTTTGGCATTTTCTATTAGGTTTCAAACATCTACATTTATAGCTGGATTAGGCTTGGTAGTTTGGATTCAACATCAGTTTAAGAATGCGTTTTTTTATGGTGTAGGTGTAGTTTTATCGTTATTGGTTTTTCAAGCCAGTGTAGATATGGTAATTTGGGGCAAACCATTTGCTGAGTTTCTAGCTTACTCAGTTTATAATGCTGCCAATGCCTATAATTACATAGTTGGTAATTGGTATAATTATTTGCTATTGGTAGGTGGTATTTTAATTCCACCAGTAAGTTTATTTTTAGCTTATGGCTTTGCTTTAAGCTGGCGCAAATATTTGGTATTGTTTTTACCTGCATTTTTGTTTTTTATATTTCATTCAGCCTTTCCAAATAAACAAGAACGCTTTATTTTGCCTGTAATTCCGTTTATAGTAATGGCAGGTGTAATTACCTTTAACCAAGTAAAAGAAACCAATGCATTTTTACTTAAAAACAAAAAGTTTGTGGCAGGCAGTTGGAAATTCTTTTGGGTATTTAACACTATTGTTTTGATAGCTTTAACACCTTCATCTACCAAGTTAAGCAGAGTAGAAGCCATGAATTATTTATCGAAAAAAACCGATGTAAATTCATTTATTTTAGAAAGTAGTAACTCAGGTACTGTCCTAATGCCACGTTATTATTTACAAAAATGGGTTCCATATTACAATGTAACCAAAGAAATTCCAGCAGACACCTTACTTACGCAATTGCATACCGAAAAGGCTGAATTGCCAAATTATTTGGTAATTGGCGAAGCTGAAAAATTGGTAAACAGACTTACGCCTTGTATAAAAAGTTTTGGTAAAGTTGAATATTTAACCACCATAGACCCAAGTTTTTTAGACAAATTTATGCATTGGTTAAACCCTTACGGTAACGAAAACCAAACTTATTATATTTATAAGTTTGATAGAAAATAATAATGCTGGTTAATATTAAATTCTAAAATTCCATTAACACGGTGTGTTGGGCCGGCAAAAAAGCGGGCCAGCTAAGTCCCGAAAGCTTTCGGGATGTGCGTGGAAGCATTTTTTTGCCTTGATTTTTTGTTTCTTTTTCATCTAAGGAAAAAGAAAGCAGAAAAAATGGTTCAAAGAATAAATTTTTACTATTTGTGGCTAATTTTTATGTTATCAAATTAATTTATTATTCAAAATTAAAGAAGAAATAATGAGCCAATACATCAATTTACACACCCACCGAAAACCACGCGTAACGGAAGAAATAGCTATTAGAAATGGCTTTTTAAAAACCATTGATTTTAGTAAAGTCAATTACCCTGTTTCAATTGGTTTGCATCCGTGGCATGTGCATAAAACTGATTTAAATTGGGCATTACAAATTATAGAACAAAACCATACTCAAATTATAGCAATTGGTGAATGCGGACTTGATAGAGCAATTAAAACTCCTATTGAACCGCAGTTATTGGCTTTTGAAAAACAAATAAAGTTAGCATTGCAATACAATTTGCCTGTAATAGTGCATTGCGTAAAAGCGTATGCCGACTTTGCAGCTTTTGCTAAACAAAACAGCCAAGTTAATTTTGTGCTGCACGGTTTTTCTGGCAATGATGAAACCTTACAGCAACTTTTAGCTTTTAAAAATGTGTATTTTAGTGTAGGTAAATATTTGTTTAATACGCAATCAAATGCTAGTTTAGTATTGAATAAAATTCCACTAAACCGCCTATTTTTAGAAACGGACACTACCCCACTTTTAATTAATAATGTTTACGAAAAGGCATCACAAATTATTGAAATAGAAGAAACTGTTTTAAAAAATCAAATCTTTTCTAACTTTGCGCTCCTTTTTAAAAATAAAAGCTTTTAAAACATGAAAGAAGTACAACCCTGGATGGGAAGAACCGAGCTTTTGCTTGGACCTGATAAATTAAAAACGTTAATTAACGCTAATGTATTGGTGGTTGGTTTAGGTGGTGTAGGCGGTATTTGTGCCGAAATGATAGCCCGTGCAGGTGTTGGAAAAATGACCATAGTAGATGCTGATACTGTTGACCCTACTAACAGAAACAGACAAATTCCAGCTTTAAAAAGTACCGAACATAAAGTAAAAGCCGATGTATTGGCTGAACGTTTATTAGACATCAATCCAGATTTGGAGTTGCAGGTTTTACCAGTTTATTTCCGCGATCAAATAACTGAAGAAGTTTTAAATAACAACAAATTTGATTACGCAGTTGATTGTATTGATACCCTTTCGCCAAAAGTTTATTTTATAAAAGCTTGTATTGATAGAGGTATTCCAATAGTAAGTTCGATGGGTGCAGGTTCAAAGGTTGATCCTACTCGTTTGCGCGTGGCAGATATTTCGGAAACTTACAATTGCCATTTGGCAAAATATGTGCGCAAATATTTACACCGCTTAGGTGTGTATAAAGGCGTTAAAGCAGTGTTTAGCGATGAACAACGCATGCCCGAATACCAAGTGGTAGAAACACCTAACGATACCCGCAAAAAATCGGTAGTGGGAACTATAAGCTATATGCCAGCCGTATTTGGTTGCACAGTAGCCAGCGTTTGCATCCGCGATTTGTATAATAGAAAACAATAATGTGTCCATTTACAAAATAAGTGTATCCTAAAAAGTGTTTTATTTTATGGAAATGGATACACTTAATAGAACATACTATAGTTCAGCAACAAACATTAAAAACACAAACAACTAAATAACAGTAATTTAGAAAAACATGTCGCAATATTGATACTTTTGGCACAGTGATTGCTAAATACTAATTAATAATACTTTTTTCTAATTCATATAAAGTAAAAACCCTTGATTATAGCTAATCAAGGGTTTTTCTATTTTAGGCCCATAAAAAAACCTGAACCATTTCTGATTCAGGTTTTGAAAAAAGTGTTGTAAATTCTAGTCTTGTTTAAAAACTTTTTTAACTACCGTATCTCCATCTTTCGAAATTACTTTAACTAAATATAAGCCATTGGTGTATTCTGATATATTTAACTCTGCACTTAAATCATTAGCTTCTATATTTTTAGTAACTATTAACTTACCTGTTATATCAAATATTTGAACCGCATTAGGTTTTTGATTTAAGGCTTCCCAATCAATTTTAACAATTCCGTTAGTTGGATTTGGATAAACATTGATTGCTGCTGTTTCTTTAACTTTTGGTTGTTCACTAATTGAGGTGCTAACTGTATTTTTTCCAATAATTATGTTTATACCTGAAACTTTATTTACTGTATTGTTAATATTAGCCAAAGCAGGAATAGTTTGTTTACCAGCCATTTCGCCCCAAACTTTATAATTTCCTACTGGCACTTTCCCGAAATCGAAAACGCCATCTGTATTTGTGTGCGTAAAGGCTACTGTTCTGCCACTTCCATCCACCAAATACACTAACATTTTTTCAGCAGGTTTACCAACCTCAATTGGTCCATTTTGATCAACCACACCTGTACCATATTTAACAAAACCCGAAATGTTTCCTTTGCCTGTAGAGTCATAAGTATATGGTATGAGGTCAATATCAATGCCACTTCTTTTGCCTTGAAAATATAAAACATCAGCCAAATCCCAATTCAATTTGTTTTTATAATAGGTTGGTAAATAAAACCCATTGTTGAAAGGGTCAAAAGCAAAATCAGCTTGCACCAAATAAAAACCCTTTTTCAAACTAATTGAATAATTTCCATTTTCATCGGTGCTGGTATAATTATTTTTGTATAACAAACCTGAAATTGAATCATAGCTGTATACATAAACTCCAGAATAATAAGCAGGCAATCCACCTTGTGTTATTTTTCCGCTTAGCACATAGTTTGGTCCAACACTTACAATTTTAGTTAATGAGTCACTGCAACCTGCAATATTATTCATTATTAAAGTAACATTGTAAGTACCTTCATTGGCATAAGTATGGTTAAATGTACCACTGTCAATTCCCGAATAAATCAATCCATCTCCCCAATTAATGGTTATATTAGTAGGTGCCGAACTACCATAAGCTATTGATGAATTGTATAAAATTGCAGCATATTCGTAGTCATAAAGCTCGAAATTGGCCTTGCAAATGGCGGTTAAACTATTAATTCTTACCGTATCGCAGCTCATTAACTGTATGTCACACAAATTAATTTGAGAATAAACGCAAACCTTATAACTACCAGTGTCAGTATAAATATGCGATATGCTGTTGGTTTGCATATAATCTTGATTTAAATCTCCATAATCAATTAAGTATTTTTCAAATAATGGCTCAGTATTACTTGAAGTTACAGTAAATAGTACTTTTTGATAATTGATTGTACTATTAAAGTTTATGTTACATAAAATTGTATCTGGTTGACTAATGGTTTTTTGAATGGTATCGCCACAAGTTGGACCAAACATATATAATTTTACTTCATAATTTCCTACTGCTGCATATTTATGTGTTGGTTCTTTTAAGTAACTTACATTTGTATTATCTCCAAAAACCCAAGTAAAGTTTACCGTGGTATCAGGGCTTGTACTTAAATTTCTAAACTGAAATTGATTATCAATATATTCAAAATCAAAATCGGCAAAGCAAGGAGTATTAACGGTTACATTCAAAGTATCGTGGTATATATCAAAATTATTGTTGCTATCTAAAATGGTTAAACTTACAATATATTGACCAGTAGCGTGATAATTATGTTTTACCAATTTATCGTTACTCATTACGCCATCGCCAAAATCCCATTGATAGGTAATGATTGGAGAACCAGAAGTAGTACTTGAATCGCTGAAAAAATAATTACCATTTCCTAAATCAACAATACCAAATTTGGCATTAACTTCCTTGGTATTGCTAACCAAAATACTATCGCAAAACATGGCATTACCAGTGCATAAACTATCAACCAAGCAAACGCGGTATTTGCCAGCTTGTGAGTAGTTATGGCTTAATTGATACTCGCCATTATTTAAAACAGGGCTGCCATCTCCAAAATTCCAGTAAAAAGAATTGATACCAACATGCCACTCTGATTTATTTACAAAAACTACATTTTGGGCATTTTTATAATAATCAAATTTGGTGGCACATGGCTGCGCCCATAAAGTCATGGCTGAAAGCAGGAAAACTTGTAGTGTTAAAAACACTTTTCGTAAATTCATAGTGTTAAAAATTTTATTTTTCATGTTAATTTTAATTATTTGTTTTTTACTTAAAAATTATACTTTAAACCGGTTTGTATTTGTAAGGTATTAGGTTGATGTAAAGAGCCATTTAAATATTTTAAATAATTGGCCGAAATATGAAGAGCCCAATTATGATATAATTTTTGATATCCACCAACACCCATAGTTGGCGCAAATAACAACTGATAATTATTATTGGTTTGGATGGTTTCATTAAATAAGCCAATATTATTTACATTTGTTTCTTGCTGATAAATAACGGTACCTGTAATTCCTATTGCCCCATAAATACCTCGCTTTTCATTACCTAATTGATAGCGTAACTGAATTGGTAAATTGTAAAAAGCAATATTATTCTGGTACGAATTATTAGCATGATGCTCTACATTTTTTTCACTTGTAACAGTATCTATTTGCATCATTAATCTTTTATAAAAAGCATTGTATTTAATAGTGGTATCAATGCTTTCAATATGTTTTTCGGTAGTTACAAATGCCCTTTTATTCATTTCAATTTGATTAAAAAACAAGGCACTTAAACCAAAATTCAAACTCCAATTTTTACTCATATTAAATCCTGCATTGACACCTATTCCATTAAAATATTGGTTAGATGAATTATTCAGTTGTTTATAAACATTGCTTTGCAACAAATAACCTAACTCTACATAAGCCAAGTTTACCATTAATTTCCCTTTGGTTTTTAAGGTTTTGTTTTTTGCTGAATCAATATCTATTGTATAAATTTTAGTTCTTAATGCATTTCTATTTTCAATACTTATTAATTGTGGCTGACTTAAATTAAGCAAATAGCTCTTGCTTGTTAAAAGTATTAAGTCACTCCAATTCTTAATCAATTCAATGCGGCCCTTTGTTTCAATAAGTGTATTTTGATTTGCAACATTTACCTCATTTCTGTTTTTATTTTCTATCTTACTTTTTTGAATGATTTGCTTAGCAACTGCGTTACCATCTTCCTTATTATTTGATAGTAATCTAGTTTTATTATTTGCAATTTCAGACGTTGTTAAATTAGGTTTTTCTAAATTAGTGAATGGTGCAATCGAAACTTCATCTTTTATAATTTCTTTAGTATCTTTTGGTTTTACAATACTTAACTGTTCATTAGTAATTTTATTTAAATAAATAGCATAAACACTAAACAGCGAAACAGTTAAAATACTAATCCAAATCAAAAAGCTCATTTTACGTTTTTTATTGCCCTGTTTGTGGGCACGATAAGCCTTATCAAAGCTATCCCAATCACCATTGGTGGGCTGCTTTGGCGTTACTTGGCTTATTTTATCACCAAGTAATTTAAAAAACTCATCGTCCTTGTTATAAAACATACGTATTTAAACTATTAACTAATTTTTTTAAAATGGCTCTTCCTTTCGATAATTGCGATTTTGAAGTTCCTTCACTAATACCCAAATTTTCGCTTATTTGCTTATGGCTTAAACCTTCAATGGCATATAAATTAACCACTGTTCGATAGCCATCAGGTAATTTTTGCAATAAACTCAAAGCTTCATCGGGCGAAAGTTCTTTTACCAATTCGTTATCAAAATCAGGTAAATCTGGAACCAAAAACTCGTTTTCGCTAATGGATAAAAATGAATTTTTATTTTTTGCTTTTAAGTAACTTATTGCATGGTTAACCATTATACGGCTTAACCAAGTACTTAAGCTACTTTCACCTTTAAATTTTTTTACTCCTTCAAAAGCTTTAATAAATCCTTCTTGTAAAATATCTTTAGCTTCATCTTCATTTTTGGCAAACCTGATGCAAATAGCAAACATTTTAGAATAGTATTTATCAAAAAACAGGCGTTGAAAACGACTATCTTCCTTAATACACCCTAATATGATTTCTTGATCGGTAAAATCCTTCATTCCATTTATTACTAAATAGACACACTTTTGTAAAAAGGTTGCCTAGCTACTTCTTATTTTTATTAAAAAACAATGTTTTTAATAAAAAGATTTGACAATGAAGAATTTAAATAAAGATAGGATTACTTAATACTATTTTAAATTTCCAATGCGAGCTTATTTCAATTCGTGAAACAACATTTTATTTTGTTCCACAACTATTTTATTAACTATTAGCACTCTGCAAAACCAAAGTTCAGTTATCAACACGCATGTTGACAAGGAGTGTATATGTTACCTTGTCAAATGGCGTTATTTGGTAAATACAAAATATAAAAATAATTGGTGTTTAATTAAAAACCAATTGGTTAAATAATAAATATATTAATTACAAAAAAATATAAAATTAAGTTGAACAAATACTTAGCATGGCAAAAATAATAGCAATAGCAAATCAAAAAGGTGGAGTTGGAAAAACTACAACTGCCATTAATTTATCGGCAAGCTTAGCAGCTTTAGAGTTTAAAACTCTATTGGTAGATGCTGATCCTCAAGCAAATTCAGCTTCAGGTACAGGATTTGATCCGCGTGAAGTTTCAACTGGTTTGTATGAGGTAATGGTTAATGAAACTCCAACCACCAATGCAATAGTACATACTGAGCTGCAATACATGGATTTACTTCCATCAAATATTGATTTAGTTGGGGCAGAAATTGAATTGGTTAACTTACCCAACAGAGAAAAGTTGTTAAAATTTGCATTAGATTCTATTAGAAAAGATTACGATTTTATCATTATTGATTGCTCGCCAAGTTTGGGTTTAATTACCACCAATGCTTTAGTAGCTAGCGATAGTGTTATAGTTCCAGTTCAGTGCGAGTATTTTGCATTAGAAGGTTTAGGTAAATTATTAAATACCATCAAAATTGTACAACAAAGTTTAAATACCAATTTACAAATTGAAGGAATATTATTAACTATGTATGACATGCGTTTACGCTTGAGTAACCAAGTGGTTGAAGAGGTTAAAATGCATTTTCAACAATTGGTTTTTGATACCATTATTCAACGTAATACTAAGTTAAGCGAGGCTCCAAGTTTTGGTAAACCTGTAATTCTTCATGATGCAGAAAGTCGTGGCTCAATTAATTACATGAATCTTGCAAAAGAATTATTAGCAAAAAATGGCTTAATTGAGGGTTTTAATAATCCAAATTCAGACACGCAATCATTAAATTAGTAGTCAAAAAAAAGTAGTAGAAAGATATAAAATGAGTAACCCACGCAGAAACGCATTAGGACGAGGATTAAGTGCATTACTTGAAAATGCCGCAACTGATATTACCACAACCGAATCAAAACCGGTTAATTCTATTAGCGAAGTTCCTATTTCGCAAGTAGAAGCAAATCCATTTCAACCTAGAACCGATTTTAAAGAAGAAGAATTAAACGAATTAGCAGAAAGTATCAAGGTACATGGAGTAATTCAGCCTATTACTGTTCGTAAAATTGGATTTGATAGGTACCAATTAATTAGTGGGGAACGCAGAACGCGCGCCTCACGAATTGCCGGTTTAGAAAAAATTCCTGCCTATATTCGCTTAGCCGATGACCAAGGAATGCTAGAAATGGCATTGATTGAAAACATTCAACGCGAAAATTTAAACGCTATGGAAGTGGCTTTAAGCTACAAACGCCTTATGGACGAATGTAAATTAAACCAAGAGGAATTAGGCGATAGAGTTGGTAAAAACCGTAGTACTGTTAATAATTACATGCGTTTATTAAAACTTCCTGATAATATTCAAGCCGCTTTGAGAGATGATAAAATTTCGATGGGACACGCACGTGCCATAATAAATATTGACAATGCCGATGAGCAACAATATTTATTTAACGAAATGGTTTTAAAAGATTTATCGGTTCGTCAGGTAGAAGCTTTGGTACGTGAAGCTAGTGAAAGAGCCAAACAAGATCAATCACTTATTGAAGATGAAAAACCTAAAAGCAAAAAAGTTTCAAAATTACCTTTAAGTGAAGTAGTAACTGAATTTCAAAAACTATTAACTGATAAATTTGGTAATAAAGTAAAAATTACCAATGATGAAAAGGGAAAAGGAAATATTACTATTCCTTTTAAATCTGAAGCTGATTTGAACAAAATTTTAGATATGCTATCTTAATAGTAATCAGATAAAAAAGCCAACTTTAATAAAGTTGGCTTTTTTTATTTAAAATTCCCACCATATTATGCTGTCAGGATAATTTTTATTTATTGTAATTACCTCTCCAATTAATGGCGTTGTTATAGGCATTTTCATTTCTTTGGCCTTAGCTGTTACTTTTTTTATAGGTTCATTCCAAGGATGCAAAGCCAAAGTAAATTTACTCCAATGAACAGGCATTAACACGCTAGCTTTTAAATCAATAGCAGCTTGAACCACTTCTTCAGGCATCATATGAATATAACCCCACATTTTATTGTATTGACCACATTCTAATAAAACCAAATCGAAAGGACCATATTTTTGTCCAATTTCCTTAAAATGAGTATCAAATCCACTATCACCTCCTAAAAATATTTTTTCTGTTGGTGTTTGTAAAATGTATGAAGCCCACAAACTTTGATTTCTTTTGAATTTTCTGCCTGAGAAATGACGACCCGGAGCGGCTGTTAGAATAATATCATCAGTTACTTTTATTGATTCCCACCAATCAAATTCAGTAATTAGCGAATCGTTAATACCCCATAAATTTAAATGAGACCCAACCCCTAGCGAAGTATAAAAATGTTTAGTTTTATTTTTTAACTCCATTATCGTTTTATAATCCATATGATCATAGTGATCGTGTGTAATTATAACCATATCTATTTGAGGAAAATCGCTTATTTTATATTCATTGCTACCGCTAAAATTTTTTCCAAAAAAACTAACAGGCGAAGCATTGCCACTAAAAACTGGATCTACCAAAATAGTCAAACCATTGGTTTTTATTAAATAACTTGAATGTCCAAACCAAATAATTTGCGTTTTTTCTGTATCAAGATTATTTAAATTGGTTTTTATAAAAGGTAATGAATGTGGAGGTTCTGTGTTTTTAGGTTTGTTCAAATACGCTTTTAAAATATCCCAATAACTTGTTCCTTCTGCTAAATCAGGCGTAAAATGTTGGTTTTGGAAAGCCCCATCTCGGTAGTTGGGTGATTTTTTTATTCGTTCCAATCTGGGTCCAGTTGGCAGTTGTCCAAATTGTTTTTGTTCTAAAAATAAATAGCTTCCCGTTGATAAACTTAGTAAAATTGCAATAAATATTATCATTCGTTTTTTTGTGTTTGACACTTGTTTAATGTTTTATAATTTACAAATGAAACCAATTATTAGTTTCAATTAAACCTTAGTTTTTAATATCAACCGAATTATTATTTAAACGGAAAATTATCGATACAAATCATTTTCGTCTATAAATTCTTTCACAACTTTTGGCACCAAATACCTGATTGATTTACCTGCTTGTAAAGTTTCTCTAATATAAGTAGATGAAATATTGAGCAAAGGAACTTCGTATAAACTAATTTTTTTGTGGTTGGCTAATAATGGATTTTCATGAAATCCAGCCCTGCGGTATACAAATAGCTGATAGTTCTCTAAAATGCTTTCGTAGTTTTTCCATAAATGAAAACTTTGTAAATTATCACCTCCAATAATTGGAGTAAACTGATGTTCGGGATATTTTTCCGCAAGCGTTGTTAGGGTTAAATAGGTATAATTAGGTTTGGGCATTCCAAATTCAATACTGCATGCTTCAAATCTGTTATCATCGGCTATAGCCATTTCTATCATTTTTAACCGCAAATTTTCATCAAGCAATTCATCGTTTACTTTAAATGGATTTTGCGGACTTACCACAAACCAAATTTTATCCAACTCGGTATATTCTACCATGTAATTGGCTATTAATAAATGCCCTGTATGAATGGGATTAAACGACCCAAATAACAAACCTATTTTCATTGTTTACTTTGCTATAAAATCATTTACTAATTGTTCTGCTTTTTGCAATGCTTCACGTAAATTTTCGTTTACTAAAACAGTTTCAAATTTGCTTTCATAAGCCAATTCTAAAACAGCTTTTCCAACCCTAACTTGTAATGTTTCTTCAGTTTCTGTAGAGCGTTCTTTTAAGCGTTGAGCAAGAATTTCAACGCTTGGTGGTTTTACAAAAATGGCCAAGGCTTTATCTTCAAAATGCTTTTTAAGGTTTAATCCACCTACTACATCTACATCAAAAATCACCACTTTGCCTTCAGCCCAAATTCTGTCAATTTCCGATTTTAAAGTACCGTAAAAATTACCTCCATAAACTTCTTCATATTCTAAAAACTCACCATGAACCAGTTTGTTTTTAAAATCCTCGTGAGTTAAAAAATAATAGTCTTTACCATGCACCTCATTGGCTCTTTGCGCGCGTGTGCAAGCCGATACTGAAAAAGCCAATTGCTTATTTACACTTAATAAATGTTTTACAATGGTGGTTTTTCCGCTGCCACTTGGCGCACAAAATATAATTACTTTATTCATTTTCTTCTTTTTATTTCCCGCAGATTTCGCTGATAACCGCAGAAATCTGTGTAATTAATTTCTGTGAAATCTGTGTTATCTGTGGCTAAAGTCTTTAGCAAATATTATTGATTTGTTCCTTAATTTTCTCTAATTCATCTTTCATTTCTACCACCAATCGCTGCATATTGCTATCGTTACTTTTGCTACCAATGGTATTGATTTCGCGGCCCATTTCCTGAGCAATAAAACCTAATTTTTTACCATTAGTTTCTTGTTTTAAAGTTTCTAAAAAGAAAGTACAATGCTCGGTTAACCTCGATTTTTCCTCGTTAATATCTAGTTTTTCAATATAATAAATCAGCTCTTGTTCGAAACGGTTTTTATCAATCAAATCGGTTTGTAAGCTACTTAACTCCTTAGCTATTTTAGCCCTTACATTTTCTATTCTTGCAGTTTCAAAAGGTGCTAAAGCAATCAATTTGTTTTGAATACTTTGGCATAAATTAATCAATTCAGTTGCCAAAATTTCACCTTCGCGTGTTCTAAATTTATTAAACTCAACCAAGGCATTGTTAACAGTATTTACTATTATTTTCCAATCATCTTCATTGGTGCCCTCATCTTCTTTACTCTGAATAATTCCAGGGAAATCAAAAATAGATTTAAATAGTTGACTACTTGGTATATTAGTTTGTGTAGAAAGGTTACTTATTTGAGTTAAATAAAATTGCGCCACATCTTGATTGATAGGCAAATATGAATCGTTGGTGTTTTTGCTTGAAACATTAATACTAATGCTAATACTGCCTCTTTCTAGCTTTTTCGATAAATCATTGCGCAGCTCCAACTCCTTATTTTGCAAATTGCGAGGCATACGAATATTAATATCTAAAAACTTACCATTTAAAGCTTTAATATCTACTTTGCATAAAAATTGGTCTGTATCGGTTTCAGCTTGCCCAAAACCAGTCATTGATTTTATCATATTTTTCAAAAAAAAGAAGGCGAAAGTAGGTTAAATTTGTGAATTATGATTTATGATTTGTGAAGTTCACTATAAGTATTGAATTCATTAGCATCAAGACAAAAATCAAAGATCAGCAATCAAAAATCAAAACTCACTTAATCTTCTAATCTTGTAATCATTCAATTTAGCTTATATTTGCCTTTCATGAAATCAATAATATTTGTAGCCCTTGGAGGTGCGTTGGGAGCGGTTTTACGCTATTTGTTTTCTGTATTATTAAAAGATTACACCCAAGTACAGTTTCCAATTAACACCTTTTTGGTAAATGCCATTGGCTGCTTTTGCATTGGTTTGTGTTATGCTTTGTTTTTAAATAATAATCATTTCGATACTATCAAATTGCTTCTTATCGTAGGTGTTTTAGGTGGTTTTACTACTTATTCATCATTCGCTTTCGAAACCATTACTATGTTAAAACAACAGCTTTTTAAACAGGCTTTTGCTTATATTTTATTAACCAATTTGGTGTGCATTGGGTTTGCATATTTAGGATTTTCAATTAAAAGCTAATGGAAGGAATTGTTGTAAAATCAACTGGGAGTTGGTACGAAGTAATGAAACCCGATTTGCAAATTGTAAATTGCAGGTTAAAAGGTAAGTTTAGATTACAAGGTTTAAAACACACCAATCCTGTAACCGTTGGCGATAAAGTAAATTTTGAAATGGAACCCAATAGCGAAAATGGAGTGATTTTTTCAATTGAAAATCGTAAAAATTACATTATTCGTAAGGCCAGCAATCTTTCAAAACAAACGCATATTATAGCCAGTAATATTGACCAAGCTATATTGATGGTAACCATTGCTTTTCCTACTACTTCGCTAGGTTTTATTGATCGCTTTTTAGCCACAGCCGAGGCTTATCATATTCCAACTACTATTATTTTTAATAAAGTAGATTTATGTACCGATGGATTGGAAGATGTATTGAACGATACCATTCATTTATACCATAATCAAGTTGGATACAATTACATAAAAACTTCCGTTAATGACCAAATTGGGTTAGATGAAGTAAAGGCTTTATTGAAAGATAAAACCACTTTAGTTGCTGGTCATTCAGGTGTAGGAAAATCATCGTTATTAAATGGAATTGAGCCTAACTTAAATTTAAAAACAGGCGAAATTTCAAAATCGAGTTTTAATGGGCAACATACTACCACTTTTGCACAAATGCATCCTTTAAGTTTTGGTGGATTTATTATTGATACACCTGGAATTAGAGAGTTTGGAGTAGTGGATTTAAACAATGCAGAACTATCGCATTATTTTAAAGAAATGAAACCCTATATTGGTAAATGCAGATTCAATAATTGCAAACACATGAACGAACCTCAATGCGCGGTTTTAGAAGCCATTGAACAAGGTATTATTCCTGCCGAGCGTTACCAAAGCTACCTTAGCATTATGGCTAACGAAGATGTGTTTAATTAGGGTTGTATGAAATGACTTTTGAAGAATATTTTACCTATTTAAACCAACTTGTAAAAGTTGAAAATATTCAGAGTGAATCATTTTCTGAAAATTTGATAATACTTTTAAAAGCATTTATTGACAATAAAACTAATTCTTCAGTTATTGAATTCAAAAAGTGCGGGCTGTCAAATCCCCCTCAAAAAGAGGGGTGGTCGAAGACCGGGGAGTTAAAAAAGCCATATAGGGTTATTGCTATCAATGATATTATTTTAACTCAAAATCCAATTACAGAACTGCCTTTTAACCCCAATTTGAAAGAAAAAGCAAAGCAGTTAAGGCAAGCTAGAAATTAATCGGAAGTATTGTTTTGGAAACAAGTAACCAAAGGTCGTTTTCATAATATTGACTTTGATAGGCAACGAGTTATAGGTAACTATATAGTCGATTTTTATGTTAAAAGATTTGGGCTGGTTATTGAAATTGATGGCTCTAGCCACGATAGTAAAGTGGAGTATGATATTGAAAGAGAAGCATTTTTAAAGCAGTTGGGCTTAAAGGTTTTTCGAATTAAAGTAGTTGATGTTTTTAAACGTTTAACTTATGTGATGCAAGAGTTAGAGTATTTTTTTATTGAGAATTATGCTGATAATTTTGATGAAAATGCATTGATTTTGCCACCCCGGTCTTCTACCGATAATTATCGGCACACCCCTTCTTCGGAAGGGAATTTTGTTCCCGAACAATTTTCACAAGAGCAGTTTTTTAAAACCATACCAAATAACATATACAATTATAAAATAGGTAATTTCTATCCAATAATTTATTGGTTTGAGTTAAATAAAAACAAGAGTCTTAATCATGATGATTTTTTACATTTTCAAAAAATTATTATTGCAATTGAAGAAACGAAAAAGACATATAATAACTAACCCATGCGCATTATTATTCAACGAGTTACAAAGGCTCAAGTACATATTGATAACAAACTATTTTCTGAAATTGGAAATGGATTATTGGTTTTATTAGGAATTGAGGATGCTGATTCGGAAGAGGATATCAATTGGTTGGCACAGAAAATAATAAATCTTAGGGTATTTAACGATGAAAATGGTGTGATGAATATTTCTCTCATTGATGCCAATGCGGATATTTTACTGGTAAGTCAATTTACACTTTTTGCCTCTACAAAAAAAGGAAATCGACCTTCTTATATCAAAGCTAGCAGACCAGAATTTGCCATTCCGTTATATGAAAAAATGATTGCAGAATTAAAAGAACTTTTAGGCAAAAAAATAGCCACAGGATCATTTGGTGCTGATATGCAAATCAGCTTAACCAATAATGGCCCTGTGACAATTATGATTGATAGTAAGATGAAGGAATAGTTGATAGTTGTTGGTTGTTAGTTGATAGAAATGGAATCTGAAATTTTACTAACTAATCTTAAGATTATAATTTTTTTAATTGGATACAATGGGAACCATCAGGTCTATTTGCCAGTGGACTAAACCAAATATTGAATTCACCTGTTCCTTCTTTTACACCCAAAAAACTTATACTAAACTTAATTGCAGAATCGTACCAAACCGAACCATATAGCTTGGCTTCTTTTGTTGTCATTGGAAAAGTTGGATTAAATCCTTTTGGAATATAAAATTCCTTCAACCTAGCATAAAATATTTTTTCACCTTTAGTTGAAATTGTTTCTATAAAAGGTACAATAAATTCGTTTTGCAGTTCACTATTATATTTAATATAATTAGCTTTTACAATTTTAGGCATCAATAATCTTTCTTCAATACATTTCCCAGCAATAACGACATCAATTCCTGTTGATTCTAAGCCTTGGTTTGTTAGCATCAAATGTTCTTCTTGTATTTCTCCTGGTTTAATATCTACCAGAATAACTCCAGAAATACCGCTGAATTTAGTTAAACCAAGTTCTGCTGCTTTCTTTTTGTCTTTTTTTGCAAAGTTTAATTTTATTCCTTCGTTTGGATTTTCTTCACTTAGATATTCATAACCTGTCAGTAATTTTGAACTATCTATATTGATAAATTTGGAGAATTCTCTTAAAAATTCTTCAACAAATACGGATTTATTTCTCCAAGCCTTTACTATATCCTCAAACGAATAATTTTCTAATAAAATATTTGACCAAACGTTTGGCTTACTTTTATTGAAATCAATTTCTTTAGAAAGATTGCTTATGGTATCTTTAAGTTTCCCATTTATGTTGAGTCCAACATAAATATAATCACTATCATGTACTAAAATACTTAATGCACTTGTATTGAAATGTTTTGATAAGTTAGAAGAGAATTTATAGAACTTTTTAGAGCCTTGATCTTCGAACTCTTCATCATATATTGACAACCAATTTGAATTAGCTGGTTCAGAAATAATCACAGTTTTATCAGCCTCATCACTATTCTCAACTACAACATAACCATCTTCCAAATTAAACAAAGTAACATATTCAATTACCAAGTCTAACAGTTTGGTTTTGTCAATACCCAAAGTGTTTAGTTGAATATTTGTAAAAAAGGCTCCCATTTAGTATTATGTTGAAAGAATAGTTGATAGCAGTTTATTTAGTAATTTCAAATAAAAAGTTGAATGCGTCTCGTAAACTGCCATATCCACATGGAGTTAAAAATAAATTGTATTTCTTTTCCTCTACATTTCTATCCCTTTTTCCTTCCAAAATATAAGTGTTGCAACATAAAAAATCACTATCATCTTTATTGTTTGATAAATTCCAAAAATAACTGTCAGAAATTTTTTCTTTAAAATCTAACCAAACTATTAACCTAATTTTTTTAGTAACATTTTCAATTAAAGAGTCAACTTTGATAGGAATTCCATTGTTCCAAATAAAACATTTTTTAGAGAGGGTTATAGAATCATTTTTATTTTCTAAGGTGAATATAAAACTCTTAGATGGTTTTTCATTTAAAACCCAAACACGGTAAACTTCACTTTGAGAAGAATCTATTCTCAAGTCTTTTTCATTTATAGTTTTATCAATAGGATAAATATAGTTTTGATAAATTACTTTTTCTTCTATTACGTTTTTAAACTGTCTAGTTGTTTTATTATTACTACAACTAAGCAAGCTAATACATATAAACGCAAAATAAAAGGAATTCAATTTCATTTTTTTTCTTACTTATTCAAATTAAACCGTCACGTTTGTTTGCATATAGTATGTATTTCTCTCCAAACTCAAGTTCAAGTCCAATGCGTATTAGCCCCTGAAATGAAAACCAAAATCCATTCTCAATTTTTAGTTCAAGGTTGTCAATTGAATTGTCCTTTCGATACCATTTCAAATGTTGGTCGTCTAATGGTTCGCTATCGATTTTCAATAACATTATTCGATGCCTAGTCATTAAGTTATTAAATTTTTCTACGGTGTCAACTCCAAAGTGTAGTAGTTCATTTAACTCCTCTTCATAGTCTGATTTTGAAAAATCGTTCTGAGAAGGAAACAACATCAACATTGTCGAATATACTTTACTATCTGTCAATTTCATTTGTTTACTATATTAAGAAACCTATCAACTGACAACTATCAACTGACAACCAACAACTGTCGTCTATTAACCATTCACCAACTGCAACAAACTTTCGAACATAATGCGTCCGTCAGTATTGTAAATATCAGCATCTACAGCGCGTTCAGGGTGAGGCATCATACCAAATACATTGCGGTTTTTGTTACAAATTCCAGCTATGTTATCCAATGCACCATTAGGATTGGTTTCGGCAGAAACGTTTCCATTTTCATCGCAGTATCTAAATAATATTTGGTCGTTGGCTTTTAATTCTTGCAATAATTCATCGTTGCAATAAAATCTTCCCTCGCCATGCGCAATAGGAATTTTTAAAGCTTTTCTTACTTCATTTAAACTAGTAATTTTACTGTTATTGGTTTCGGTTTTTATAAATACATTTTTGCAATTAAACTTTTGATGGTCGTTGTGTAACAATGCGCCCGGTAATAAACCGCTTTCGCATAAAATTTGAAAACCATTACAAACGCCCCACACCAAGCCTCCATTATTGGCAAATTCAATTACACTTTGCATAATAGGCGAAAAACGAGCAATTGCACCGCTGCGTAAATAATCGCCATAGCTAAAACCACCTGGTAAAAACACCAAATCTACATTTTGTAAATCAGTATCTTTATGCCAAAGTTCTACTACTTCTTGGCCAAACATGTTTTGAAATGCCCAAACTGCGTCTTTATCGCAATTACTTCCCGGAAATATTAATACACCTATTTTCATATAATTTGCTATTGGCTCCCGATAGCTATCGGGATGGCTCCTGATATTTAACTGGATAGCCTTTAGCCATTTGTTTTATTTATTTTTTAAAATGCTTTCCAACCTTGAGCTTTTAACTCGTGTTTTTGACCGCCTTTGCTAATCATGTTAACACCTTCATCGGGTTTGGTTACATGCCCAATTACGGTAAAATCAGGATGGTTTTCTAACTTTTTATAATCGCTTTGTTTGATGGTAAATAACAATTCGTAATCTTCGCCTCCGCTTAAAGCTGTTAAAGTTGGATCTAAATCTAACTCGCGCGCCATATTGTAAGTAGTGGCATCAATTGGAATTTTTTCTTCATAAATTGTAACTCCCATTTTTGATTGATCGGCCAAATGAAAAATTTCAGATGCCAAACCATCACTCACATCAATCATAGACGTTGGCACAATTTCCAAAGCCTTAAACATTTCAATAATATCTTTTCTAGCCTCAGGCTTTAACTGACGTTCCAAAATATAATCGTGTCCGGCCAAATCAGGCTGCAAATCTGGATTGTTAATAAACACACGTTTTTCGCGTTCTAATAACTGAAAACCAGCATAAGCACCACCTAAATCTCCTGTTACACAAACCAAATCATATTCCATTGCACCATTTCGGTAAACCACTTCATTTTCAGCTGCTTCACCAATTACGGTTACACTAATTACCAAACCTTGTTTGCTTGAGGTGGTATCGCCACCAATAATATCAATTTTATATTTTTCGCAGGCTAAATTTATGCCTTCGTAAATTTCTTGAATAGCTTCTACACTAAATTTGCTGCTAATTCCTAACGAAACTGTAATTTGTTTAGGCGTTCCGTTCATGGCATAAATGTCGCTTGCATTTACGCTCACGACCTTATAACCCAAATGTTTTAAAGGAAAATAACTTAAATCAAAATGAATTCCTTCTAGCAACATATCGGTTGAAACCAAAGTAACTTTTCCGTTAGTAGGATTAATTACTGCGGCATCATCACCTACACCTTTAAGTGTATTGTTCTTTAATTCAATGTGTTGCGTAAGTTGTTTAATTAAGCCAAACTCGCCAATTGTTTCTAATTTTGTTATTTCAGGTTCATTAAACATGGGCGCAAATTACTAAAAATATAATAAGTGAAAGAATAGAAAAAGCTATTTTTTATTTTTTTGTAACAATTAAAAACCCAATGTTACATTTGGGGTTATAAATCAAAGATGAAAATAGTAATAATTGGCTCTGGAATAGCTGGCTTAGCCAGTGCTGTTAGGCTTCAAGCAATGGGCTTTAAAGTAACAGTTTTGGAAGCCAATGCTTATTTTGGCGGAAAATTAACCGAGTTTACTCAACAAGGTTTTAGGTTTGATGCTGGTCCTTCGCTTTTTACATTGCCTCAGTTAGTGCTTGAACTGTACGATATTGCAAAGCAAAATAAAAACAGTTTTGAATACTTGCAGTTGGAAAAAGCGTGCAATTATTTTTACGAAGATGGAACAAGTTTTACAGCTTACCATCAGTCAGAAAAAATGGCCAACGAACTAAACCAGAAATTAGGAGTAAGCAATCCTAAACCATTTTTTCAATACCTTAAAAATGCTGAATTTAGGTATAAAACTACCACACCAATTTTTATAGAAAGCAGTTTACATAAAGTAAAAAACTTTTTAAACTTAGCTACGCTTAAGGGTATTTTAAGCATTCCAAAACTTAATTTGTTCAACAGTATGAACCATGAAAATGAGCAAATTTTTGCCGATAAAAGATTGGTTCAATACTTTAATAGATTTGCTACTTACAATGGCAGTAACCCATATCAATCGCCAGCTTTATTGAATATGATTCCGCATTTAGAAAGCAATATTGGAACTTATTTTCCTAAAAATGGCATGCACCAAATTAGCCAAAGTATTTACCAATTGGCTTTGGATTTAGGAGTAAAATTTGAGTTTGATAAAAAGGCTACTGAAATAGTTTTAAACCAAAATAACAAGCAAGTAAAAGGACTAAAAGTAGGAGAGCAGTTTTATGAAGCCGATATTGTGTTATCGAACATGGATATTTACCCTACTTACAAAAAGTTATTGCCAAAGGTAAAACATCCTGAAAAAATTTTGGTGCAGGAAAAGTCTTCTTCAGCATTAATTTTTTATTGGGGAATTAATAAACAATTTGCCGAGTTAGATTTACATAACATACTTTTTACCGAAAATTACCAAGCAGAATTTGAACACATTTTTAGTAAAAAAACCATTTATAGCGACCCAACTATTTACATTAACATTACCTCAAAATACAAGCCAGATGATGCACCTGCGAGTTCCGAAAATTGGTTTTTAATGATAAATACACCCAATAACCAAGGGCAAAATTGGGATGCATTAATTTTTGAAGCAAGAAAAAATATTATTTCAAAATTAAATCGTTTGCTCAAAACCGATATTGAAAAATACATTGTAACCGAAAATATATTAGACCCAAGAAGTATTGAAAGCAAAACCAGCAGCCACCTTGGTGCACTCTATGGCAATGCAAGCAATAATAGGTATGCTGCATTTTTAAGGCATAAAAATTTTAGTTCTAATATAAAAGGATTGTACTTTTGTGGCGGTTCTGTGCATCCCGGTGGTGGAATTCCT
Organism: Bacteroidota bacterium; assembly: GCA_947464275.1. GTDB lineage: Bacteria > Bacteroidota > Bacteroidia > UKL13-3 > UKL13-3 > JAAFJM01. The sequence goes on from CANHVU010000008.1 coordinate 42,782, forward strand.
TTGTGTTTAAATTCAGCTAAAATTGCAGCTGGTTTAATTAAGGATGATTATGGAAAGTAATTGCATAAAAGGTCATGTTGTAAACATCTTCCTTGAATATGAGTTTGATTGCTAATGGAAAGGTGCTTTTAAACAAGGAATTCCGCTTTGGCGGAACTACGGAATGACCCAATATTATGTCCGTCATTGCGAGGCACGAAGCAATCTCGCACTTAGATTGCTTCGTGCCTCGCAATGACGTTAAAGTAAGAACACAATAAGAAAAATGAAAAAAGAAAATATTGCCATTATAATTTTAGCCATTTTATATGCTGTTGGCCTTTTTGGTTCGGCTATTTTTAAGTTTGATTTATTATCACTTTCGCCAATCAATTTGATAATTAGTGCGGTAGTGTTGTTTTATTTTCATCAACCTAAAAACACTTTTTTCTGGATTTGGGCCATTGGTGTTTTTCAAGCAGGTTATATTTTAGAACTTTTAGGAGTAACTACGGGTAGAATTTTTGGTCAGTATTTTTATGGAAATAACCTTGGCTTAAAAATGGCCGATGTGCCTGTAATTATTGGTTTAAACTGGGTTATGCTATGTTATGTTTCTATGCATGTGGCCGAGCTGTTTTTTAGTAAAATAGGTAAACAAAATACTGTTAACCCAATCATAAAAATTGCTTTAAGTGCGTTGCTTATGTTGTGTGTTGATTTTTTAATTGAACATGTGGCTCCACAATTAGATTTTTGGTATTGGAAAAATGGTAGTATTCCAATTCAAAACTACACCGCTTGGTATATTTTTGCCTTTGCATTTATGTTTGTTTACCAAAAATTAGAGTTGCCATTAACCAATAAAATTGCACCTTGGTTGTATGTTTTTCAATTGGTGTTTTTTGCCGGAATGAATTGGTGGTATTAGATTTTTTCTAAAAACAATTTCCAATTAAAGTGTTTAGTATAATAAAACGATTTTAAAAATATATGTGGTTTAATATTTTAGTAGTGTTTCTTACTTTTTGGTTCATGGAGTTTATGGCTTGGTTTACACACAAGTTTATTATGCATGGTTTACTTTGGTATTTGCATAAGGACCACCATCAAGTGGAGCCGGGCTTTTTCGAAAAAAACGATAGTTTCTTTTTAATTTTTGCCATACCAAGTGCTTATTGTTATGTAACAGGTTTAATGTACAACGATTTTAGATTGTATATTGGAATTGGTATTTCTTTGTATGGATTTGCCTATTTTATTATTCACGAAATTATCATTCACCAAAGGTTTAAGCTTTGGTCGCGCCTAGATAATAGATATATAAAAGCCATTCGCAGGGCGCATAAAATTCATCATAAATATTTAGGAAAAGAGCATGGCGAAAATTTTGGAATGCTTATAGTTCCGCTTAAATATTGGAAAAATCCTAATTCAACCAATTAAACCATGAGTTTGTATGCTTGGTTAATGCTGGTATCCTTTGTTGGTCCTTTTGCATTAAGTTTCGATAAAAAAGTAGCTTTTTACAAATGGTTTAAACCACTTTTTATTGGTATTGCCTTAAATGCTTTACTCTTTATTTTGTGGGATGGTTGGTTTACTCGAGCAGGTGTTTGGGGCTTTAATAATCAATATGTTTGGCATTACCGTTTTAACGATTTACCTATTGAAGAATGGAGTTTTTTTGTAGTAGTTCCATTTGCTAGTGTGTTTATTTATGCTTGCTTAAAAGCTTATTTTTCCGATAACTTTTTTAAGCCATTGGTAACTTATATAAATTATTTTTTTATAGTAATTTTAGCAGTGACTTGCATTGTATTTTATTATAAAACTTACACTTTGGTAAATTGTTCCTTGGCCTTAATATTATTGCTTTGGCATCAGTTATATTTAAAGAAGCCATATATGGGTTATTTTTGGTTGGCATACTTAGTGCACTTAATTCCTTTTTTAGTGGTAAATGGCGTGCTAACTGGAGCTGTAACGCCTGAACCTGTTGTGTTTTATAATACTAACGAAATTATTGGTTTACGCATAATTACCATTCCGATTGAAGATACCATTTATGCCTTAACATGCTTGTTAATTCCAATAACAGTTATGGAATATTTATTGAATAGAAAATAAGTCTAAAAAACAGTCTAATTATTTGAATACAAAATAGATTCTAATTTTTCTTGTTTTAATGGTTTATTTAAAAAGCCTTTTACGACCTTATACTTTTTCGCCTTCTCGTTGTCGCTTTTGTCAATGGAAGATGTAAGCATGTAAATTGGAATATTGATTTCTCTAGCACCTACTTCTTCAATAAAATCCCAACCATCCATTAGTGGCATATTTATATCTAACAAAATCACATCAGGTATTATTTTATTAACCATCAAATCGTTTAACGCAATTTCTGCACTTGAATAGCTAAATATTTCAATCGTTTTATCAATAGAATGAATAATTCTTACATTTAACCAATGCTGCATATCGTCATCATCAATTAAACAAATTTTTTTAAAATTTAATTTGTGTTGTAAAATATTTTCCGAATTTATATTATCTATCATTTATCTCCCATTTTGAGCCAAAATTCCCATAAAAAACCGCTATTACGAAATAGAATATAACCTCAAGCCCTATAAACACTGCTTTCACTTAAATTTACTGTTCTTTTTCAAATTAATAACTGCTAGAATCAGGCCAAAAAAAATCCTAGTTAAACAAGTTCAACTAGGATTTGTGCAAAAATTTTAAAATATAGAACTAAGCGTTCTTAGTAGTTTTTTTAGCTGCTGCTTTTGGAGCTTCGTCATTTACTTCAATTGAAGCTACACTACTCTTTTCTTTTTCAAGGGTGTTTATACGTTTTTTCAATTCTTGAATTGTTTTGTATAATTCATCCATTTCACTGCGATTAATAATTGGAAATTTCTCTAATGATTTTTCCATTTGTTTTTCAATTTTTCCTTTAAGGTTTAATTGCAAAGCACTTACTTCACTCATCAATTTTGAATATTCAGGAGTTTCAAATAATTGAACAAAATGCTTATCATTAGTATTTAACCAATTTTTATAAACATCAGCAAATTCCTTTACATCTTCACCATTTCTAATCTTAGCATACATATTTTCGGCCATATCATCCATTGCCTTCATGCCTGTTGTGTACATCATGTATTGCATTTGATTATTTTTAGTATTGTATTCAGTCATCATTTCCACTAATTCTTTCATAGTTTCCATGCTTGCCATATTTGAATTAGTACCAAATAATTTGGTTAATGGAGCCATTGAAGTTTGCATTTGAGTGTACATTTGATTGTAATTACTCATCATTCCATCCATTATTGGATTTGAGTTAAACATATTACCCATGTTATTTTTCATGTTATCGTAATTTGTTTTACCATTATCCATCATTTTATACATATTATCCTTCATGCTTGCCATCATGGTATTATCCATAAAGTTTTTCATCATATCAGGATTCATGTTAAACATTTTATCCATCATGTCTTTATATGCTTCTGTATTGAACATACTTTTAAACATTTCAGGAGTAAAAGTTTTATCGTTTAAACTTTTCATCATTGGCATAAAAAACTGGAAGGTTTTCATGTACATTTCTGAATTATTAAACATATCAGAAAAATTATTCTTAGTTTCACCATTATTGAAATTTTTCATCATTTCATTATAGCTATCAGTCATTGTACTTTTCCAAGAGTTGAATACATTCATCATGCTATCCATATTCATGTTTTTCATATCAAAACTATTATTCATGTTTGGCATCATATTTTTACTCATGTCCATCCATTGTTTTGCCATTTCATTTTGTTTATTCATGTAGTTTGTAAAAAACTCCATTCCATTATGCATGTTATTATTTTCGCTACCAACTTGATTAAACCAATTCATTTGGCCATCATACCATTTTTTAAAGTTTTCAGAATCCATATTAATATTGGTTCCATTTGCCATTGATTGTTGCATAGTCTTAGCAGCATTTGTCATAGTTTCCATAGCTTGTTTTTGCATATCAGCCATAGTTTCAAACATGTTTTTTGTGTTGTTTTCCATAATTGTAGTTTTTATACTTTTTGGTTTGATTTTGAACAAATTAGTGTCTCAAATCGGGCGCAAAAGTAAGTATTATTAAAAATAAGTCAATTAATATGTTTACTTCCTAAATTTAAATTAAAGGCAATCGCTTTACAGTGGCTTCAATTCATGGTACTTGATTTTTGTCATGCTAACTTATTGATAATATTGAGGCTGCGTGCCTTTTAATAATATTTACATGTAATTGGCATAACAAAAAAAGCCTGTTTTGAATAAAACAGGCTTTTAATAATATTATATTTATATATTACTTATTTATACTATTTTCTATAGCCTTTAATAAATCGGCTTTGGCAATTAAACCAATATTGGTGTAAACACGTTTACCATTTTTATAAAGAATAAGAGTTGGTAATTCTTCTACATTTAAATTTTTTACTATTTCTTGGCTTTCGTCAGCATTTACTTTTATAAATGTTAACTTATCTTTTTTCTCTTCGGCTATGTCGGCCAAGTACGGTGCCATTTTTTTGCAAGGTCCACACCAAGGTGCATATACATCAACCAAAACCAACTGATTATCGGCAATTTGTTTATTTAAGTCGGCTAATGATAAGCCAGTAGTTGCAGGTTTTACTGGTTCATTTCCAGTAACCGAAATTGGTTTTGCAGCATTGCGCCAAGCATTCATACCTCCTTTTAAATCATATACTTGGGTAAATCCCATTTCTTTTAATTTATTAGCAGCACTTGCACTTCGTCCACCAGCTAAACAATATACATATACCGATTTGGTTTTATCTAATTTGGCAGCTTCAGCAGTAAAGTTTTCGCCATTCCAATCAATATTTTTTGCAGTTCCAATAAAACCTTCGGCATATTCTCCCGGAGTTCTTACATCAATTAATTGAATATTTTTATCGGCATTAATATTTTGCTCAAATACATTTACATCAAGCCTTCCGCCAGCTCCACTGGCATTATTTTGACAAGATGATATATTGATAACAAAAAATAACGCAATAACCGCTGTGGTAAAAAATTTAATAATTTTCATTTTTATAATAAAGTTAAAGGCGCAATATAATTGGTTTGGGGAACACTTGTTTTTGAAATTTCGCCAAATCCCCCTAAAACATCTACAAAATTATTCCAACCTCTTTGTTTTAAAATAGATGCAGCCACCATACTTCTATAACCACCAGCACAATGTAAAATAAATGGCTTCTCTTTAGGAAACTCAGCCAAATGGTTGTTAATTTTTGCTAATGGAATATTTAAGGCCCCAATTACATGGCTTGATTCAAACTCGCTTGCTTTTCTGACATCAATTACCAAAGTATCTTTTGTTTTATAAACTTGCTCAAATTCTTGTGATGTAATTCGGTTTATTACGTCAAATTCATGACCGCTATTTTTCCAAATATTAAATCCACCATCTAAAAAACCGATAGTTTTATCATAACCAACTCGCGCTAACCTAATAATAGTTTCTTCTTCGCGGCCTTTATCAGTTACAATAATAATTTTTTGGTTTATATCGCTTATCAAATCTCCAACCCACATAGCAAAGTTGCTGTCTAAGCCAATATTTATACTCAAAGGCACACTTCCCTCGCTGTAATCATTTGCGTTTCGTGTATCTAGAACCAGTACATCATCTTGTTTTGACAATAATTCAAAAGCCGAAATTGTTAGTGGCTGCATACCTCGTTTTATTATTTCGTCAATACTTTCGTAACCATTAATGTTTAATAATACATTTTTAGGAAAATAAGCCGGTGGAGTGGTTAAACCAGTTAAAACTTCTTTTATAAACTCTTGCTTGCTCATATTAGGCCTTAGTGCATAGTTAAATTTCTTTTGATTCCTCAAGGTGTCAACAGTTTCTTTACTCATCATTTTGCCACAAGCACTACCAGCACCATGGTTTGGATAAATTACCAAATCATCGCTCAATGGCATAATTTTATTCCTTAAAGAATCGTATAAATGACCCGCTAAAATTTCCTCGGTTAAATCAGCTATTACATGTTGTGCTAAATCTGGCCTGCCTACATCGCCTATAAATAAAGTATCGCCAGTTATTAAACCTTTTTCTTGATTATTTTCGTCAATCAATAAATAACAAGTACTTTCTAAAGTATGTCCAGGAGTATGAATTACTTTTATTTTACACCCCCCTACATTAAACACTTGATTATCTAAAGCTACAATGGCACCAAAATTAGGTTTTGCAGTTGGGCCGTATACAATCAAAGCATTGGCTTTTTTAGCTAAATCAATATGCCCCGATACAAAATCAGCATGAAAATGTGTTTCGAAAATATATTTTATTTTGGCGTTATCGTGTTTGGCTTTTTCCAGATAAGGAGCCACCTCACGTAATGGATCAAAAATAGCTGCTTCTCCGTTACTTTCAATATAATAAGCTGCATGAGCCAAACATCCTGTGTATATTTGATTAATAATCATTTTATATAAATATTTGTTTACACAAATTTTAACTCAAATAATTGGATAACAATTGACTAGAATCAAGTATTTTAATAAATTATGCTATCAAAAAAACTTATTTACCTGTAAACTGAATATAAAAGGTGGTGCCCACTCCTACTTCACTTTCTACATGTATTTTGCCACCTGTTTTATTCAAAAAATCTTTGCAAAGCAATAAACCCAAGCCTGTTCCTTTTTCTTTATCGGTGCCAAGCGTAGTAAAAGTTTCAGTACCAAATAGTTTTTTTACTTTATCAGCACTCATACCTATGCCTGTATCTTTAAAAACAACTGTTTCTTCGCCATTAATTTCTTGCGTTGAAAGCATAATTGAATCGCCCGATTTACAAAACTTAATAGCATTTGAAAACAAATTCCTAAATACTAATTGCACAGTATTTCTATCAGCATTTAATAAATAATCGCTTGCTATATTATTATTTATTTGTATGTTTTTTTCAAGTGATAATTTGTTAAAAAAAGTTATTTCAGCATCAACCAAATCCTTTAATAATATTGGTTCTATTACAACCTTCACTGCATCAATTTGGCTTTTTGACCAATTAAGTAAATTTTCTAATAACGATGAAGTGTAATCTACGTTTTCAGTTAATTTAGGTAAATACTGCTTAAACTCCTCATGTGAAATATCGTCATCACTTACAATTCGAAGCATGCTAACTAAACTAGCAAAAGGAGCTTTTAGATCGTGTGCAATTATTGAAAACAATTTATCCTTTAACCTATTAAGTTCTTCTAGTTCTTTAGTTTGTTTTTCTAACTTTTCTTTAGCTAGCTCACTTTCTGAAATATCTCTAAATATTAATAAATTACCTTTGTAAACACCTTTCATTGGGTTTATTTCATTTACAGTAATATCAAAAATTTTATTATGTGTATTTATTGTAAAATGGTTTCCGTTTGCTATTTGTAAATGATCCGTTAATAAAGGTTTATCATCAATTATTCCAAGTAAATTTTTACCAATAATTTCATAATGAGTTGCGTTCAAAAATTTCAAAACAACTGAATTTACATCCAAAATTCTATACTGCGAATCTATAATAATTACCCCCTCACTCATATTTTCAATAACTTTTTCCCTAGCTATTGGAATTAAATTAAACAAACTATACCTTAATAGAGAAAAGGCAATTGTAGAGGAAGTAATGATGAAAGCATAGGGAGTTAAATCAATGTGCCCGAAAGGTCTAAAACCAACTATATAAATCAAATTGGTTATCCATGGAATTAATGCGGCTAAAATAATTGAGATGTATTGCTTTTTATAAATAAAATAGCCTTTAATAAGCGAATTTATTAATAAATACATGCCGAAAATAAGCATACAGTAAAAGTAAACAGTATGAATTATGTAAACAATGCCAGGCGAAAAGGATAGTAATGGAATGCCATCAGAATTATCGATGGTAACAGTTTTATATTGTAATTTATGGTAATTGTTAGAAATTACAAGTGTGAATTCAATAATTGAAATAAAAAAAATTAGGGAGAGATTGGCTTTAGTTAACCATTCGGCTTTATTTACAAAATGTAAAACAAATACAACCCAAATTGCAGGCAAAAAGGCAATACCCAAATATTCAACCTTGATAAAAAATAACATTTGTTCCAAAGTTGAACTAGCTAGTTCAAAAGAATAAGCTATGCTCCATAATGAAATAAAAAACATTAAGGAAGCAAACCACTTAACAATTTCGCCATTACGTTGAAAAAGGATAACTGCTAAAAATAAATTAGCACTTCCAATTATTAATAACACTAATGCAAAAACATTGAAGTCAAAACTCATTGGATAGGTATCTATTAAATAATAATAATAATTAATATTATTTATTTTGCTTGCCTAGTAACTCTTCTATTTCTTGTTCAATTTCATTCGCGTCTGCATCAATATCAGTAATCAAATGCCTGTGGATATAAACAGGTAATTGACCTAATATTATGGCCATACCAACAATTACAGAAGCTAACACCATAATATTTGTATTTCGTAATAATACTGCTACAAAAATAAAAAGTACATTAGTTACATAAAGCGTTAAACAAACTTGATTATGTGTCAATCCAATCTTTATGAGCCAATGATGTAAATGGTTTCTATCTGCTTTGAAAGGAGATTGCTTGTTCACTATTCTTAAAATAAAAACTCTTAATGTATCGTACAAAGGAATTATTAAAACTGCAATTGCTATAATTGGTGCTGTGGTTAAAGACAATCCATCTGTTCTAACAATATTTCCAAACTCAATGAATTTTAAAGTAAAAATAGAAATCAAAAAGCCAATTGTCAATGATCCGGCATCACCCATAAAAATTTTAGCGGGAGCGTAATTAAAAAACAAAAAACCTAAAAGAGAACCACTTAAAGCAAAACTAATTGTAGCCCAACCAAATTCACCAATAAGATAAAACCACGCAGCGAAAGCTAACGAAATAATCAAACCTAGTCCACCTGCAAGTCCATCAACTCCATCAATTAAATTAAAAGCATTAGTAATTACAATAAGTGTAAAAATACTTATTGGTATACTTAAATAAATGGAAATATCATTAATACCAAATAAACCCTGAAAACTCGTAATTCTAATTCCTTCTGCCATACATACTAAACTTGCAGAAAAAATTTGCATTACCAATTTGTTGATAGGCGATATTACGATAATATCATCCTTTAATCCTGAAAAAAAAAGCACTATTAATCCTGCAGTTAAATATTGTAAACGGGGAACATTCGAATCAGCCCACAAACATACAGAAATTGCAAAAGCTGCAAAAATAGCTAATCCTCCTAACCTTGGAATTTTACTTGTATGTAATTTCCTGTCATTATGTGAGTCATACAAACCCTTGAGTTTAGCAATTGTTATAATTGAAGGAATTCCAAAAAGGACAATTATAAATGAGGTAATAAATAAAAGTGTAGTATTTAACATAATAAATGAAACACAAAGAATGACAAAAGAAATGATAAAAAGAAATTTAAACAAAAAAAACTCCGAAAATCAATAGATAATCGGAGTTTCTAATAAATTTATTAAATTACTCAGCAGTTTCTGTAGCAACCTCAGTAGTTACTTCATCCTTCTTAGGAGCTCTTCCACGTCTAGTTTTCTTAGCAGTAGATTTAGCTGCTTTCATTGAAAGCATAGCCTCATTAAAGTCTACTAATTCAATAATTGCCATTTCAGCATTATCACCTTGACGGTTCATCAACTTTAAAATTCTTAAATATCCACCTGGTCTATCTGCTACCTTAGCAGCTACAGGTCCAAATAATTCTTTAACTGCTTCTGCTTGCTTTAAATAAGAAAAAACAGTTCTTCGGCTATGTGTAGAGTCTGTCTTTGATTTGGTAATTAAAGGCTCAGCAAATAATCTTAGCGCTTTAGCCTTCGCTAAAGTAGTTGTAATTCTTTTATGCAAAATCAATGATGAAGCCATATTGGCTAACATTGCTTTTCTGTGAGGTGCAGTTCTACCTAAATGATTAAGTTTGTTTCCGTGTCTCATTATATTTTTTTTTATATCGTACTAATACGACTAGTCTTCGTTTAATTTAAATTTAGCAACATCCATTCCAAAGGTTAATCCTTTGTCGCGAACTAACTCTTCTAACTCTGAAAGTGACTTTTTACCGAAATTTCTGAATTTTAATAAATCAGCTATATCAAAACTAACCAATTCAGATAATGATTTAATATCGGCTGCTTTTAAACAATTATAAGCACGAACAGATAAATCTAAATCAGATAAAGGAGTTTTAAGAATTTTGCGAACATGTAGTAAATTCTCATCTACTTCCTGAGGAACTTCTTTTACTTGAGTATCCAAAGTAATTAGTTCATCACTAAATAACATAAAGTGTTGAATTAAAATTTTTGCAGCTTCTTTTAAAGCCTCTTCAGGATGAATTGAGCCATCAGTACTGATTTCAATATTTAACTTTTCGTAATCAGTTTTTTGTTCAACACGGTAGTCCTCAACTAAAAATTTAACATTAATAATTGGAGTAAAAACAGCATCTATTGGAATTACACCAACAATAGAGTCCTTAGTACGGTTCTCATCAGCAGGCAAATATCCACGACCTTTTTCTACAACAAGTTCAACTTCTAAATGAACAAAACTTTCCATATTACAAATTACCAACTCAGGGTTAAGTATCTTGTAAGCGTTAGTATGCTTTGCAATATCGCCAGCAGTAAATTGCTCTTGACCTTTAATATTAATATAAATTTTTTCGTTATCAACCCCATCCATGGTACGTTTGAAACGTACACGTTTTAGATTAAGAACTATTTCAGTTACATCTTCAATAACACCCTTAACTGTTGAAAACTCATGATCTACACCAGTTATTTTTACGGAAGTAATTGCGTAACCTTCAAGTGAAGACAATAAAATTCTTCTTAAAGAGTTACCAATAGTAACTCCGTATCCTTTTTCAAGAGGACGGAATTCGAACTGACCAAAAAAGTCAGTATCTTTATGCATGATAACCTTGTCAGGCTTTTGAAAAGCAAGTATTGCCATTTATAATATTCTTTTTTTAAATTATTATTTAGAGTATAACTCTACTATTAATTGTTCTTTGATGTTTTCAGGAACTTGATCACGCTCAGGTAAAGAAAGGAAAGTACCAGTAAGTGATGAAGAATCCCATGATAACCAATTAAAACGTTTAACATTAGAATTAGCTAGGCTATTAACTATAACCTCTACTGATTTTGATTTTTCTCTAACTGCAACAATATCACCTGGTCTTAAAGTATAAGAAGAAATATTAACAACTTTACCATTTACTGTGATATGTCTATGGCCAACCAATTGACGAGCAGCTGCTCTTGTTGGAGCTAATCCTAAACGATAAACAGTATTATCCAAACGAGCTTCTAAGAATTTAATCAAGTTCTCGCCAGTAACACCTTTACGTCTAACAGCCTCTTCAAAAATTTTATAAAACTGACGCTCTAAAACGCCATATGTGTATTTTACTTTTTGTTTTTCACCTAACTGAATAGCATACTCAGTTTGTTTTGTTCTTCTTCTAGCATTACCGTGTTGTCCAGGAGGAACAGTACTACGTTTTTCGTAATATTTGTCGCTTCCAAAAATCGGATCTTTAAAGCGTCTTGCTATTTTGGTTTTTGGACCTATATATCTTGCCATTTTGTATTCTTATTTAAATGATTATACTCTTCTGCTTTTTGGAGGACGACAACCGTTGTGAGGTAGCGGAGTGATATCTTTAATTGATAATACTTCTAAACCACTAGCTTGTAAAGTACGGATTGCACTTTCTCTTCCACTACCAGGTCCCTTAACAAAAACATCAATTTTTTTCATACCAGCATCTACAGCAACTTTAGCACATTCTGAAGCAGCTGTTTGTGCGGCATAAGGAGTATTTTTCTTAGAACCTCTAAATCCCATTTTACCGGCAGAGCCCCAAGATACAACCTGACCAGTTGCATTGGTAATAGAGATAATTATATTATTAAAAGAAGCTTTAATGTGAGCTTGACCATGTGTGTCAATTACAACAACTCTTTTTTTACTAACTTTTTTATTATTTGTAGCCATTATTCTTTTTTATGCTATTTATTATTTAGTAACTTTCTTTTTACCTGCTACCGTTTTACGTTTACCTTTTCTGGTACGTGAATTGGTTTTAGTTCTTTGACCACGAACAGGTAATCCTTTACGGTGACGAAGACCACGATAGCAACCAATATCTAATAAACGTTTAATATTTAATTGTTTTTCCGATCTTAACTCACCTTCAACAGTTACAAAATCAGTGATGTGTTTACGAATAGCACTTAATTCGTCATCACTCCACTCACTAACCTTTTTATTTACATCAATATTATTAGTATTTAATATTAACGTAGCGGTTGAACGTCCTATTCCGTAAATATAGGTTAAACCTATTTCACCTCTTTTATTTTTTGGTAAATCTATACCTGATATACGAGCCATATTATATTATTATCCTTGACGTTGTTTAAACTTTGGGTTCTTTTTGTTAATTACGTAAACTCTACCTTTACGTTTTACAATTACACAATCCTCGCTGCGTTTCTTTACAGAAGCTCTTACTTTCATTTCTTCTATTTATTTTTTTATTTGTATCTATAAATAATTCTTCCTTTTGTCAAATCGTATGGACTCATTTCACATGCAATTTTATCACCAGGTAAAATTTTGATATAATGCATTCTCATCTTACCAGAAATATGGGCAATTATTTGATGTCCGTTTTCCAACTGGACTCTAAACATTGCATTACTTAAGGCTTCGACAATAATACCGTCTTGTTTTATAACTGATTGTTTTGACATTTTTAATTGGGGTTGCGAAAATAATATATTTTTTTTATTTATCAACAACTAATTAAGCCGCTGTATTACTTCCACTTCTACCTTTGATTTTCCCACTTTTCATTAATCCATCATATTGACGCATTAATAAATGACTTTCTATTTGTTGCAAAGTATCTAAAACAACACCTACCAAAATTAGTAACGATGTTCCGCCATAAAATTGTGCAAATTGGCTATTAATATTAAAAGCACCTGCAAATGAAGGCAATACTGCAACAAAAGCTAGGAAAATTGCTCCTGGTAAAGTAATTCTGCTCATAACATTATCGATGAAATCTGCAGTAGACTTGCCTGGTTTAATCCCCGGTATAAATCCATTATTCTTTTTCATATCATCCGAAATTTGATTAGCATTCACTGAAATTGCAGTATAAAAATACGTAAACAATACAATTAATAAGCCAAAAGTCATATTATATGCAAAAGACAAAGGGTTAGCAAAAGAAGATAAAAAACTATTCGCCTCTACATTTGAAACAAATTGTGCGATATAACCTGGAATAAACATTAATGCTTGAGCAAAAATTATTGGCATAACACCTGCAGCGTTAATTTTTAAAGGGATATATTGTCTTACACCTCCAAATTGTCTGTTACCAACAATTCTCTTGGCGTATTGAACAGGGATTCGCCTTGTTCCTTGTACTAATAAAATAGTTATCATTATTACAGCGAATAAAGCAGCAAGCTCTATTACAAAAATAACCAATCCACCACCACCAGTTGACAATTTAAAGTTGAATTCGTCCCAGAAAGCTATCGGTAAACGAGCAATAATTCCAATCATAATGATTAAAGAAATACCATTACCTATACCTTTATCCGTTATTCTTTCACCTAACCACATAACAAACATTGTACTTGCAGTTAAAATAATCATAGAACTAAAAGTGAACATAAAATCAGAAACAACATCAGCAGAAATAATAGCTGAAGGGTTTGTGTTTTTTAAATTGATTATAAAGCCGTAAGACTGAACAACAGTGATTGCTATAGTTAAATAACGAGTAATTTGATTAATTTTTCTTCTACCATCTTCGCCTTCCTTTTGCATTCTTTGGAATGAAGGTAAAGCTAACGATAATAACTGAACAACAATTGATGCGCTAATGTATGGCATAATTCCGAGAGCAAAAATAGAAGCTCGGCCAAAAGCACCACCAGCAAACATATTAATGATACCAAATAAACCACCATCTGCCTGCTTAGTATCTAACAGATTTGGATCAATGCCAGGTAAAGTTACATAGCTACCAATTCTGTATACTAGTAATAACCAAAATGTGATTTGAAGTTTGAATCTTAAATCATCAATTCTCCAAATGTTTTTTAATGTATCAAATAGTTTTTTCATTTGTTATTAGATTTTTACTATTGAACCTCCAACTGCCTCGATAGCCTTTTGAGCTGAAGCAGAAAAAGCATGAGCTTTAACCTCAACAGAAACGCTAATATCTCCTCTTCCTAAAATTTTAACAAGGTGATTTTTACTTACAATACCATTGGCAACTAGAACATCAAAATCAATTGATTTCAATCCTTTTTCTGTAGCAATGATTTGTAATCTATCTAAATTGATACCAACGTATTCAACTCTATTCAAACTTTTGAAACCAATTTTTGGTAAACGTCTGTATAAAGGCATTTGTCCACCTTCGAAGCCACGCTTAGTGCTAGTACCACTTCTTGAACCAGCACCTTTATTACCACGTGCAGCAGTCCCACCTTTTCCACTACCTTCACCTCTACCTACTCTTTTACCTTCTTTATGAACTGAACCAGCTGCTGGTTTTAAATTATGTAAATTCATTAATTAATATTTTTAAATGTTTTCAACTTTTAATAAATGAGCAACTTTGTTGATCATACCTAATACAGCAGGAGTTCCTTCAACCTCACGGGATTGATTCAATTTTGAAAATCCTAAAGCCTTGATAGTACGCTTTTGACCTTCAGGTCTGTCAATGATGCTTTTTACGTATGTAATTTTAACCTTAGCCATTATTCACTTCTCCTCCATTAAAAACTTTTTTCATCGATATACCACGAGTATTTGCAATTGTATATGCATCACGCATATTTAATAAAGCATCAACAGTAGCTTTAACAACATTGTGCGGATTAGATGAACCTTTAGATTTAGCTAACACGTCTGTAACCCCAGCACTTTCTAAAACTGCACGCATAGCACCACCAGCAATTACGCCTGTACCATGAGCAGCAGGCTTAAGAAACACTCTTCCTCCACCATATTTTCCAAGTTGCTCATGAGGTATAGTACCTTTAAGAACTGGAACTTTCATTAAATTCTTTTTAGCGTCTTCAACTCCTTTGCTGATAGAATCAGTTACCTCGTTAGCTTTACCTAAACCGTAACCAATAACCCCATTTCCATCTCCCACTACAACTAAAGCTGAAAAGCTAAAAGTACGTCCACCTTTTGTAACTTTTGCTACACGGTTTATTGCAACTACTCTTTCTTTAAGCTCTATGTCGCTTGATTTTACTCTTTTTATATTTTCTGTAGACATAATATTTATTGTTTTACTTTATGCTGATAACAACATAAAATGATAAAAGCAATTTAAAACTTTAAACCTCCTTCGCGAGCACCTTCAGCTAAACTTTTGATACGACCATGGTACAAATAACCATTTCTATCAAAAACCACTTCAGTAATGCCAGATGATATTGCTTTTTGTGCTATTTCTTTACCTACTATAACTGATAATTCTACTTTACAAACTTTCTCAGTAATTGAACGAGACGAAGAAGACACTAAAGTCTTTCCTGCCACATCATCAATAATTTGAGCATATATAGCTTTATTGCTACGGAATACAGATAAACGTGGTTTTACAGGAGTACCTTTAATACGGCCACGAATTCCTCTTTTTATTCTAGATCTGCGTAATTCTTTTTTGGTTGCCATAACTTTTATTATTTAGATGCTGTTTTACCCGCTTTTCTTCTTAGAACTTCACCAACAAACTTGATACCTTTACCTTTATAAGGTTCAGGAGAACGTAATGAACGAATTTTAGCAGCTACTTGACCAATCAATTGTTTATCGGCACTTTCTAAGGTAATGATTGGGTTTTTACCTTTTTCAGTTTCAGTTTTCACAGTAATTTCTTTTGGAACTTCAAAATAAATATGATGTGAGAAACCTAATATTAAATCAAGAATATTTCCTTCGTTTGTTGCTTTGTAACCAACACCTACTAATTCTTGTTTTTTGGTGTACCCTTGAGTAACACCTACAATCATATTATTTATTAATGATCTGTAAAGACCATGTAAAGCTCTATGTCTCTTGTGGTCAGTTGGTCTTGAAACCAAAATCTCACCTTCGTTAAGAGTAATTGTAATATCCGCATCAACTTGTTGATGTAACTCGCCTTTAGGACCTTTAACAGTAACTAAATTGCTGTTGCTAATTTTAAAATCAACACCAGCTGGCAATTTTATTGGGGCTTTTCCTATACGTGACATGAAATTGTTCTCCTATTAATTAATAAATATAACATAAAACTTCGCCACCAACATTAAGTTTTCTAGCTTCTTTATCTGTCATTACACCTTTGGAAGTTGTAAGAACAGCAATACCTAAGCCATTAATAACTCTAGGCATACTTTCAATACCTGCATATCGTCTTAAACCAGGACGACTAACGCGGTCTAGTTTTTTTATAGCAGATGCTTTTGTAATAGGATGATATTTTAAGGCAATTTTTATTGAACCTTGATGATTTACTACGTCCTCAAATTTGTAATTTAAGATGTAACCTTTTTCAAAAAGAACTCTTGTAATTTCTTTCTTCAAGTTTGACGCAGGAATTTCTACGATGCGATGATTTGCTTTAATAGCATTACGCAACCTTGTTAAGTAATCTGATATTGGATCTGTCATTATGTTTTTGTTTTACTTGTTAGCAGTAAGCCAAGGGCACTCTTACTAACTAAGTTATGTTTATATTTTATAAAGGGGTGCAAATATAAGTATTTATACACCTTTAGCAAATTTATTTTAAATTACCAAGAAGCCTTAGTAACACCTGGTATTTTACCCATAGAAGCAAGTTCACGGAATTGATTACGACAAATACCGAAATCACTCATGTAACCTTTTGGTCTACCTGTTAATTTACATCTGTTGTGTAAGCGTACAGGTGATGAATTTCTAGGTAACTTTTGTAAACCTACATAATCACCAGCTTCTTTAAGAGCTTTACGTTTGTCTGCAAATTGAGCATTTAACTTTTCTCTTTTGCGTTGACGAGCTTTAACTGATTCTTTAGCCATTTGTTAATTATTTATTTTGATTTTTGAAAGGTAAACCAAATTCTTTCAATAAAGAAAGACATTCTTCATCTGTTGCAGCAGTAGTAACAAAAGTTATATCCATACCATTAATTCTGGTAACTTTTTCAATTACTATTTCAGGGAAAATGATTTGCTCTGTGATACCCATTGTATAATTACCACGGCTATCAAAACCTTTTTCATTTAATCCAGCAAAATCTCTAACACGTGGTAAAGAAACCGAAATTAATCTATCTAAAAATTCGTACATTTTTACACCTCTTAAAGTTACGCGAGCCCCAATAGGAATATTCTTACGTAATTTAAAATTTGAAATATCTTTTTTAGATTTAGTACCAACAGCTTTTTGACCTGCTATCGAAGTCATTTCAAGTAGTGCTTGATCAACTATTTTTTTATCTGATACTGCAGCACCCACACCTTGGTTTAAACAAATTTTAACCAATTTTGGTACTTGCATTACATTTTTATATCCAAACTTTTCTATCATGGCAGGTTTAACCTTAGCATCATAGTCTTGTTTTAATCTAGGAACGTATGTTGTTGTCATGTTCTTAATTAATTATATCTTGCGATTTTTTTGAAAATCTAACAGTTTTTCCTTCAGCATCTTTCTTACGACCGATTTTTGAAGCAACACCATTGTTATCTAAAACAGCTAAATTACTTATACTGATAGGTGCTTCTTTTTTAATGATACCACCTTGTTGATTTTGTGCATTAGGCTTTGTATGACGGCTAACAATGTTAATACCTTCAACTATAGCTTTATTTTTTGCAGTAATAATTTCTAAAACTTTTCCAGTTTTACCTTTATCATCACCAGCAATAACTTTTACGCGATCATCTTTCTTGATACGTAACTTTATCTTGTTGTTTACGTTTTTTTCCATGATTATAATACCTCCGGTGCTAATGAAACAATTTTCATGAATTGTTTTTCTCTTAACTCACGTGCAACTGGGCCAAATATACGAGTAGCACGAGGTTCATCTTGCGCATTTAATAATACACATGAATTATCGTCAAAACGAATGTAAGAACCGTCAGCTCTACGAACTTCCTTTTTGGTTCTAACAACAACAGCTTTAGAAACTGCACCTTTTTTAACTCCTCCTGAAGGTAAAGCTGACTTAACTGTAACTACAATTTTATCACCTACAGAAGCATATCTTCTTCCAGTACCACCAAGAACTCGGATACATAATACCTCGCGAGCTCCACTATTATCGGCTACTTTTAGTCTTGATTCCTGTTGTATCATTTTATTATTTAGCTTTTTCTACTATTTCTACTAATCTCCAACGTTTATCTTTACTTAATGGTCTTGTTTCCATTAATTTAACGATATCGTTCATGCTACTTTCATTTTTCTCATCGTGAGCTTTAAAAGTAGAAGTCATTTTTATGAACTTCCCGTATTTTGGGTGCATTACTTTACGCTCTACAGAAACAACAATTGTTTTTTGCATTTTGTTGCTTACTACTTTCCCAATAATAACCTTACGTGAATTTCTATTCTCTGCTGTTATTTCCATTTTGTTACAGTATAATTAAGCAGTAGCTAACTGACGAGCTTTCTTTTCAGTAAGAATTCGTGCAATAGTTTTTTTGCTTTCGTTTATCAATCTTGGATTTTCGATAGGTGAAACTGCATTTTGTAGAGATAGTTTTGAAAAATTCAAACGCTCTTCCTTTAAAGCAATATTCAATTCTTTTTCCGATAATTCTTTAATTTCTTTATTATTCATAACTAGTTTCCGTTATAATCTGGTTTAACAATAAATTTGGTGATTACAGGTAACTTTTGAGCAGCTAAGCGCATTGCTTCTCTTGCTGTTTCCACTGGAACACCTTCTGCTTCAAATATAATTGTACCAGGCTTACAAACAGCTACCCAAAATTCAGGAGCTCCTTTACCTTTACCCATACGAACCTCTGCTGGTTTTCTAGTCATCGGTTTATCAGGGAAAACTCTAATCCAAACCTGACCTTCTCTTTTCATGAAGCGGTTTAAAGCAACACGAGCCGCTTCAATTTGCTTAGAAGTCAAGAAGCAAGTATCAAGTGCTTTTAATCCAAACGAACCAAAGGCAACAGTAAAACCTCTAGAAGCATTACCTTTTACTTTACCTTTTTGTTGTTTCCTAAATTTTGTTTTTTTGGGCTGTAACATTTTTACAGTTATTTAATATTATTGATAAAACTAATTTATTTTTTTTCTCTTTTTGGCTTTCTATCGCCACCTCTACCAGCTCCGCCACGACTATCTCTTCTGTCATCTCTTCTATCACCTCTACGATCAGGACGTTGGTTTTGGCCTTTTGCTTCAGCTACACCTTGGTTAGGAGATAAATCTCTTTTTCCATAAATCTCACCTTTGCAAATCCACACTTTAATACCGATTTTACCATACACAGTTAAAGCCTCAGCAATAGTGTAGTCAATATCAGAACGTAAAGTATGTAATGGAGTTCTTCCTTCTTTATAAGATTCAGAACGAGCCATTTCAGCTCCACCTAAACGACCACTGATTGTAACTTTTATACCATCAGCACCCATTTTCATGGTGTTTGAAATAGCACCTTTTAAAGCTCTTTTATATGAAACGCGAGCTTCAATTTGGCTAGCAATTTGCTCTCCAACAAGAACCGCATCTAACTCAGGACGTTTGATTTCAAATATATTGATTGCAACGTCTTTTTTAGTTAATTTTTTGATTTCTTCCTTGATTTTATCAACCTCGGTTCCACCTTTTCCAATTATAATACCTGGACGTGAGGTGTGAATAGTAATGATGATACGTTTAATTGTACGCTCAATAACTATTTTAGACATACCTGCTTTTACTATACGAGCACGTAAGTATTTTCTAATTTTCTCATCCTCAATTAATTTTTCGGCAAAATTTTTACCACCAAACCAATTGCTTTCCCAGCCTCTGATTATGCCTAAACGTAATGCTATCGGATTTACCTTTTGTCCCATTATACTTTAGAATTTTCTTTATCGTTTGTTGTTTCTACTGAATTATTAGCAACCATGCTATCAACTATTAAAGTTACATGGTTAGAACGTTTACGGATTCTATGTGCACGTCCTTGAGGAGCAGGTAAAACACGTTTCATCATAGCACCACCATCAACAAAAATAGTTTTTACATATAATTCATTGTTTTCAGCACGTGAACCTTCGTTTTTTTGTTCCCAATTTGCTATTGCACTGCGTAATAATTTTTCAACGCGGTGAGCACTTTCTTTTTTATTATTGAAACGTAAAGTATTGAAGGCTTCTTCAACTCTTTTACCACGAATCAAATCTACAACTAACCTCATTTTACGAGGTGAAGTAGGACAATTATTTAATTTTGCTACTGCTTCCATTATTAATCTTTCTTAACTGGATGTGATTTAAATGTACGTGTAGGAGCAAATTCACCTAGCTTATGACCAACCATATTTTCAGTAACATAAACAGGTATAAATTTATTGCCATTATGAACAGCAAAAGTATGTCCTACAAATTCTGGAGATATCATTGATCTGCGACTCCAAGTTTTAATTACAGATTTTTTCTTTGCCTCATTCATAGCATCAACCTTTTTTTCAAGTTTGAAATCAATGAAAGGACCTTTTTTTAGTGAACGAGCCATATTCTATTACTTCTTACGCTTTTCGATGATAAATCTATTTGAATATTTTTTAGGTGTGCGGGTTTTGTAACCTTTTGATTTCATACCGTTACGAGAACGAGGATGACCTCCTGAAGCTCTACCTTCACCACCACCCATTGGATGATCAACCGGATTCATTGCAACCGGACGAGTACGTGGTCTAACACCTCTCCATCTATTTGCTCCAGCTTTACCTTTTCTTTCCAAGTTATGATCTGGATTTGAAACCTGACCGATAGTAGCTGAACAAGCAACTAATATCATACGTGTCTCACCAGAGGCTAACTTAATGATCGCGTAGCGACCATCTCTATTCAATAATTGAGCAAATGAACCTGCAGAGCGAACTAATTTTCCACCTCTACCTGGTAACATTTCAATATTATGAATTAAAGAACCTAATGGAATTTCAGATAAAGGTAAAGTATTACCAATTTCAGGTGGAGCACCTGCACCACTTTGAACTATCTGACCAACTTGAAGGTTTTTAGGAGATAAAATGTAACTTTTTTCACCATCAGCATATTGAATCAAAGCAATACGAGCTGAACGATTTGGATCGTACTCAATTGTTAAAACAGTAGCTTCACCTTGTTTAGTTCTTTTAAAATCAACTAATCTATATTTTCTTTTATGACCACCACCTACATAGCGAATAGTCATTTTACCAGTGTTATTTCTACCACCAGATTTCATTAACGATACTGTTAACGATTTTTCTGGACTTGAGGCTGTTAATTCCTCAAAAGTATTAGCAGACTTAAAACGTGTGCCTGGCGTTATCGGGTTAAATTTTCTAATTCCCATTTTGTTTACTAAACGTTTTGGAAGAAGTCAATTTTTTGATCTTCTTTAAGTGTAACAATAGCTTTTTTGAAAGCTGTTCTTCTGCCAGAGAATTGACCTCTTTTAGTAGATCTAGTTTTATTTTTACCGGCATAAACCATTGTACTGATACCAGTTACGTTTACGCTGTAAATTTTTTCAATCTCGCTAATAATTTCAGGTTTAGTTGCTTTTTTCTCTACAATAAAAGCAAATTGATTCAATTTTTCGCTAAGACGACTGAACTTTTCAGTGATAAGTGGCTTTTTAAGTATACTCATTACTTATTTTTATTAAAAAGGTTATCAATAGCTCCTAATGAATTTTCTACTAAAATTACATTTTGAGCATCCAAAATTTCATAAGTATTTACATCACCTACTGTTACAACTTTAGCTTTCGATAAATTGCGACTAGATTTGTAAATGAAATCGTTATAATCTGCCATTACTAATAATGTTTTAGCATTATTTAACTTTAGATTATTTAAAACATTAACATAATTTTTAGTTTTAGCCGAATCAAAAACGAAGTTCTCTAAAACAACAATGTTATTATTTTTAGCCTTGTAAGCAAAAGCCGACATTCTAGCTAATTGTTTTAATTTCTTATTTAATTTGAAACTGTAATTTCTAGGTTGAGGTCCAAATATACGGGCACCACCTACTCTAGTTCCAGATTTTATACTACCCTTACGAGATCCACCAGTACCTTTTTGACGGTGTAACTTTTTAGTAGAACCGCTTACCATACTGCGCTCTAAAGAAGAGTGAGTACCTTGGCGTTGGTTAGCTAAAAATTGTTTAACGTCTAAGTATATAGCATGGTCGTTAGGTTCAATTCCAAAAACTTCTTTGCTAAGAACTACTTTGCGGCCAGTATCAGCACCTTGTGTATTTAATATTGCTAATTCCATCTGCTTATTTCTCTAATAATATAAATGAACCTTTAGCACCAGGAATAGACCCTTTAATTACCAAAAGATTCTGATCTTTCAACACTTTTAAAATTTGAAGATTGGTTTTCTTCACTCTATTGCCACCCATTCTTCCAGCCATTCTCATTCCTTTGAAAACTTTTGAAGGGTCTGATGATGCACCAATTGAACCTGGAGCTCTTTGACGATCATGCTGACCATGAGTAGCCATACCAACACCACCAAAACCGTGACGTTTTACAACACCTTGAAAACCTTTTCCTTTTGAAGTTCCAACCACATCAACAAACTCACCTGCTTCAAACAAATCAGCCATCAAAACATCACCTAAATTTAAAGGAGTTTCAAATCCTTTGAACTCAACTAATTTTCTTTTTGGAGTTGTATTTGCTTTTTTGAATATACCTTTTAACGCAGCGGGTGTATTTTTTTCTCTTGCTTCACCATACGCTAGTTGAATAGCACTGTATCCATCTGTTTCAACAGTTTTAACCTGAGTAACAACATTTGGACCAACTTCAATCACAGTACAAGCTATTTGCTTGCCATCTTGGTTGAAGATGCTAGTCATTCCTATTTTTCTACCTATCAATCCTGACATAATCTTATCTGTCTAAATTCTTTTAATTAATTGATCAAACTTTAATTTCAACATCAACACCACTTGGCAATTCAAGCTTCATAAGAGCATCTACAGTTTTTGCTGTGCTACTATATATGTCTAAAATTCTTTTATAAGAACACAATTGAAATTGCTCTCTTGCCTTTTTATTTACGTGTGGCGAACGTAATACTGTATAAATTTTCTTTTGTGTTGGAAGTGGAATTGGACCACTAACAATAGCACCAGTGCTTTTTACAGTCTTAACGATTTTTTCTGCTGACTTGTCAACTAGATTGTAATCGAAACTTTTTAACTTAATTCTTATTTTTTGGCTCACCATTATTATTAAGCTTATGCTTTTCCGTTAATTTTTGCTAATATTTCTTCTTGAACATTTCTAGGGGCTTCAGTGTAATGACTGAATTCCATAGTCGAAGTAGCTCTTCCTGAAGACAAAGTTCTTAATTGTGTAACGTATCCAAACATTTCTGCTAAAGGTACTTTTGCTTTTACAACTTGAGAACCAGCTCTGCTATCCATTCCTTCTAATTGTCCACGTCTTCTATTTAAATCACCAATAACATCACCCATATTTTCTTCAGGAGTTAATACCTCTAATTTCATAATAGGTTCTAATAATACTGGTTTAGCTTTTCTTGATGCTTCTTTGAAGCCCATTCTAGCTGCTAATTCAAATGATAATGAATCCGAATCTACTGCGTGGAATGAACCATCAAATAAACGAACTTTTAAACTTTCAACAGCGTATCCAGCTAAAACTCCGTTGTTCATTGCACCTTTGAATCCTTTTTCAACTGAAGGGATAAATTCTTTTGGAATAGCACCACCAACAATCTCATTTACAAACTCTAAACCAACTTTCTCTGGATCGCCAGGTATTAATTCGAATTGGATATCTGCAAACTTACCTCTACCACCAGATTGCTTTTTGTAGCTTTCTCTGTGTGTAACAGGTACTGTAATAGTTTCTTTATAAGATACTTGAGGAGCACCTTGATTAACTTCTACTTTAAACTCACGTCTTAAGCGATCAACAATGATTTCCAAATGTAATTCACCCATTCCTGAGATTACAGTTTGACCAGTCTCTTCATCAGTTTTTACTTTAAAAGTAGGATCTTCTTCTGCTAATTTAGCTAAAGCCATACCTAATTTATCTGAATCAGCTTGAGTTTTAGGCTCAACCGCTAAACCAATAACTGGTTCAGGGAAATCCATCGATTCTAATACAATTGGGTGCTTTTCATCACACAAAGTATCACCAGTTTTTATATCTTTAAAACCAACAGCCGCTCCAATATCTCCAGCACCTAAGCTATCAATAGGGTTTTGTTTATTGGCATGCATTTGGAAGATACGAGAAATACGCTCTTTATTACCACTACGAGTATTTAAAACGTAAGAACCAGCATCTAATTTACCTGAATATGCACGCATAAATGCTAAACGACCAACAAATGGATCTGTTGCAATTTTAAATGCTAAAGCTGCAAAAGGCTCATCGTATGAAGGTTTGCGTTTTACTTCTTCATTGGTATCAGGATTTATTCCTGTAACGCTTTGTTTATCCATAGGACTTGGTAATAATTCCATTACTAAGTCTAACATGGTTTGAACACCTTTATTTTTGAATGAAGAACCACATAACATTGGAACTATTTTCATGTCAATAACAGCAGCGCGCAAAGCGTCTAAAATTTCTCTTTCTGATATGCTAGTAGGATCTTCAAAGAATTTCTCCATTAACTTATCATCATACTCAGAAACTGCTTCCAATAACTTTTCTCTCCACATTAGAGATTCTTCCATCATTTCTTCTGGGATTGGAATTTCTTGGAAAGTCATACCTTTATCGTGCTCATTCCAAATCATTCCACGGAAGTTGATTAAATCAACAACACCTTTGAAACTATCTTCAGCACCAATTGGTAATTGTAAAGGAACTGCATTGCTACCTAACATTTCTTTAACTTGTTTTACCACATTTAAGAAATCAGCACCTGAGCGGTCCATTTTATTAACGAAGCCTAAACGAGCTACGTTATAGTTATTAGCTAATCTCCAGTTAGTTTCTGATTGAGGCTCAACACCGTCAACAGCACTAAATAAGAAAACTAAACCATCTAATACACGCAATGAACGATTTACCTCAACGGTAAAATCAACGTGACCAGGGGTATCGATAATGTTGATTTGGTATTTATTACCTCTGTATGCCCAAGGCACAGTAGTTGCAGCAGAAGTGATTGTTATACCACGTTCAGCTTCTTGTACCATCCAGTCCATTGTTGAAGCACCATCATGTACTTCACCAATTTTATGGTTAACACCAGAATAGTATAATATACGCTCAGTTGTTGTAGTTTTACCTGCATCAATGTGAGCTGCAATTCCTATGTTTCTTGTTAGTTTTAGGTCGCGAGACATTTTATTTTACTCTTTTTATTTATTATGATAATTTAAAGTGAGAGAACGCTTTGTTAGCATCAGCCATTTTGTGCGTATCTTCTCTTTTCTTAACTGAAGCACCTTCGTTTTTAGAAGCAGCAATAATTTCAGCAGCCAATTTATCTGACATAGATTTTTCGCTACGTCTGCGGCTGTATAAAATTAACCACTTCATGCCAACAGCTACTTTTCTATCAGCAGGAACTTCAATTGGAATTTGGAAAGTTGAACCTCCAACTCTTCTTGCTTTAACCTCTACTGAAGGCATAACATTGTTCAATGCTTTTTTCCAAACATCGATACCACGTTCTTGAAGTTTAGCTTCTACTTTATCTAATGCTTCGTAGAATATTGCGTAAGAAGTATTTTTCTTACCACTCCACATCATATTATTTACAAACCTTGTAACCAAAGTATCATTAAACTTTGGATCAGGTGTTAAAATGCGTTTTTTAGGTTTTGATTTTCTCATTGTAATCTATTGCTTTTAGGCTTCTAAATTATTTTTTCTTTTTGCCTTTAGCGTCTGCTGCAGGAGCTGCTCCTGGTTTAGGACGTTTAGTTCCATATTTAGAGCGTTGTTGTGTTCTTCCTTCAACACCCGCAGTATCTAATGCACCACGAACAATGTGATATCTAACACCCGGTAAATCTTTAACACGACCACCACGTACTAAAACGATAGAGTGTTCTTGTAAATTGTGACCTTCTCCAGGAATGTAAGCATTTACTTCGTTTCCGTTAGTTAAACGAACACGAGCTACTTTACGCATTGCTGAATTTGGTTTCTTTGGCGTAGTAGTGTAAACACGAGTACAAACACCTCTACGTTGAGGACAGTTGTCAAGTGCTGGTGATTTACTTTTAAAAACCACATCGGTACGACCTTTTCTAATAAGCTGTTGTATAGTTGGCATATTAATTAAATTCTTATAACCTCTTTTTTAGGGGCTGCAAAGGTAGATGAATAATCTTGCAAAACAAATGCGCAACAAAAAATATTTTAATAAAGAGCTAAAATACTATTTTGCTGAGCGGGTTGAATTGAAAAAACTAACCATCAGACAATGCCGCTTGGGACTTTTCCCGTTTAAAGGGGGTGCAAATATAATTATCTTATTTACTAATACAAGTTTTATTGTGAGTTTTTTTTTATTTTGTTTTGAAAAACAGCCAATAACAAAAAAATTGCATAAAAAAACCGCAACTAAAGCTGCGGTTCTCGTTTCTTAAATTATTAAAAAAAATTATTCTAGGCCCCACGAATCATATAATGTATTTATGAACTTATTTTCTTGGTTCTCCATTTTTGAATCAGACATACAAATTTTCATAGCAAATTGTATTAGCTTATTTCTTTCGCTATTGGTGCTTAGTTTGAAGAAATGTTCAGCAATTTCAATAAAATGCGGCATTATTTCGCTTAAAGGGAAAGCTCTTAAAAAAGCTTGCTCCTTAATTAAATCGATCGGTTGTTTATAATTTCTCTCCAAAAAATCTAATAAAACATGTCCTTCAGCTTTTTCTATTTTACCATCAGCTTTTGATAATATCATTAATAAATGAAAACCAGCCTCGGTTTTGTTCATTTTATTTATAAATTGGGTAGGCATATTGAGTGAGTTAATTTTTTAGTGAAAATAAAAATTATTTTGACAATTGCAAAATAATTTAAACTTTTAATAAAAATATTTTAAAAGCAAAATATTTTAAAAACATACATTAATACTATTAGTTTTTAAATCAATTGTTTAGTATGAGCTTTGGCATCTACCTTTTCAATTACTTTTTCAATTATTCCTTTTTCATTAATCACAAAGGTACTGCGCAAAATACCCATATAAGTTTTACCATACATGCTTTTTTCGCCCCATGCGCCATAAGCTTCGGCTACTTCGTGGTCAATGTCGGCTAATAAACTAAAAGGAAGTTCATATTTGGCTATAAATTTCACATGCGATTTTTCAGTATCAGGGCTAACACCAAGTATTTCGTAACCTTGAGCCTGAAATGTGTGGTAATTGTCTCTTAAATCGCAGGCTTCGGCAGTGCAGCCAGGAGTTGAATCTTTAGGATAAAAATATAAAACCAACTTTTTGCCTTTATAATCGGCTAATGAAACTTTTTCGCCCTTTTCGTTGGTACTTGTAAATGCTGGTGCTTTATCGCCTATTGTTAGTTTAGTCATATTTTTTAGTTTAAAAGTTTTTAGTTCTTAGTTTAAAGTACTTAGTTTTTGGTTGCTGAACACATCAAAGTATTAATTTAAATCATTCAAAAGCAATCGGCATTATGAAACTTTTTTCTGCCACATTTTCTTTTTTATCTGTAACACGAATAAGTACTTCTGGTTTTATTATTGCACCATTTTTTAGTTTACTATCCTTATTTTGAGCTACTAAATTATACCAAATTTTATCGAAATGGTATGTAAGCATATTGCTTTTAGCATCAAAATCTAATAAAATCCATTCACCATTTAAGTAACCTTCATACTTACCAATTCCACTAAAATTATCTTTTATTTCAAAATAAAAATGGAGGCTATCCCCTAAAGCTTCTTCGGTATTTATAAATACTTGCTTTATGGTTGGCGCAATGGTATCAATGGTTACAAAATAATGTCCAAAGTTACTTACTTTTCCTTTTACCACTCCCCCATCGTAATTTCCGCCTGCACTTCTAAAATTTTTTTCATCATCAAAATAATGTGCTAAAAGTAACTTACTATGATATTCGGTTTTAACTTTTATTGGTTTAATGGCAATATCGGCAGCCTTATGCACTGGTGCAGTTGGGTTGAAAATTTTAAAGGTTTTACTGTATGAAGTTTTGTATTTTGGTAAAACTTCAAAATCATAAAACACAGTATCATAAACAGATTTAGCATCCAATTCAAACAAAAAATCTTTGTTTTTTATGGTATTCTTTTTTAATGGATAAAACGCCTTTTTCTGCTTGATTGATTTTAAATAATCTTGTTTTTCCTTATCAATTTTACTAGGTAAGCCTACAATTGGAATTAACAAAACAAACTTATTTTGGTTAAAGTCTTTTACTTCAAAAACCAATGTATCTCGAGTATTTTTAATTACTAAAATTTTTCCTTTTAAAGCGTTGGTTTGGTAGGTGCTAAATTCGTTTCCTTCATCTATAAAGCACTTCTGAACACGGGTTTTTGCAACCTTGTAAAACGGATAATCAATATGTGTATTGATATATTTACTTTCATCGAAAGCAAATTGATTTAATGTATGGCTAAATGCAAGTTTATTTTTAAATTTTAAACTATATTCATGAATTCCTTTTTCATCTGTTAGATTATGAATATAATCGTAAGCTTCAATGCCAAAACCATAGGTTTCGGCAGGCAATTCAAGTGCTTTTTTGTAAATAAATTGATTTGGAGTATTGGTTGCAACAATGGTTTGATGGTTAATTTTTAGTTCTTGTTTTAGTAAAAGTCCATCTGGAACAAAATTATATACAAACACATTTTTTATTACAGGATTTAAGGTATCAAAAGGTATAATTCCAAATAAAGCAGGATTGATAATTTTTTCAGATTTGGTGTTTCTAATTTCAAAATGAACATGCGGGCCAGAGCTACCACCACTATTGCCACTTAAGCCAATGGTATCACCTTTTTTAACCAATAATACAGGTTTTTCAAAAACATAATCAAACTCAAAAGTTTGGTTTTTATACTGATAATTTTGAATCCACTCCGCTATTTTACCTGAGTATTTTTGCAAATGTCCGTAAACAGTTGTGTAACCATTTGGATGATCTAAATAAATGGCTTTTCCGTAACCAATGCTTTGAATTTTAATGCGAGAAACGTAACCATCGGCACTAGCAAATACAGGTAAACCCTCACGCTGATTTGTACGCAAATCCATGCCACTATGAAAATGATTATCGCGCAAGCCACCAAATGGAGAAACCAAGCTTGGCAATGAATCTAACGGATAGCGAAAATAATTTTGCGGATAATTTTGTGCATTTGTTTTTTGTAAAAAAACTTTAAAAACAACTATTAACAGTAATTTCCATTTTGCTGTATTAAAAATTTTGAAGTTCATAGAGGTTTAGAAAAAAATTATTAAAACAGAATGGCAAAAATTGAACCACACAAATAAGAGGTATCTAAGATATTTATAACAAAGGCAATAATTTATCTATTATTTTACGTCACAAGTCAACATTAACTCATTGCCAATATAACCTTCTAGTTTATCGCCAATATTAACTTGACTAACCCCTGCAGGAGTGCCTGTATAAATTAAATCGCCCACTTTTAAAGTAAAATATTGTGATACAAAACTTACTATTTTTTCAAAAGAAAATATCATTTGAGCCGTGTTTCCTTTTTGCACTACTTGTCCATTTTTTTGCAAACTGAAATCAATGTTTTTTAAATCCATGTTTTCAATATTGATAAAATTACCAATTGGTGCCGAACCATCAAAAGCTTTGGCAAGTTCCCAAGGTAAACCTTTTGATTTCAGTTCTGACTGCACATCGCGGGCAGTAAAATCAATACCTAAGCCAATTTCTGAAAAATAATTATGGGCAAATTTTTCCTGAATTTTTTTTCCCACTTTATTAATTTTTATAACCAATTCCACCTCGTGGTGCACATCGCTACTAAAACTAGGTAAATAAAATGCTTCATTATTTTTTAGCAAAGCAGTATCGGGTTTGCTAAATATCACTGGATTTTCTGGAACGGCATTACCTAACTCCTTGGCATGTTCGCTATAATTACGGCCTACACAAAGTATTTTCATTTATAAAAGTATCAATTTTTGCTACGAATATATTTTAAATATACAATTGGCTAAATATTTTAATTTGATAATTTCGTTTATAAATTGACAAAAGTGAAACGTTACAATCCAAACATCCATCATAGAAAATCCATTCGATTAAAAGGCTACGATTACTCTCGTAAAGGATTATATTTTGTTACCATTTGTTGTAAAAACAGGGCCTGTTTATTTGGTAAAATTGAAAATGGTAAAATGTTTTTAAATGAAGCAGGTGTAATGATTGAAAAATGGTATTTTGAATTAGAAAATAAATTCCTAGATATTAAATGCCAAGAAATGATTGTGATGCCAAATCATATACATTTCATAATTGAAAATACGGGCGATATTGCTGCCGTGCAGGCAAACCGAAATATTCGCCCTGAAGATGAAGACGTACGGGCGAACCTAGGTGTTCGCCCCGATGATATCGGGCAGACACATAGGTCTGCCCCAACAGAAACATCTGAACAAATTTTTGGTGAACATATTGGGTCGCCATTGCATAGGGTTATTCAATGGTTTAAAACAATGACTACCAACGAATATATTCGAGGTGTAAAAAATTTAGGTTGGGAACCTTTTTACAAAAAATTATGGCAACGGAATTATTGGGAACATATTATTCGTAATGAAAATTCATATCAAAACATTTCAAATTATATCATCAATAATCCTTCAAAATGGAATGAAGATGTTTTGAATAGAGAAAAGCTGAACACTAAAAGCTTTTAATAAAATAATTATCAAAAATCATTCATTATGCTTACAAATACCCTTTACTTTGCGAAGCTTTTGAATAACCAAGTAACTATATTATCTAAACTTTGCAGCGATTTTGGAATTGAGCATGCTGTAATTTGTCCAGGCTCACGTTCTGCGCCATTGGTGTTTGCTTTTAACCGAAATAAAAACATCAAAACTTACGCCATTGTAGACGAGCGAAGTGCAGGCTATATTGCTCTTGGTATGGCCCAACAATTACAAAAACCGGTAGCCTTAATTTGTACCAGTGGAACTGCTGCTCTTAATTTCTTTCCGGCTATAGCCGAAGCTTTTTATCAAAAAATTCCTTTGGTGGTTTTAACGGCAGATAGACCCGCT
Organism: Bacteroidota bacterium; assembly: GCA_947464275.1. GTDB lineage: Bacteria > Bacteroidota > Bacteroidia > UKL13-3 > UKL13-3 > JAAFJM01. Next base: position 74,481 of record CANHVU010000008.1, read on the forward strand.
GAATTACTTAATCAACAAGATGGGCAAATGATTAACCAAGTGAATGTATTTGGAAGTCATGTAAGGGAAAGTTTAAATTTAAATAAAGAAAATTCGAATTTCGAATTTCGAATTTTGAATTTGTTAAGCAAATCAATGCTTCCTGTTAAAGGACCTGTGCATATAAATGTGCCTTTGGTGGAACCTTTGTACGAAGATTTAGCAATTTGCAATGAGCAATTTGCAATAGGCAATTATAAAAAAAAACCATACAACAATTTAACAATCTTTGACAATTTTGATAAAGTTAAGCTAAGCAATGCAGTCAATAAAAGTTCTAAAAAGGTAATATTAATTGGGCAGGGTTTTCCTGACCAAAAATTAGCCTCGGTTTTAAAAAGTTTGGAACAAAAGGGTTTTGTAATTTTAGCAGATGTAGTTTCAAATCAACACGAAAGTACTTGCATTTCGCATTACGATTTGATTGTTGCGCAAGCAACACCTGACATTTTAAAAACTTTAGAACCTGATTTAATTATTAGCTTGGGTGGACCAGTTTTATCGAAAGCATTAAAACTTTGGCTAAAAAAGCAAAAACCGCAGTTTCATTTTAGAATTCAGCAAGATGAATTTTTGGTAAACACTTACGATAATGTTACCGATTATATAGTTACTAATAATATCAGGCCACTAAAATTTATTACTGAAAATTTTATTCCTAAAAATTTATTTTTGAATAATTGGCAAGAAATAAATGCCAAAGCAAAACAGTTAGTAACCGATTTTACCCAAAATAATCAAACTGTGTTTAATGAACTGGTGGCTGTAAAAACTGTTTTGGAGCAATTGCCAAACCAAAGTCAATTACAAATTGCTAACAGTACTGCCATACGCTACGTAAGTTATTTAGGTTTACCAAACAAAAATTTAACGATTTTTTGTAACAGAGGCACGAGCGGAATTGATGGTTGTACCTCAACAGCATTGGGCGCAGCCCTCATCAATAATAAAATTACCACTTTAATTACGGGCGATTTAGCGTTTTTTTACGATAGAAATGCTTTTTGGAACAATTACATTCCAAACAATTTGCGTGTAATTTTATTAAATAATAATGGAGGAGGAATTTTTAATTTAATTGATGGACCAAGCAGTGCACCCGAATTAGATAAATTCTTTTTAACCAAACATACATTAAAAGCAAAAAATTTAGCTGCCGATTTTGGATTAATTTACGAAAATTGCACTTCGCAAAATGAATTAAACCAAGCATTAAATTCGTTTTTTGAACCTTCGGAAACAGCTAAAATATTAGAACTGAGTTTTGATATGAATAAAAGTGCCGAAGTGTATAAAGCGTTTAGGAAAATGGTTATTGGCTCCCGATAGCTATCGGGATAGCTTCTGGCCAAATGCTAATAAATCTAGCTATAAAATTAGAGCTAACGCTTCGGCTACGCTCAGCGACCAAAAAACTAAAAACTTTGAACTAAGTACTAAAAACTAAGAACTAAAAAAATATGACAAGTAAATATAATTGGACAACTCTAAAGGAGTACAAGGAAATTTTATTTCAATACTACGAAGGTATTGCTAAAATTAGTATTAACCGTCCGCATGTGCACAATGCGTTTACCCCGCTTACCGTTCAAGAAATGAGCGAAGCCATGGAATTAGCGCGCCAAAATCAAGATGTGCGTGTGGTAATTTTAACTGGCGAAGGCGGAAAAGCTTTTTGCAGTGGTGGTGATCAAAGTGTGCGCGGACACGGAGGTTATATTGGCGATGATGGAATTCCTCGTTTAAATGTGTTGGATTTACAAATGCAAATCCGCAGAATTCCTAAGCCGGTTGTGGCTATGGTAGCAGGTTATGCCATTGGTGGCGGACATGTATTACATGTAATTTGCGATATTTCTATTGCTGCCGAAAATGCTAAATTTGGTCAAACAGGACCAAAAGTGGGCAGTTTTGATGGTGGATTTGGTGCTGGCTATCTAGCTAGAGTAGTTGGCCAAAAGAAAGCCAGAGAAATTTGGTTTTTATGCGACCAATACAATGCCCAAGAAGCTTTAGATATGGGCTTGGTAAATAAAGTGGTGCCTTTAGAATTATTAGAAGACGAAACCATAAAATGGTGTCAGAAAATGATTGAAAAAAGTCCAGTGGCTTTACGTATGATAAAAGCAAGTTTTAATGCTGAGTTAGACGGACAAGCGGGTATTCAGGAATTAGCAGGAAACGCTACTTTGCTTTATTACCTCAGCGATGAAGCTAAAGAAGGCAAAAATTCGTTCTTAGAAAAACGCAAACCCGACTTTAGTAAATTCCCTAAGTTCCCATAGTTTTCCCGCATCCCGATTTATCGGGAGCAGAATTTCGCAGAGATTTTGTTTAGTTTTTAAGTAAAATTTGTTCCTAAAAAAATAAAACATTTATTTGCCCCAAATGATTTTAAAACCCAATATTTCGCTTAAACCATTTAATACTTTTGGTATTGATGCCACTGCATCTGATTTTATTGAAATTGATTCGATTCAAACACTTCAATTTGTAATTGATAATTTCAATTTAGCCAATAGAAAAACGCTAGTTATAGGTGGTGGTAGCAATATTTTGTTAACCAAAAATTTTGATGGTTTGGTTTTAAAAATGAGCATTAAAGGTATTGAAAAAGTAAATGAAGATAACGAATATGTGTATTTAAAAGCCATGGCAGGCGAAACCTGGCATGGCTTTGTAATGCATTGTGTAGCCAATAATTATTCGGGAGTTGAAAACCTCTCGTTAATACCTGGCTGTGTGGGTGCTGCGCCTATGCAAAATATTGGTGCTTATGGCGTTGAAATTAAAGATACTTGCCATGAAGTAGAAGCGTACAACATAGAAACCAACGAAGTAACAATATTTAGCAATGCTGATTGTAAATTTGGCTACCGCGAAAGTATTTTTAAGCATGAAGCCAAAGGAAAATACATCATTTCATCGGTTACATTTAAATTAGCCAAACAAGCCAAAATTAATGTTTCGTACGGTGCTATACAAGATGTATTAAAGAGTAAAAACATTGAAAATCCTACCATTCAAGATGTAAGCGAAGCAGTAATTGCCATTCGTGAGTCGAAATTACCTAACCCAAAAGTATTGGGAAATGCGGGCAGTTTTTTTAAAAATCCAGAAGTTCCAACAGAAGAATATTTAACTTTAAAAGAAAAATACCCTGCTTTGGTTGGTTACAAAACCAGCGAAACCCACACCAAACTAGCCGCAGGTTGGCTAATAGAACAATGTGGTTGGAAAGGAAAAGTAGTTGGAAACACTGGTTCGCACAAAGACCAAGCTTTGGTTTTGGTAAATTATGGCAATGCCACTGGCAACGAAATTTGGAAATTAGCCATGCAAATTCAAGAATCGGTTTTCGAAAAATTTGGAGTAACCATTGTTCCTGAGGTAAATGTGATTTGAGGAGCCACAGATTGCACTGATTACATAGGAAAATAACCGCAAAGGGCGCTAAGATTTTTTGCTAAAAGCAAATCATTCACAACATGAAAAAAGTATTCCTACTATTTGCCTTATTGTTCGTATTAAGAATTGGCTTTTGTCAAGTTTCGAAAGAGATATCAACAATAACAATTATTGCATTGAATCAATTTGAAAATAAATGTGATAAAGCCATTAAGATTACTGGTGATTCAATATTTATTGACACTTGTTATAATAAAACTACAAAATTGCTAAATCCTGTAAAAACTACTTTTATAAAAAACAATCCAATATACTCAAAACTCTACACCGTTTCAGATTTGCAGTGGAAAAATGCAGAAGCAAAATTAAATTCAATAAAAAAATGTGACTACGCAATTGAGTACAAAATTATTTTATTTAATAACAACCTAACTAAAACCTATTTTCTAAAAGGATTTAAAAATTGCTATCCAAATGACTGTAAAGAACTATTAAATAATTTAGATTGTATTTTCAATCAACTATCCAATTAAGGTTTTCCCCTATTTAAAAGCTCATAAAAAAAGATGTTGGCAGTTAAGCCAACATCAATATCAAATTTTTCTGTGCAATCTGTTTAATCTGTGGCTTAATTATTTAGTTTCCCAAAAACGATATAGTTTGGTTTCGTTAAATATAAAATTTAGTATGTTTTTATCGTCTTCGGTTAATTCTACGTTTCTGCGTTTATAAACTGCTTCGGCCGTTTTAAAAAACTTATTGATTACAAATGTTTCAAAACCTTGTGCGCCACCCCAAGCAAAATCAGGGATGAAGTTACGCGGAAAACCTGCGCCAAACACATTTGCACCCACTCCTACTACCGTTCCTGTGTTAAACATGGTGTTTATACCACATTTAGCATGATCGGCCATTATTAAGCCGCAAAACGTTAAGCCCGTTTTTTCAAACTTTTGTTTATCGTAGTTCCAAAGTTTTACTTCATCGTAAGTATTTTTAAGGTTAGAGTTATTGGTATCGGCACCCATATTTACCCACTCGCCAATTACTGCATTGCCCACAAACCCATCATGACCTTTATTGCTGTAGGCAAAAAACACCGCATTACTTACCTCTCCACCTACTTTACAATAAGGACCAACCGTGGTTCCACCATAAATTTTGGCATCCATTTTTAAACCAGCATGTTCGCACAAAGCAAAAGGCCCACGTATTTTGCAGCCTTCCATCACTTCAGCATCAGCAGCTATATAAATTGGCCCACCCGAAGCATTTAAAATACTGCATTCTACAATGGCACCTTCTTCTAAAAACACATTTTCGGGTTTTATAACTTGGTTGGTACTTGAAATGGGTTGCGATTTACGACCAGCAGTTAATAATTTAAAATCATCTTCAATACCTTTGGCATTGTTCGAAAAAATATCTTGAGGAAATTTAATATGAATAAAATCTTCAGCTTTGGTTTCAATTAATTCAAATTGAGTAGCAATATTGGCAATATCAACAAATAAAGCACTGTTAAATGCAATAATTACATTGTTTTTATAAAGCGCTTGCCCTTTAGTTAAACTGCTAATTTCATTTATCAAAACCTCTGAAGGGCAAATACTTCCATTCACAAAAATATTTTCAACTTCCAATGTAATTGGAAACTTGTTTTGCAAATAATCCATTGTTAAATACGAAACATTGGTTTTTAAATGCTTTTCCCATTTTTGGGCAATGGTTAATATACCGCACCTAACATTGGCCACAGGCCTAGTAAAAGTTAATGGTAACAGATTCTGTCTATCGGTAGGGTTATCGAATAAAATGTAATTCATTGGGTAAAATTTTTTATAAAATAAAACTGCAATTAGCTAAAAATAAAAAAGCCTTCCAAATGGAAGGCTTTAAATATTTGTAAACAAAAAAATTATTTTTTTGCGTAACGTTTGTTGAATTTATCAATACGACCTGCAGTATCGATTAACATGCTTTGGCCTGTAAAAAACGGATGTGATTTGTAAGAAATCTCTAATTTGAATAGAGGATATTCAATTCCATCTTCCAATGTAATTGTATCTTTAGTATCTACTGTTGAACCAGTTACAAAAGTATATCCGTTACTCATGTCTTTAAATGCAACTTTTCTATAATTTTCTGGATGAATTCCTGCTTTCATTTTATTTATTATTTTGGAGTGCAAAAGTAATTTATTTTGAAATAAATGCAAATATATTCGAGAAAAATATTTTTGTTTTATCATAAAATAATCCAAAAGCATTGTAAAATCTATTCGGAAAGCTTTTAATAATAAATATATTTGCCCTATAATTTTTTATAAAAGTGAAAACAAAAGTACTCAATCATTCAGACATTGAAAAAATTATTAAGCGTATGGCTTACCAAATTTATGAAAATAATTTTGGCGATAAACACATTACGTTTGTTGGCATTAGCTCGCGCGGATATGAAATTGCTAAATTATTGCAAGCTGAATTAGATATAATTAGTAATTTAAAATCGAATTTGCTTGAAATTGCCATTGATAAAGAATCACCATCTATTGAAAGTACAGTAATTAAACCTGCAAAATTTGAGGTAAAAGGTACTGTGGTAATTATTGACGATGTGTTAAACACAGGCCGCACTTTGGTTTATGCAGCATTGCCATTTTTAAATTATAAATTAAGTAAATTACAAGTAGCAGTATTGGTTGATAGAAACCATAAAAAATTCCCGATTGCTGCCGATTATACAGGCATTCAGCTAAACACTACTTTTCAAGAGCATGTAAGTGTGGAGCAAAATAAAAAGAAACAATTTGAAGTATACTTACAGTAAGTTCAAACAAAAAATTTAAACGTTATTAAACAAAAAAGGCTGTTCAAATGAACAGCCTTTTTAATTTCTTTGCTACAATAGCTCGTTAAATTACTTAACTTTAGCTTGTAAGTTAGCACCAGCTTTGAACTTAACAACCTTTTTAGCAGGAATGTTAATTTCTTTACCAGTTTGAGGATTACGTCCTTTACGAGCAGCACGTTTAGTTACCGAAAAGGTTCCAAAACCAACTAGAATTACTTTGTCGTTTTTCTTCAATGCTCCTTGAGTTGATAACATAAATGCATCTAAAGAAGCAGCAGCTTGAACTTTAGTAATACCGGCAGCTTTTGCCATTGAATCGATTAAGTCTGATTTGTTCATATATTATATTTAAAAATTTTTGCATAACGAAAGTAGTTATACTATTTAAAAAATCAAGTGTTGTGTCAAATTTTTCAAAAAAAATACAAAACTAAATTTTCACACATTATCAACAAAAAGAACGGATTAGTATTATTTAATACTAAAAACCATAAGTTAAAATTAGCTGAGAGGCTTTATTTACAAAGGTTTGCACCGATTCTTGAGGTATGCCAAATGTGTATTTTGCTTGAATATAATAGTCTATTCTTTTAATCAATAATTCATCTATTTTTACTTCAATTTCGGGCTTTAAAAGGTTAAAGAACAGTGGTCTCTGCGTCCTTGCATTCAAAATTCTATCTACCAAAATGCCTTTGTTAGCATTCAAATAAACAGTTATACCTTCATTATTCATTAATTGCATATTTTTAAAATAACATGGACAACCTCCGCCAGTGCTAACTAAAACGTTATTTAACGAAGCTGTTTCAAGTAGGCATTTCTGCTCTATTTCTCTAAAATAATCTTCGCCTTTTTGCTCAAAAATATTTTCAATACTCATACCTGCTGTTTTTTCAATCATTTCATCAAGGTCGATGAACGAGTATTTTAAGGCATTCGCAAGCTTTTTACCCCAAGTACTTTTACCTGAACCTGGCATGCCAACTATATATACTCTTTGATTTTTGATAACAGATTTTTTTAAAATTTTGGATGTTGGATTATGAATGTTGAATGCGTTTAAAGAAACTGTTTAATGTATTGATTATCCTAAAAAACCTATACGGCATTTCTAATTTTTTTTATTGCATGTAACGCATTACAATATCGTAGGTTGGGAAGTTATAGGCACTCCATTTTTTTATTACTACTCCGCCTTTCATTAATATCAATCCTGGGTTTGAGCGAACCATTGATTTTAAAGGAACAGCATCTACCGTATAATAATTAAATGCTAACTGATTTTGATGGCGATAAGTTTCTAAAGTTTCGGCCGAAGTAGCAGTTAAAGCCCAAAATTCTTTGCCATCTTTTTTACAATCATCAGCTAGTAAAGCTATTTGTTTTTCTAAGCCTTTACGACCTTCAGTTACCGATTTTTGGACCAACACCAGCTTGTATCCTTTATTGGCAAATAAACTATCTGTATAGTTTAAACCATCAGTATTGGTAAGGCTAAAGTCGTGGATAGGCGGTTTACAACCTTCGCGCACTACCTTATCAATTCTATCTACAAATTTATAGTTGGTATCGTTTGGAATATGGTTTACATCAAACTCTTCTTTTACACCATTTTTTTCGTAAATAAACATCATAACTACTGAATCTATTGGAGAACCTGGAGGGCAAACCATTTTTTCAGGAATATTATTGCCAACTTTATATGGTAAAAAATCTTTTACTGGTAAAAACATATAAGTGTAAAAAGTAAAGAATGTTACCACTAAAAATGCTACCGAAAGAGCAATATTTTGTAAGGTAAATTTCATTAACGGTTTTAAATGTTTTTGTCCAAAGAAAATGAATAAAATAAGCACCAATAAAATCAAATCTTTATAGAACGATTCAACAGGTTTTAACTTAATGGCATCGCCAAAGCAACCACAATCGGTAACTTTATGAGTAATGGCTGAATAGCCCGTTAAAAGTGTAAAAAACACTATCATTAATAATAATAACCATGCATTAAGTTTATTAAAAGCACCTAGCAATAATGCTACACCACTAATAATTTCGAAAATACAAATAAACATGGCCATTGCCACTGCAAAAGGAATAAAAATTGGCATATGAAACACCTCAAAATATTCTTCTAATTTATAACTAAAACCTATGGTATCATTGGCTTTAATTATTCCTGAAATAATAAATAATACGCCTACAAATACGCGACTAATTTGTGTTATAATTTTCATGTGTTTATATTGTTTAATTGCTTAATTGTTTAACTGTTTAATTGTTGTATTGCTTAATTGTTGAATTGTTTAACTGTTGAACTGCTTAACTGTTTAACTGATAATTGTTTTATTATCTATTGCATTGTGTTTAAAACCATTTACCAAAAGCTAGTAGCCAGAGGCTAGTGGCCAGAAGCTAATTGATAGGAGCTAACTTTATCAAAGCAAAAACAGAATAATTTATCATATCCATTAAGTTGCTATCAATTCCTTCGCTGGCTATGGTTTTTCCTTTATTATCTAAAATTTGCTTCATACGTTGAATACGCATTAGCAACATATCGGTAAAAGTAGTCACCAACATATCTCGCCAAACTTCGCCATAATCGTGGTTTTTTTCTTCCATTAAGGTTTTGGTTTGTAATACATATTTATCGTAAAGTGTAGCAATGGTTTCTTGGGGTAAATCCATTTGTTTATTATCAACCATTTCTAATTGAATTAAGCCCATAATACAATAATTAATAATGCCCATAAACTCAGGTTCAATGCCCTCATTTACCTTCATGATTCCATTATCTTCAATGGTTCTAATACGGTTAGCTTTTATATAAATTTGATCAATGATACTGCTAATACGCATAATACGCCACGAAGTACCATAATCTGCATTTTTATTTATAAATACTGCTCTACATTTCTGTATTACAGCATCGTATTGAGTTGAAGTTTTGCTCATTCTGTTTTTTAAAAATTATTTATAAAACCTATTTTTATATTGCGCAAAATTAAACCTACATCTCACATTGCAAACATTTAAATCTAAAAAATATATTAATTGTAAAGGAAAATTGGTAAGCCTTGAAAAACCCTCAGTTATGGGCATTTTAAATATTACCAACGATAGTTTTTTTGATGGAGGCATACACAATTCGGTTGATAATGCACTTTTTCAAACTGAAAAAATGCTAAACGAAGGTGCCACTTTTATTGATGTTGGAGCACAATCTACTAGGCCCGGAGCTGATATGATAGGCCAAGAAGCAGAACTAAAAGCCGCCATTCCTGTAATTGAAAAACTAGCTGAAAAATTTCCTGAAATTATTATCTCCATTGATACTTTTAGAGCAGAAGTAGCTCAGCAAGCCATAGCCGCAGGTGCCGCCATTATTAACGATGTATCAGGAGGAGAAGATGACCCAAAAATGTTTGAAACTGTAATTAACCTAAAAGTGCCTTATATTTTAATGCACAAACAAGGTGATTATAAAACCATGCACCATAACCCCACGTATCAAAATGTGGTTACCGATATTATGAACTATTTTATTCCAAAAGTGGAGTATTTAAAGCAAAATGGAGTAGCTGATTTAATTTTAGATTTGGGATTTGGCTTTGGAAAAAACTTAGAACATAATTACGAGTTGCTTAATAAAATGGATAGATTTAAAATATTTGAATTGCCTATTTTAGTAGGAGTTTCGCGCAAAAAAATGATTCAAAATATAATTGAAGCCGATGCACAACACGCACTTAATGGCACAACAGTAGTTAATACCATTGCATTAATGAAAGGTGCTAAAATACTCCGCGTTCACGATGTAAAAGAAGCGGTGGAAGCAGTGAAGATAATGATGCAGTGTAATGTTGAATTATGAATTATGAATTATGAATGTTGAATTGTAAATTGCTCAACTAATTTTCAATCACAAATCACAAATCACAAATCACAAATCACAAATCACAAATCACAAATCACAAAATTGAAAAATCTCTAAATTAACTAAATGGAAATTTTAACCTATAAATTTAACTGGATAAACCTAGTAGATTTGGTGCTAGTGCTATTAATTAGCTGGCAGCTATTTGTTAGGGTTAAAGGCAGTTTGGCATTCAATATTATGATTGGATTGCTAACGCTTTATGCCTTTTGGTGGGTGGTTAAATATTTTGAAATGCCTCTTTTAGAAACCATTTTAGGCGGATTTGCTAATTTTGGTGTGGTGGCAGTTTTAATAGTTTTTCAGCAAGAAATAAGGCGTTTTTTATTAATCATTGGGCGAAATTCGTTCTTAGGAGAAAATAAAAAATGGTGGAATATTTTTCCTTGGAAATGGAAATTAGAAGACCCAGACGAACTTGATTTTGAAACCATTGTAGATGCTTGCCAAGTATTAGCCGAAACCCATACTGGTGCTATTATTATTTTTCCAAAAACAAGTGAAATGCGTTTTTTAGCAGCCAGTGGTGAAACCATTGATGCTAATGTAACCAAACGTTTGATTTTAACCATATTTAACAAAACCAGTCCATTACACGATGGTGCAATGATCATAGCCAAAGGCAAAATTAAAGCGGCAAACTGCGTATTACCCGTTAGCGATAACCCCGATTTAATTAATAAATTTGGATTACGCCATTTATCAGCTATTGGAATTACAGAGCAAACTGATGCTATTTGCCTTGTTATTAGTGAAGAACGTGGTTATATTAGTTTTGTAAAAGAAGGAAAAATTACTGAAGCCATAGATAGAGAATTACTAATCGGTCTTCTTAATTTGGAACTGAAACCGAAGGTAAAATATGAGTAGGTTATTTTTGGTAATTGAAAGCTAAATAACAATCGATTGAATATAAACCAATAATAATTTGGTTCGTATTTTTTCTAATTATAGGTTAGTAGAGAAAAATATAATTATTCATCGCAATTTTATTGTCTATAAAATTGCGATGAAACCGATTTCTATGCATTTAACTACTAAAAATAAAATTGTTGGGGCAAAATGTATAACTTCCATAAACAGATAAATCTTCGATTAATTTTGCATTCCTCAAAACTAATTAATATTCAATTTCCAATTCAAGCAATTGACGAAGTGTGGCTAAATCGGGGTTTTGTTCTACCATTTTGTTAAACTTATCTTCTACCGAAAGCGATTTTGTTTCTGGAATTAAGGTGGAATCCACCTCAAAATCTAAATTTATTTGGGTATTTTTTAGATTAATTCTAAAATATTGCAACGCATTTAATCTATGCTCTTCACACAAACTCCTTTCATGGTTACTTGCAAGTACCAACGTTATTTTATGGTTATCGTTTTTTAACTTTCTTTCCTTTAAAAAACTTAAACTACCTTTATTTAACTGTATCACAAAATCAACCCAAACACGGTTCATATCTGAATCTGAATAGTATTCATCTTTACTTGTATCTACAATTTCAAGAATTTTTTCTTGAGTTTCTTTTTGTGTTTCTTGGATTTCGTTTTTAAGTTTTTCTGCCATTTGCTCTTTCATTTGAGCAATTGAATCTCCCGATTTTTTACCAAACAAACCTCCAGTTTTAGGCATTGGAGGAAGATTATTTGAAACAACTTTATTTTCAGTAACAGCAATTGGCTGTTCCTGAACTATAGTAGGAGTAATGGTGGGTTCAGTGTTTACTGGTGTATTAACAATGGATGGATTGTCAATGGGTTTATTTTCAGTAGTTACTGTTTGAGTTGAATCAGAAAAATCAACTATTTTTTTTTTAAGTCAACACCACTATTTTGTAGGTTGATATAAGATTGGATGTGGCTTAATTTCATTAAGCACAACTCCACATGCAGCCTAGCATTTTTCGATGTTTTGTAGTCTAATTCGCATTTATTTAAAATATTCAATGCGTTTAACATCAGTGCTACATTGCAAGCTTTGGCTTGCTCATTAAATTTAACAGCTACCGTTTGCGATACTTCTAATAGTTTTACTGTATCAGGATGCTTGCAAACCATCAAATTACGGATGTGTTCGCTAAATCCGCCAACAAAATGTAACGCATCAAAACCATTATTCAATATTTCATCAAACAATAAAAGTAAGCCCGCTAAATCTTCATTTAAAAGTAGGTTTACAGCTTTAAAGTAATAATCGTAATCAAGGATGTTTAGGTTATTAATTACATCTTGGTATTTAATATTGGTTCCGCTAAAACTTACTATTCTATCAAAAATAGAAAGTGCATCACGCATGGCTCCATCAGCTTTTTGGGCAATTACATGCAGGGCATCTTCATCGGCAGTAATATTTTCTTTTTCGCAAATGGCTTTTAATTGCTTAACTGCATCTTCTATTTTAATTCTATGAAAATCAAATACTTGACAACGAGAAATAATGGTTGGAAGTATTTTATGTTTTTCGGTAGTTGCTAAAATAAATTTAGCATATGGAGGCGGTTCTTCCAATGTTTTTAAAAATGCATTGAAAGCGTTTGCACTTAACATGTGCACCTCATCTATAATGTAAATTTTATACGTAGCGCCTTGCGGAGCGTAACGCACTTGGTCAACCAAGGCTCTAATATCGTCAACCGAGTTATTGCTGGCAGCATCTAATTCATAAATATTAAACGATGCATTGTTATTAAAAGCATTACAGCTATCGCAATTATTACAAGCCTCTAAATCGGCAGTTAAGTTGGTACAGTTTATAGTTTTGGCTAACAAACGTGCCGAGGTAGTTTTACCTACACCACGTGGACCGCAAAATAAAAATGCGTGAGCCAAATGCTTGTTTTTAATGGCATTTTTTAATGTTTGTACTACATGGCCCTGGCCAATTACAGTATCGAAACTAGCCGGACGGTATTTACGGGCCGAAACCACAAAATTTTCCATGCCTGCAATTAATTTGATTTTTTCGATATAATAAAATTAAACTGCTATTTGTTGATAAATTGATGCGTTGGGAGCGATGGAGTGTGGGAGTTGAGATTTGTGAGATGGGATTTGAGGAATTTGCAATAGGCAATTAGCAATAGACAATTACTGGAGCTACAATCAACCATTAACAATCCAACAATTTAGCAATCTCTAAATCAAAAATCAACAAATCACTAAATCTTCAATTCAATCACGCCTTGTGTGACCACCATTCAACAATCCAACAATATAGCAATCTTTAAATCAATAAATCTCCAAATCAAAAATTAATTATACATCCTCCATCTTACGCCTATTCTTAAGGTTGATAATGGTAATGGATAATTGGGGGTGCTGTAGAATCCTGTTGATTTAAACCAATCTTGGTTAAGGTGTTCGTATGAAGCAAAAATTACTGCATGGCGAATTTCACCACATAAAAACACATTAATTAATGGATAATTACCAATTTGCTTTTGGTCTTGCAGGTAAAATCCTCGTGTAGCAGGATTATAGGCTTGTGCATAAAAAGCCGTGTTATAAAATGCATCAAAACCAAACTGTAAATTCAGTGCTTTTTTAAACAATACTTGTTGGAAATAGTAACGCAATACAGCGCCAAATTCCGGCAAACGAACAAAATCTTCAGTGCTTTTTTGGTACAAAATTTTATTATCGAAATAAAATTTCCAAAGTTTGAACACTTTTTGCAGTTCAATGGTTTGGACTAATGCCACGTTACTGCTTTGTTTAGGAGTAGCATCGGTACCAAAATAAACCCAATTAGCTAATATATTCTGATTAAAGGTTAGTTTAAAATTGTTTTTTAAAGTGCGTGTTTCAATACTCCCATGCCAATTACTTACATTTATTTTATTGAAATTTTGATTATCCCAATTAAATTGATTGCTTTTAAAAAAAGTTAAAGTATAATCTGGTGTGTACAAATTATTAAAAATCCCACCACTAAATATAAGCCAAGGAGTTTTGTAGTTAATATCTCCAATTAATTTCAAATCATTTTGGTTATAACCCAAAGGTGAATAGGCGCCATTTGCTCTGAATGAAATTCCATAATTTTTAAAAACTTCACGCTCAATAGTTCCTTCAAAAATTACATTATTAAAACTTCGCTTATTGGTTTGCACATCGATATTTACAAATTGATGACTTGCCGCTAATTCAACAAAGCGCATTTCATTTTTTCTATCGGTATTATAAAGTGTGTAGGCAAATTTGTTGGTAATAGTTTGCGAAGTAACCGAATCAGTAAAAGTTTTTATTAATCCATTAGGAAAAATAACACTATTAGAATCGCCATTAACACGCAAATAATATACCTCATCTTCTGCTTTTAAAGTATGGCTAAAGTGACCATAACTAACGAACTTTTCAATGGTATCTTCTTTATTTATTTCTATTGAACTTTTACCATAATAAAAGTACTGCTTCAAATAAAAACTTCTGTTTCTAAACCCATTTTCTGAATTACTTAAATTACTGTTTCCTGTTTTATTTGTACCTGAAAGTGCCTCAAAACTCGAATCGCTTTTTAACCCACCACTTTCTTCGTTATATCCTAAGTTCCAAGTTAAATTAGCCAACATAGCATATTTTGCGTTTTTTGACTGATAATAAGTGAAAGCTTGTGTGTAATAAGCTCCATTTCTTTGACGCACAAAATTACCTGTGGATGTTAGCCTATGGTAATCCACACCAATCATCCATCTTGGAGTAACATTGATTGCTAGTTTAACCTTTAAGTTAACCGTTTCTACACCACCTTGCACATAGGTAATATCTGTTATTGGAGACTTTGAATTGTAATAAATTCTTTCTTCAGGCTTAAAAAAATAACTGTTCCATGGATTTTGAGTAAATCGGTATCCAAAATTTCTATTAGCATCAAATATCAAAGATTGTCCTGCAGAGCCAATATTTCCCATATCCTGGAAAAAACCATATTTAGCATACATAGGATGAAAAATTTCGTTTTTAGTGATGCTGGTATCTAATATCACCCATTTTTGATGTCTGTCAATTTGCTTTTCTGAAATTACAAAGGTGGTAATTGGACTAGTAAATACACTTGTATCAATCTGTGCAAAAATATTTTGCGAAAAAACAATGCTAAGTATGAATAAAATATATTTGAAAAATTGTTTCATTTTTATTGTTGATTTTGCTAAATTTTGGATTTACTAATTTTATAACTAGCCAAAAAACATACCAATTAATTCAGAACCGTGAATTAACTATTTTTTACTTTAATAAATTCAAAGGTATTTTCAAATCAATTTGACCTTCGGCATAGCTGGTAACCTCATAAGGATTATAAGTAAAAACCAAAGTATCGTTTAGTAAACCAAAATTACTGTTTAAACTAAATACATTTTTTTCAAACCAATATCCTTGATCGTTAATTGACTTGGTGCTATCAATTTGTTTTAATGCATAAAACTGTTGCTTTGCCAATTGATCTAATTTTAAAGTATCTGCCACTAATTCGTTAATAGAAACTCGCTTACCGTTGGTAGCATCAAACACATGGTACAAAGTAGCATAATTGCCATGAGCACCGCCTGTGTATTCATAATTTTCGTTTTTTAATGTTACATATTTATCGTTATGAAATGCAACAGCTAACTTTAGATTATAGTTGTAAGTAAGCGGAAAATCGGCTTCGTTAAACTCTGAAAAATCGCGTAAATAATCTTGATAAAAACTATCAGCTTCAGCTTTAACCAATTGTTTTAAATCGGTTATTTTACTTTCATGTTCAAAAAATGTTTGACCAATAAAAGTATTGATTGAATCAATTAATTGTTGATTTCCATCCTCAAAAATTGGAATACTTGCCTCAAAAGTGCAGCTGCGAGAGCTATCTCCAGCAATTGGAAATTGCGTATTAGCAATTTTAAAATCACTAAATTTAAGCTCCTTTGGTTTTTGATTACAAGCAGCAACCAAAACTAAAAGCACTATTGATAAAACTGAATTAAGCTTTAGTTTCATTGAAATGTTTTTTAATGGTTTCGAAAGCACCATTATTTACAGGTACCAATGGTAAACGAACAATATTTTGACAAATACCCATTAAGCTTAATAATGCTTTTATACCACCTGGATTTCCATCTAAATAAATTGATTTCATTACATCGTATAACTCAAAATGCAAAGTACGAGCGGTTACAATATCGTTATTCAAAGCAGCACGAACCATATTAGAAAACTTTTTAGGATAAGCTTGACCAATAACCGAAATTACTCCTGTCATGCCCATCGAAATAAAAGGAACGGTTAAATTATCATCGCCACTAACTACCGAAAAACCTGCAGGTGCTTGATGAATTAAATCCATAAATTGTTCTGCGTTTCCACTTGCCTCTTTTACCGCAATAAATTTACTATTGGCTTTAGCCAAACGTAAAGTAGTATCCGCTGTCATATTACTACCAGTTCTTCCCGGAACATTGTATAAAATAATAGGCTTAGCGCTGGCCTCAGCCACTTTCATAAAATGTTGGTAAATGCCTTCTTGGCTTGGTTTGTTGTAATAAGGACTAACCGAAAGTACCGCATCGTAACCAGTAAAATCAAACGATTTGATATAGTCAGTTAACTCAGCAGTATCGTTTCCACCTAAACCAGCCACACATTGCACTCTGCCTTTAACTTGTTGTTGAACAAATTGATAAACCTGCTTCTTTTCGTCTTTACTTAAAGTTACGCTTTCGCCTGTGGTTCCTAATGCTACCACATACTCTACTCCTCCAGTAATTACGTGCTCAATTAAGTTTGACAATGCATCAAAATCAATTGACAAATCGGCTTTAAAAGGGGTTACTAATGCTAATCCTGTGCCTTTCATGGTTTAATCAATTTGTTAAATTTAGTATTATTTATTTGTGAGCTATTAAGTAAATATCCCAAGTTTTATCCAAATTATCTTTAGTTAAATGAAAATCCTGAGTGGTTATTTTTAAAGTATCGTTATTGGTTTCTTTTAAATTTTTACGCATAATGCTGGTTAAAAAATTATAAGGAGCCACTAACCAATTAGCAGGAACTAATTTATGTAAACCCAATGGATCTAACATTAAAATACGTTTTGCCCATTTGGAGTTATCATCGTAATATTTGTTTACGGCTTCATTGCCTTGCAAACCTTGTAATTCAATTTTAGAAAATACGCTTGATGCTTCTTTTTGCATTTCGTCAAAAGTATATTCATGCACATGGAAGGGATTACGCGCAATGCTCATTTTTACATTTGGAGTAGTGCAAATAAAAACACCTCCTGGCTTAAGCACACGTTTTACATCTTCCATAAATGCTTTGCGTAGTTCAATATGTTCAATAAATTGAAATGCGGTTACTACATCTACACTTTCGGTTTCCAAAGGAATGGGTGGAACTTTACCCGATTTAAAAGTTAAATTGGTTTTAGCTGCATGTTTTTTGCGAGCATCGGCTATGGTAACTTCGCTATAATCAACACCAACGGTACTAATGGTAAAATCAGCTAAATACTGAGTTCCGTAACCATCAGCGCAGCCAATATCGGCAGTATTTTTATTAGTTATATATGGTTTGGCAAATTCGTAAGCATAAAAACATCTTTGAACTGTTACATTATTGCTATCCTCAAAACTAGGTCTTTCTCTATCAAACATTCAATTTTTACTTTTTTTGAAGGAGCGAAAGTAATTATTTTATTTAAAATATTTATGGTGTAAAAACCTAAAAATTGCTAGTAGAATATAGCCTAACAAAGACCTGATTTTTCAGTTTTTAAAAAATGATTTATACGCGATTTAGCCTCTAAAACAACCTTTCAGCAGTATTATTCCAAAGACAATATTCGACTTAAAACACTATTAAACAGCAGTTTAAAACAAAACCACAAGCTATATCTGCAACTAATGTTTATTTTGATTTTAATCATTGCAGGCCATTTAGCCTTAGAAAGTGCTTTTATAAATCAAAATAAAAAATACTTTCGCATTATATTTATTTAATATAAAACTCTGAATATGACAAACATTTCTATCTTAGATAGGATTTTGAAAAGTGCTTCTGCAGCACACCAAAACCTTACCCCTGCCGAGTTAGTAAGCCATGCAATTATTAATGGCGAAGGCGTATTAACTGATACTGGCGCGTTAATGGCTGATACTGGTGAATTCACTGGTCGTTCGCCTAAAGACAAATTTTGTGTGGTAGATAGCAAAACAGAAAATACTGTTTGGTGGGGCGATGTTAATAATCGTTTCGAGAGCGACAAGTTTGAAAAATTAATGAACAAAGTAATTGCTCATTATGCAGGTAAAAAAGTTTACATGCGTCATGCTTATGCTTGTGCTGATCCTCGTTACAGACTAAACGTAACAGTAGTGAACGAAACTGCTTACCATAACTTATTTTGCAATAATTTATTTTTACGTCCTGAAGCTAGTGAATTACCAACTTTTGAAACTGAATGGTTAATTTTAAATGCACCAAGTTTTAAAGCTGTAGCTGCTGAAGATGGAACCCGTCAACACAACTTCTCTATCATTGATTTTTCTAGAAAAATTATTTTAGTTGGTGGTAGTGGATACACAGGCGAAATGAAAAAAGGTATTTTTACCGTATTAAACTACGTATTACCGCAAGAACGCAATACTTTATCAATGCACTGCTCTGCAAATATTGGTAAAAATGGCGATACTGCTGTATTCTTTGGTTTATCAGGAACTGGTAAAACTACTTTAAGTGCTGATCCTGAACGTAAGTTAATTGGTGATGATGAGCACGGTTGGGCTGAAGATTCAGTATTTAACTTTGAAGGTGGTTGCTACGCAAAATGTGTAGATTTAACTAAAGAAAAAGAGCCTCAAATTTTTGATGCCATCCGTTTTGGTTCGTTAGTAGAAAACACCCGTTTTATTCCAGGAACTTCTACAGTTGATTACACTAATATTTCGGTAACTGAAAATACACGTGCTGCTTATCCAATTGATTTAATTGATAATATAGCTGTACCTTCGGTAGGAAAAACTCCAGAAAACATTTTCTTCTTAACAGCTGATGCTTTTGGTGTATTACCTCCAATTTCTAAATTAAATGTAGGTCAAGCTATGTACAGTTTTATTAGTGGTTACACTGCTAAGGTAGCTGGAACAGAAGCTGGAGTTACTGAGCCATCGGCTACTTTCTCTGCTTGTTTTGGTAAAGCATTTTTACCTTTACACCCAGGAAAATACGCTGAATTATTAGGTAAAAAATTAAAAGAAAATCCTAATGTAAACGTATGGTTAATTAACACAGGCTGGAGCGGTGGTGCTTACGGAACTGGTTCTCGTATGAAATTATCTTTCACACGTGCTATGATTACCGCAGCTTTAAATGGCGAATTAAACAATGTAACATTTGAGCAACACCCAGTATTTGGTTACCAAATGCCAACTTCTTGCCCTAATGTACCTGTTGAAATTTTAAACCCACGTAATACTTGGGCTGATAAAGATGGATATGATGCACAAGCTAATAAATTAGCTGCTATGTTTGTTAAAAACTTTGAGCAATATGCTAGCGGTGTAAGCCAAGAAATATTAGACGCAGCTCCAAAAGCTAGTCAAACTAACTAAAAACAAGCCGCCATTGCAGGTGTACTCACCTGCAATAAATGATATTGGCGAGGACGCCAACATCGGCAATAAAAAAGCGATTCGAAAGGGTCGCTTTTTTTTGTTAATTGAAAGTTGGAAAGTATAATTATTGATTGTCGATGTTTGTATCAAAAGCAATAATATGATATTAGATATTACACTCACTTTATCCAACGCAAATGATTTTTTATCTTTTTTAAAAAATTCATCACCTTTCATCTTATTATTCTTAGGTTTTATCTTATCAAACTGGTGGAATACAAAAGAAAAACATAATGACGAACTGAAATCCATAGACGAAAAAACTATTTATTTCATTTCAATGATTAGGATATCAATAAATGAACTATTGGAACTAAAGAGTTATTATGAAAAAACAATTCTAGAATTAGAAAATAAAAAATATATTTTACCTAGTAGAACATCAAATAGCTTTTACATGATGAATAAGATACTACAAATTAACAATGTAGAGATCTATTTTAAAATATTTAATAAATATAAAGGTCAAAATAATATCGAACAATTCAATGAAATGATGAAATTTTATGATGAAACTCTTACTGATTACAAATTGATATTTAATACATTATTCGCTGAATATCAAAAAAAACAAAACGAAGATGATGCCATCACTTTAGAATATTATATGGATTTGATGCAGTCATTTACTATTAGTAGTAAAGAAAATTTTAAAGATTTAGACTACATTGATATCTTAAAAAAAGGAAGTGGAATACCTTTCGATTTAAAGTTTTTTTATGAAAATATTTTTGCATTAATACAAAAAGGTTTAGTGAAAAACAAAAAATATGATTCTATTGAAGATTTTGAATTAATAAGTAAATGTAGTAGTGTTAGAACAATATATAATTATAGGACAGAGAATTACAAAATTTTATTTAAAGATTTACCGGACTTTATTAAACTAATAAGTGAAAAAGAAAAAATATTCAAATTGTTGTTGAAAGAAATAGAGACAAACTATGATAAATCAGCAAAACCCTTTCATGGCGGAGAATTCAAAGAAAAGGTTGAACATTATTTGAACTTAGATAAATAAAAATTCCAATAATAAATTCGTATATTTATCTGAAATATTATCTTGTTCCATTACAGTTACCTGACTGAATTTGTGTTGATGTAAAAATATTTACCAATCATCTTTTTTTACAGTTGTTTTCATAACTGATTTAATTGACTCAGAAATTGAATTTGTGACTTTTAAAATCTGTGCGATTACTTTTATTTCTTGATTTCCTTTATCTTCATCAGGTTTAGATGTCAAATATTGTTCTAATGAATATTTCTTTGGATTTAGATCATATTGGCTTGGATAAGCTTGGATTTTAAAGTTGGAAACCACTAATTTATATTTTCCATCTTTAACAAAAAGACTTATTGTGTAATAACACTTCGTTGGAGGGTCTGCTAAAAAGGATTTTGTGAAATAAATATCTTGAAAAGCATTTCCTATCAACTTACCAAGCTCTTTATCTTCCATTTCTAAAACAGACTTAGCTGAGTTAAAGTTTACTGCAAACCATTGTCTTCCTCTACTATAAAGTTCCAATTGAGTTATACTATCAACTTTAACTACCTCATCAAAAATTACTAAACCGGTTACAGAATCAATATTTATTTTAGTAAAAGTTTGAGCAGAAAGGACGTTTGCAGATATGAGCAATAAGGCAACAATAATTTTCTTCATGATTCATTTATTTTAATTTGACAAATATATTAATTTTCGCTGTTATTGAATTCTTCAGCAATAAGTTTTCAAAAGATGCTAATTTTACCAAGTAGAAATTACTGAAACAAGTTATTTTAACCAATAGATAGTGGCATCAAAACTCAAATTGCTTACTATTTTTGGTTATTTTTTCTTTTCCATTTTCGTCAGGTTCATTGGTTTCGTAATCAATGGTAACCGTGTTTTGTTTTATAGCTATTTTTGAACTAGTGCCGTATAAACCACTACCAGACGGACCGTCAGCACTGCCTTCTAAATTCAATAATAATTGCTCTTGTTTTTCACCCATTACATAGGCACTTCTTTTTTGTACACTTAAGAACAAAACAAAACTCCAAGAGCCTGAGCCTCCACCATTGCTTGATGTTTGTACCACATGAATATTGTTGGAGGTTTTGCCCAAGTACTTATAAGAAAAATGGCTTAAATCATTGCCATCTTTATCTGTTCCAAAGTAAATATCGTATTTACCTAAACATGAATCGCAAAAATAACGGTTGCTATCATTGGCCTTTTTCAAATCTAAAGCAGTAATGATTGGCCCATCCGACATATCAAAATCGCCACCAGTTAGCTCATGAATAACCCTTGGATTAATTGGTTGACCGTTAATGGTAAATTTATTATTTAGTTCATCTAAAATGCTATCTATTTGTGTTTTAGTTTCGGTTTGGCTTTGTTGAGATGCCATTTTTTTGTTATCTGAATTATTGCAACTTGAAATCGTAAAAGCAGTTAATACTATTAAAATGGTTTGTTTTATCATAAGTAATTTTTTTTGTTCTGTTACTTCAATAATAATGCTTCAAAATAACAATTCATACTTCAAAATTTATCATTAATACTTCCTATTTTCGCGGCCCTTTATGCATTTAACTCAGGAGCAAATTGACATTGTTCAATCAACAGGAAATATTAAAATAAACGCAGTAGCCGGTTCGGGTAAAACCACTACCATTATTGAATATGCCAAAGCTCGCCCTGCTAACAGCCGCATTTTGTATTTGGCTTTTAATAAATCTGTAAAGTTAGAAGCTGTTAAAAAATTTATTGATAGTGGTTTAAACAATGTGCAAGTTGAAACAGCGCATTCATTGGCATTTAAATATATGGTAATGCAAAGCAATTACCGTGTAAGACCACAAGAATATAAAACCCAAGAATTAGTACAACTCTTAAACTTAAGAATTAGGGGCGAAAAACATGCTGAGTATATAGCTGCCAATCACATAAATAAACTCGTAGCTTACTTTTGCAATAGCAATAAAACCAAGGTTCAAGACCTCAATTATTTGGATTTGGTAACTGATGATTTAGCTAAAGATTTTGTGCAAAAACATTATGAATTAATTGTTCAAAATGCACGTGAGTTATTAGCCAAAATGAACCGAGCTGAAATTGAAATTACCCACGATTTTTATTTGAAAAAATTTCAATTATCGAATCCAATCTTGCCATACGATTATATTTTGTTTGACGAAGGACAAGATGCATCGCCTGCCATGTTGGATACATTTTTAAATCAAGCTGCTACCAAAGTAATTGTAGGCGATACGCATCAGCAAATTTATGGTTGGCGGTTCGCAGTTAACTCGTTAGAGAAAGCCAATTTTACAACCTATAACCTCTCGGTTAGTTTTAGGTTTAGCCAAAATGTGGCAAAATTGGCTAGCGAAATTTTAAAATGGAAAAATTATTTTAACCAACCTTTACAACTTACCATTACAGGGAAAGGTCAAAATAAAACAGGCAAAACCAAAGCCATTATAGCAAGAACCAACTTGGGTTTAATACTAAAAGCCATTGAATTTATAACTGAAAATACACGTGTAAAACACATTTACTTTGAAGGCAATTTTAACTCGTACACTTATGCCGATGATGGTACTTCGCTATACGATGTATTGAATTTATACAATAACAAACACAGCATGATTAAAGACCCCATGATTAAGGAAATGAAAAGCATGGGCGAGCTAGAAGATTATATTGAAAAAACCGAAGACAAGCAACTGGGCATGATGGTAGAAATGGTGAAAGAATACGAAAATGAAATTTACGATATCATCAAAACCATTAAGAGCAAACATGTTGAAAATGCTGAAAAACACAAGGCAGAAATTATATTTTCAACGGTGCATAGATGCAAAGGCATGGAGTACGATAGCATTGAATTGGTAAACGATTTTATAACTGAAGACAAGCTAGAAAAACTAAAAGATAAAAAAGAGTTGGAAAAGGACTTTGAACTAAATATTCCAAAGTTAAATGAAGAAATAAACCTTTTGTATGTGGCAGTTACTCGTACCAAAAACACTTTAAAAATTCATCAAGATTTATTACCAAAGGCATTTGAAAAAACGCCTGAAATTTTGGTGATTGAAAAGAAAAAACCTGAAAAAGCAACTGCACTAGAAAGCAATAAAACCAACAAACAACCATATCGCAGAGTAGTAATTTACGATAAAGACGAAGCCAGTATTTATGGCGATGTATTTGAACCAAAAGTTACCGATAAAAAGCCAAAAGAAGCTTATCAAACTTGGACCAAAGAACAAGACGATTTATTAAAACGATTGTACCAAAAAGGTATAAGCATGACCGATTTGTCGAAACAATTTAACCGAACCAAAGGCTCTATTTGGTCAAGGGTAAAAAAATTGGGAATTGATGTGATGTAAGTGAAATAAAATAATTTTGAATTTAAATGGACGAAAAACTTGTAAATGTTTATCCTTACAATAAAATATTGGATGAAGAAATAGATGCACTTAAAAATTTAAAGAAATTAACAGATTTACTTTTTGAAAATAGCAGGCTTCGATTTTTTAATCAGTATTTCTATAGAACAGATGATCCAAGATTTGAATTCAATGAAAAGGATATTTTATTAAATAAACTTACAACAAATAATTCAATGAGAATATTGAATGCTGTTGTAGGTTTATTAATAATTTCGGTCGGATTATACTTATTATGGTACCAATACAAAAACAATATTACCATTTCAATTATTCCCGTTTTATTATTGTTTGGTATTCCAACCCTAATTTGTTTTTACGCAGCTTTTAAAAAGTATATCACCTTTAATTTTGAAACAGATAAATTAAAACTAACAAATGTTAAGCCTGACGAATATGAAGTAACAGAGTTTTATTATACCGAAATTCATGATGCATTCATATTAATAACTCCTCACAAACAAAGTAGAAGGTATCGTGATCATTTAATTCTTATACTTAAAAACAATACTTACCACAGAATTGAATTAGACGAAATAGATTCAAAAAAAGTAGCTTATAATATTGAGCAAAGGTTCAAAAGAACGTTTAATTAATTTAAATTGTCAGGTAAATTTTTTACAGCATAAATCGGTAGAATTTTCAATGCTTTACTAATCTGCAAAACAATTCAATTACAAATAATTAGATTATTTTATTAGAAAAATCCAAACCAATAAAACGCAAAAAGCTTACCCAAATTGATAAGCTTTAAAAAAATAAGTCATATAACCTATTTAACAATATAGCAATTTAACCTATAAACAATCCAACTCCATTAATCCTCCCTACTTCCATCATCGGCCATACGCACAATTTTTGGGGTAAATTTAGCAACTACATCCACCAAATCTTTTTGCGAATTCATTACCATATTGATGTCTTTGTAAGCCATCGGGGCTTCGTCTAAACCTGCTCCAATTAAGTTAACTTGGT
Source organism: Bacteroidota bacterium (assembly GCA_947464275.1). Lineage (GTDB taxonomy): Bacteria > Bacteroidota > Bacteroidia > UKL13-3 > UKL13-3 > JAAFJM01. The sequence continues at coordinate 99,804 of CANHVU010000008.1, forward strand.
TAGCTTCTAAAATGGTTTTCATATCAGCTTGCGAAATATTTTGAATGGCTTTTGTTCTACTCATTTGTCGCCCAGCACCATGCGATGCAGAGTTAATGGCATTACTTTCTCCTTTACCTCTCACTAAAAATCCTGGTGCAGTCATAGAACCTGGTATAATTCCCATCACTCCTTTTCCTGCTGGAGTTGCACCTTTTCTATGCACAATTACTTCTTCATTATTCCAAATTTCCTTCCAAGCAAAGTTATGATGGTTTTCAATTTTAGCCAACACATTTCCTCCCACCGCTTTTACCAATTTGTTATGAATTACCTCATGACAAGCAGATGCATAATCACCCGCCAAATTCATGGCAATCCAGTACTCTTGTCCAGCTTCTGAATTCAAGTCTAAATAAGCTAAGTTTCTTGCTTCTTGTGGTAATTTACATAATGATTTGGCCAACTGAGTATAGTGCCCTGCAATAGTTGCTCCAAATCCACGAGAACCTGAATGTGTAAGCAATGCCAAATAATTTCCTGCATTTACATTCAATGCTTCATCACGTTCCGCAAACTCAATGATTCCCCACTCCACAAAATGGTTTCCACCACCTGAAGTTCCTAATTGTGAGTATGCTTTATCGTGCATGTTTTTAATAAATGGTGTAATATTAAATTCACTTCTATCCAACACTTCATGGTCGGCTTTATGTCGTCCATGGAAACCATGACCCGCACCAAACTTGGTATTTTCAATCAATTTATCTTTAAAAATATTAGCATTTTGGTAAAAATAATTTTCCGAAATATCAAAAACAGTTAACGCCATTCTGCATCCTATATCAACCCCAACTCCATAAGGAATAATGGCATTTTTAGTAGCTAAAACTCCTCCAATTGGCAATCCATAACCTTGATGTGCATCTGGCATCAAAGCACCAGCAACAGTAACAGGTAATTTCATGGCAATATCCATTTGTTTGATGGCTCCTTCTTCTATATGTTCTTTTCCGTAAATGTTATAATCACTGGCATTTTCAACCAATGCAATGGTTTCTTCAATTGGCGAATTTGCTTTTTCAATGATGGCAGTAGCTAATTTTCCAAATATTCTATGATCTAAATATCCCGCAGCATTTTCCAACACATTTTTATAATGCATCATCATTTCATCACGTGTGTAGCCAGTTCTTTTTTTGTTAGCTTTTAAAGCCAATCCTAATATTTCACCTTGTTCGTAACCTAATTCTATTAAATCGTTACCGTTAATTTGTGTATTCATAGTTAGTTAATTTTATAAAACCCCTACAAGCCATATTTTTCAATATGTTCAGCCAATCTTGTAGGGGAGTCATTTTGATATGGCAAAGATGCAGGCTGAATTATGCAGCTTATTTGCGTAATAGAATGCGTAAAATGTATTTTATTTAAATATTTCATTTTCAAACAAATAAAATTATTTTTCTTCATAATGTATCAATTACACTTTCAAGTGTGCAAGTGTATTGCGTAGTAAAAAAATCCACCTTCGTTTTTATACTACCAAAAACATCGATTTAGACCTAAAAATTTTATTTTTTTGTTTTATAAAAAAAGAAATATAGTTTTGTGCGCTCAAAATAATAATTAATCAATAATAACTACTACAATGAAAAAGTCGCTACATACAACCAGTGCACTGCTTACTGCATAATTGCAGGAAAAATTCATTGTTCAATAATTTTCCTGCAAAATTTTATCGGTAACTAAAAAAATCAAGTAACAATTGGTTGTGTTTTGTTATGCCCAATTCTTATTTAGGTATTTTTTATTTACAAAATTTCATAATTCAATCATTTAACGCAAAGTTAGTTAAATCGTCATTGCGAGGCACGAAGCAATCTCTCCGAAACACACCTTGTTTGAGATTGCTTCTCTACGTTCGCAATGACTTATGAAAGAATTTTGAAAGATGTTCAATAAGCCCTTTTCTGAGTGCACTATAACCGCGTAGCTAGTAAAAAATAATAGCTCCAAGCATTACGCATGCTTATCAGATGGCTTTTTTAGAAAATAAATTCCATCAAAATTTTAATTAACAAGGATCTTGACTGCCTTTAAAAGTCAATAAAAAAATTTAAAAAACTGAATGCATATTAGATCAAAAGATTTAAGCAAAATAGGATATACCAATAACCAAACACGCAGTTTGGCTATTACTATTTTATCAAAACATTACAAGCACCAAAGTAAACAAGAGGCGCTTGATTTATTAACCCAAATAAAAAACAACCCAACACAATATGAAACACATGAATTTTTAAGCAAAATAGCTTTGCAGTTTTTAGACAAAAAAGAAGATAAACACTTTACATCTTACGATTTATTAACCGAACCACAACCTGTTAAAACCTTTGGAACCAAGTTTATTGAAACATCTGCCAAGCAACAAATGGACATCGCTTTACGATTACCCATTACAGCAAAAGGAGCATTAATGCCTGACGCACATGCGGGTTATGGCTTGCCTATTGGTGGCGTGCTAGCGGTTAAAAATGCTGTAATACCTTACGGAATAGGTGTAGATATTGGTTGCCGCATGGCAATGACCATTTTTGAAGCAAATGAACGTGCATTGACACAATACAGTTATCAATGTAAAATGGCTTTAAAAGAAAGTACACATTTTGGAATGGAAGGCGGTTTGGAAACAAAACAATCGCATGATATTTTGGATAGCCATGTATTTAACGAAATACCTTTTATTAAACAATTGCAAGGCAAAGCAGCTAGGCAATTAGGCAGTTCGGGCAGCGGAAATCACTTTGTAGAATGGGGCATAATTGAATTGCAAGAACAAAATAACTTGAACATAAAAGCAGGAAAATATGTCGCTTTGTTATCACATTCTGGCTCCAGAGGTTTGGGTGCAAACATTGCTATGCATTACTTTCAAAAAGCCATGGATGTGTGCAAACTTCCTAATCATGCCAAGCAATTAGCTTGGTTAGATTTAAACACTGAATTGGGTATGGAATATTGGTTAGCCATGAATTTAGCAGGCGATTATGCCAAAGCTTGCCACGATGTAATCCATAAAAACTTAGCCAAGCAAACAGGATTTAAACCCATTATGAAAGTGGAAAATCATCACAATTTTGCATGGAAAGAAATGGTAGATGGCGAAGAAATGATAGTTCACCGCAAAGGTGCTACGCCTGCCAAATTAGGTGAGTTAGGTATCATTCCTAGTAGCATGATTCATCCAGGATATTTGGTGAGTGGCAAAGGAAACGAAGCCTCCATCAACTCAGCTTCGCACGGAGCAGGAAGAGCCATGAGTCGCAGCAAAGCCAAACAAATGAATACCGTTTCGGGAATGAAAAAATTGTTGATTGAACATGGTGTAACTTTAATTGGTGGTAGCACCGAAGAAGCGCCAAATGCTTATAAAGACATTGCTCAAGTAATGCGCAATCAGAGTGATTTAGTGAATGTAGAAGGGATATTTTACCCTAAAATAGTAAGAATGAATAAAGAGTAAAATGGAGAAAAAAATAATGCAAATAACCTCGGGCAAAGGGCCCGAGGAATGCGAAAGAGCAGTAGCCAAAGTAGTAGAAAAACTAATGGCTGAAGCCAAAAATAAAGGCATAGAAATCAATATCATTGATAGCATAAAAGGCCAATTGAAAGGTTGTTACTTTTCAGTAACGCTCCTATTAAGTGGAAATAATATCAGCAGTTTTTGTGAACAATGGACAGGCAGTATTTTATGGATAGCTCAAAGTCCGTATAGGAAATTTCATAGGCGTAAAAACTGGTTTGTGGGTATTGATTGTTTTGATATAAGCAAAGAAATGAAAATCAAAGAAAGCGATATTAGTTACCAAACCATGCGCAGTGGCGGCCCTGGCGGGCAAAATGTAAACAAGGTAGAAACGGCAGTAAGAGCCATACATTTACCAACAGGAATATTTGTAACCGCCAATCAAGAACGCTCGCAATTGCTTAACAAAAAACTGGCTTTAGAAAAACTAAAAGATAAACTGATGCTAGATGAAGTAGAGAAAGCTAAAAAATTGGTTCAAGATAAGTGGCTTAAACACCATCAATTGGAAAGAGGAAATCCTATACAAACTTTTAATGAAACATTGGTTTAAAACAAAGGTTGCTTGAGGGCAGCCTTTGTTATTTCCTTCTAATGAATTGTAAATTGGTTTCAATTATTTGAAGATGTAAAAGTAATTATTATCTTATATTTCGGCTCACAATTTTTTTGTTCGACAATGGAAAACTTACTTAAAGAATACAAAAAACCAGATGAAAGATGGGAAATTTGGGGAGTGAATTCGCATTCAGAATTCATGAGTAAGTTCATGGTAATTGGAAGATTTCATGATAATGTTCCTGAATTAATAAAAGAAGAATTCAAAGTGGTTGAAAGGCTCTTATGTAATTCCTATTATCATTATCCTTTGATTGATGAAGCCTTTTCCAAAGTAACACGAATTTTCGAATCAGCAATTTCACTTCGACTTAAAGAATTAAATATACTTGAGGAAAAAAAATTTGAAACTTTAGATAAAAAAATAAAGAAAATTGAAGCATATACTTCTTCAACTTTAACGAAAGAATGGAATGCTGCAAAAAATATTCGAAATTCATTTGCTCATCCCGCAGCAGGTAGTTTAAGAGGCATCACATTATTTAATGGATTTTTTCAAATGGTCAACATTTTGAATACAATATTTTTAGACAAAACAACAGTAGAACATAATATTCAAGCTCTAAACCAACTTAAAGAAGTTGCAAACCCTTTAAAAAAAGGACTCTTTAAATTTCAAATGGAAGATAAAATTTTCCTTGTTACCTCAATTTTACCTTATTCTTTTTTTGAGAATAAAAATATTCAAAAATCATTTTGGGTTATTCACCCTGTATTGACATATTTCCCGCAAAAAACAGATAAGCTAAATTTTGATTTGCCAATATTCCAAAGTTTTAAAAACATTAAAATCACAGAAAATTCTTTTGAAGCAACTAACATATACAACAATAAAAAGATTTTTGCAATACCAACAAATAAGAAAGAAAATATTGAATTATTAAATAAGCATCAGGAACAAATTGAGTCATCTGAAAATGAAGTAAAACAAGCTTATTGGAATCTACTTGAACACGAAATTAATAATGAAGTAATTAAATTCTTATATGAAAATTGTTGGAAATAGTATTTAAATTGGAAGTATAATTACAAATAATAACGCACATTCGACTACGCAAATACGCTGCGCACTTATTCAGTTACTTGCCTATATTTGAAATAAAAAACAACACCATGTCTATTAACAAATTGGCCTTAATCAGGTATAAAACCATTGACGAATGTTTACAAAACAGGTTTAGAAAATGGACTTTGGATGATTTGATTGAAAAAGTATCGAATGCTTTGTACGAATATGAAGGTATTTCTACAGGTATTTCAAAGCGAACCATTCAAGCTGATATTCAACTGATGCGCAGTGACAAGTTGGGTTACAACGCGCCCATTATAGTTACCGATAAAAAATATTATAGCTATGAAGACAATACCTTTAGCATAACCAAAACTCCTATTAACAATGCTGATGTAGAAAAAATGAAAGAAATTGTTGGCGTGCTAAAGCACCTAAATGGTTTTAATTATTTTGATGAAATGAGCGATATGATTACCAAATTGGAAAATAATATCAATAAATCGACCAAAGGTAGCCGCAATTGCATTCAGTTTGAAACCAATCATTTATTGAAAGGAATTGAACATATCAATCCTTTGTACCAAGCTATTTTAAACCAAAAAGCTTTGTTGATTGAATACAAATCGTTCAAAGCAAAATCAGCGCAAAACCAAATATATTTCCCTTATTTATTGAAAGAATACCGCAACCGTTGGTTCTTAATTGCCAAACCTAAAAAGGGTGCAACATTAATGACTTTAGCTTTGGATAGAATTATAGAATTTCAAGAACTGCCAAACGAAAAGTTTGTGCCTTACGAAGGTGTTGATTTTGAAAGGTATTTTAATGATTTACTAGGAGTTACAAAAACGAATAGAGATAGAGCCAACAAAATTATTTTACATGTAAATAGCCATAATGCGCCTTATGTGTTAACCAAACCCATTCATCCATCGCAAACATTGGTAAAAGAGGATGAAACAGGCATTATCATTAGGCTTGATTTAGTGTTAAATTTTGAATTGGAACGTGAAATATTAGGCTTTGGCGAAAGTATAAAAGTATTAGGTCCAAGGCATTTTAAAAGCAGAATTGCCAAAAGGTTAAAGGCTGCCATGGAGCACTATGAAGAAAAAACCGAGTAAATGTTATTTTATTTTTAACAATCTAAATTTTGACCTGTAAACATTTTCTTTTTACATAATTATGCTATGTTTGATTTTTAAAAAAATTTAAAACTATGATAGTACAATCTCTTTTGGGCGAATTTATGTTTGAAGCAGAAAACACCCGCAAATTGTTAAAAGCCATTCCTGAAAGCGCTTTAGATTACAAACCTCAAGAAAAAAATTGGACAATTGCTCAACTGGCTTCTCATATAGCTGAGGTGTATAATTGGTTTCATAGCACATTTAACATGGATGTGATGGAAATGAGTGAATACAAATACGATAAAGGCGATATTTCAAAAACAGAAAATATTGTAGCCAAGTTAGAAGAAAACATAAAAAATGCACAAGCAATTTTAGCCAATGCAAAAGATGAAAGCATGATGACTCCTTGGAAAATGGAAATGAACGGTCATGAATTAATGCCTGCCATGCCTAGAATTCAAGTAGTAAGAGGTTTTTTATTCAATCATTTATACCATCACAGAGGCGAGTTAGTAGCTTACCTAAGAGCATCAGGAAATATGGTGCCTGCGCTTTATGGCCGAACTGCAGACGATAATAATTTTTAATTACAGCCCCGAAAGGGGCTTTTTTATTGATTTTACCACAAAAAAAATTGTTCACACACATTACTTTCAGTTTCATATTAACTATTTTGCAAAGCATTATTTTATTGAAAAATAAAATGAGTGGAATAACAAATGGCTAAAAAACAAAACCCCGATAATCCAGATAACGAAACGCCTTTAATGAGGCAGTATAACCAGATAAAAACAAAATATCCTGGTGCTATTCTTTTGTTTCGTGTGGGCGATTTTTACGAAACTTTTGGAGCCGATGCAGTGAAAACTGCCGAAATTCTTGGAATTGTTTTAACCAAACGTGCCAACGGACAAGCTTCGCATATTGAATTGGCTGGATTTCCGCATCATTCATTAGATACTTATTTGCCAAAACTAGTTCGTGCTGGTCAAAGGGTTGCAATTTGCGATCAATTGGAAGATCCCAAAATGACTAAAACCATCGTAAAACGTGGGGTTACGGAACTCATTACGCCTGGTGTTAGTTATAACGACAAAATACTCGACAATAAAAGTAATAATTACCTTTGTGCCATTCATTTAGATAATGAAAAAGAAGCTGGAATTGCCTTTTTAGATTTATCAACTGGAGAGTTTATGGCTTCGCAAGGTTCAATTGAATATATTGATAAATTGGTGCAAGGTTTTAAACCTTCCGAAGTATTGGTTTCAAAAAAACAGTTTAATTTTTTTAAACAAAAATTTGGTGAAAAACTATACAGCTACCAACTAGATGAATGGGTTTTTCAATACCAATATAGTTATGAAAAATTACTCAATCATTTTAATACCCAAAACTTAAAAGGTTTTGGTATTCAAGAAATGCCAATGGCAATAACTGCTGCGGGCGTTTGTTTGCATTATTTAGCCGAAACACACCATGAACAAATTGGGCATTTTCAAAGCATCAGTAGGATTGATGAAGATAAATATGTTTGGTTAGATAGGTTTACCATCAGAAACCTTGAACTTATTCAAAGTAGCAATGACAATGGTGTTGCATTAATTCATATTTTAGATAAAACCATTACGCCTATGGGCGCACGTTTGCTTAAACGTTGGATGGTTTTGCCTTTAAAAGATTTAGCGCAAATAAACGAACGCTTAAACATTGTTGATTTTGCCAAACAACAAAAAAGTTTTAGGCTTCAAGTAATTGATATTTTAAAACAAATTGGCGATTTGGAACGCATGGTTTCTAAACTTGCCATGAGGCGCATTAGCCCGAGAGAATTGCAGCAATTAAACCGTTCGCTAAAGCAATTAGAACCTTTAAAAAAGTTATTTACTCAGCAAAATAATAACCTGCTTCAAAAGCTTGCCGATCAAATAAATCATTGCCAATGGGCCATTGATAAAATTGATAAAGAATTACATCCTGAAGCACCTATTGCTGCCAATAAAGGCAATGTAATTAATGCGGGTGTAAATGCTGAATTAGATGAATTAAGAGCCATTGCTTTTGGCGGAAAAGATTATTTGCTTCAAATGCAATTGCGCGAGCAACAAGCAACTGGAATTACCAGTTTAAAAATTTCGTTCAATAATGTGTTTGGTTATTATATTGAAGTAACCAATGTGCACAAAGATAAAGTGCCACCTGAGTGGATTAGAAAACAAACTTTAACCAATGCTGAAAGATACATTACCGAGGAATTAAAGCATTACGAAGAAAAAATTTTAGGTGCGGAAGATAAGATTGGAGTGATTGAAGAACGACTTTACAACGATTTGATTTCTGCTTTACAAGATTACGTTTTGCCTATTCAGCAAGATGCCATTGTGTTGGCTAAAATTGATTGTCTTTTTGCATTTGCTGAATTAGCGGAAAACAATAATTACTGCAAACCCATTTTAAACGAAGCCCACGAGTTAAATTTGGTTGATTTGCGCCATCCGGTAATTGAAAAACAGTTGCCCATTGGTGAAGCATACATTGCCAACGATATTTTGCTCGACAATGAAAAGCAACAAATGATTATTTTAACTGGGCCAAACATGAGCGGTAAATCTGCTGTTTTGCGCCAAACTGCTTTGTGTGTGTTAATGGCTCAAATGGGTTGTTTTGTGGCGGCAAGTCAAGCCAATATTGGTTTGGTTGATAAAATATTTACTCGCGTTGGTGCAAGCGATAATTTAAGCGCTGGAGAAAGTACATTTATGGTTGAAATGACCGAAACTGCAAGTATTTTGAACAATATTTCTAAAAATAGTTTGATATTGTTAGATGAAATTGGACGAGGAACTGCTACTTACGATGGCGTTTCAATTGCTTGGGCAATCGCAGAATATTTAAACAAACATCCTTACAAACCTAAAACACTTTTTGCCACACATTACCACGAGTTAAACGAACTAGAACAACCCGAAAATGGCATTAAAAACTACCATATTGCGGTAAAAGAAACCGATAAAAAAGTTTTGTTTCTGCGAAAACTAGCCCTTGGTGGAAGCGAACATAGTTTTGGTATTCATGTGGCTAAAATGGCTGGAATTCCGGTTACAGTTACTGGCCGTGCTGCCGAAATTTTAAAACAATTAGAGCAAGACAGAACGGAAGGAATTGGCAAAAACTCCAGCATAAAAGTAAAATCGCCCACCATTCAGTTAAGCATGTTTCAGGTAGAAAATCCTGAACTAGAAAACCTAAAAAAGAGTTTAGAAAGTTTAGACATCAACACCCTCACTCCTATTGAAGCCTTGATGAAATTGAGTGAACTGAAACAGATGATAAAATAGATTTTGGATGTTGAATTTTGAATGTTGAATTGAATGGCCGAAGCAAACGTTCGTTGAGTGAAGTCCGATAGCTATAGGACGAAACGTGGGCGTCATTGCGAGGCACGAAGCAATCTCATATATTAGAAGAGAAGAGGCTGTTAACTAATCCAAATCTCTAATTATATCTTCAACTTTAATATTAAGTGCAGTTGCTATTTTCCTTAAAGTTATAATTGTTGTATTTGCTCTGCCTGCTTCTATTCTATTCATATTTGACTTTTCAAAATCGCAATTATTAGCCAATTCAACTTGACTAATATTATTACTCAACTGAATTTCTTTTATTTTTTTTCCTAATTTTATTAAATACTCTTCGTCAGTCATACAGACTGCCAAAATGGGTTTGTATAAAAAAAATATGGTTATCTTATAGGACAACTTCCAAAAGTTTTTATATTTGAAGTTCCATATAAATACGATTAATCTTATTGAAATAATATTTAAGGATGCTAATACGAGAAAAAATTTTACCTAATATCTTACTAACAATAGGAGTAATAACTTCATTTATAATATTGTTAATTGGTGCACTTTTTTTTATAGACTTTATAAAGGATAAAAAAGAACAAGTTCAAAAATTACCCGAAAAGAAAATAGAAAATACACAAGTATGGCATGAGGTATTTGACCTCTTTCCCAATATCAATATGTCAACACCTTTTAAAGCAGAATTTCAACATAATAAGCTCAACGATAATAAATTGATAAATCAAGTTTTCAAAAAAGCTGACTATTATTTTGCACAAGATAAAAAATCAGATTTAACTATACTAGTATATGATTACAATTTTAAAAACAAAAATGCAGAATATTCTTTAAAAATTGGACTAAATGGTCTAGCTAGTAAATTAGCAGAAAACTTAAATATGAAAATTATTAATGACAGTTTTTATTCATATAATTCTCAAAAGGGTAAAAACAACTATTTAAACCTGAAAGCAGATTTAACTAGTTCAAATAGTAAGTACCATTTATTAATTTTAGGATGTCATTATTATGAATATCTTGGATACGTGTGCATCATTGCACCAATTGAAAACAAAGCCATTATGCATCAAATAATAAAAAACACAAGTTTTAATACTATTCAGTTTATGGATTTATCAACTCAAATAAAATGAAATTATGCTAGAAAATAAAAAACAGGAAAATCTTTTATGGAAAACTGCACGATGGGGAATGGCAGTTGGATTAATAATTCATTTTATAAGTTCACTTATATTAACGGAAATAGCACATAGGAAATTTAATGGAGCTCCAGTAGTTATAAGCTTTTTTATTACAAGATGGTTCATAAAATCTCAAAAACAAACGGGATGGAAAAATGAATACAAATTTGTTTATGGCTTGATTGTTTCATTAGTAATTTTTTTAATTCAAATTTTTTTAGGGGAAATTTTATTTATAGTTATATCCAAAAATTAAAAAGGTTACTAAGAACCATTTATTACTTTCCGCCATTGTTGGTGTTTTAGCGAAGCGACACCAACAATATCATTTTTATTTATTTTTGCCAGATGCACCTCCTCACCATCCTTCAAAAAGAACGCAGCAAAAAAACTTGTATAGAAGTTGCTGATTTTATTGGCAATAGTCCTGAACGTTTTGCTGAATTAATTGAAATAATAATTGGTAAAGATTTAGATATGGCTAACCGCGCTGCATGGGTAATTCCAAGTATTGCCGATAAAAATATTGATAAACTGATTCAACCGTATTTAAAAACTGTAATTGAATTATTGAACAAGCCTGTTCACGATGCCATTAAACGCAATGTGGTGCGCATGTTACAGTTTACCACCATTCCTAAAAAACTGCAAGGAATAACTTTAGAATATTGTTTTCAATTGTTAAACAACCCAAAAGAAGCAGTAGCCATAAGGGTTTTTGCCATGACAGTACTTTATAATTTAACATTACAAGAACCCGATTTAGCCCACGAGTTATACGACTGTATTGAAATGCACTTACACGGTGCACTGCCTGGCTACAAAAGCCGTGGAGGAAAAATTTTGAAAGCTTTGAGTAAAATGAAAAGTTAGTTTGTTCTAGTAAATTACAATCTGTGTAATCTGTGGCTAAAACTAATTGCCAAACAAATCTCTTTTTACTTTTTGCCAATCTACTTTTTGAGCCAATAAAGCTGCAATGGCAGTAATTACCGCACCAACAAGAAATCCTCTAAAAAATTTATTCATAACTTTAAAATTATTCTGGTTTATAAGTACCTGATTTAATGTCTTTTTCGCGTTTAGCTTCCGCTTTTTTTGCTGGCCCGCCAAATACCGAAACATTTACATATCTACCCGGATACTTTTGCATATCTTTCAATAATGCGTTCAGTTCTTTGGTAGTTTTGGTTAAGTTTTCGTACAATTCTTTATCATTTACCATTTTGCCCAAAGTTCCATCTCCCTTATTCAATTTGGTTGTAATGGCGCTTAGGTCTTTAGTAACTTGAGCTAGGTTATTAATTATATTTGAATTGGCAAGTGTATCAGAAAGCTTACTAAAATTTTTAATGGTATTATTTATTTCGTTGTTATTTTTAGCAATGGTTGATGAAATGATTTGTACATTATTCATTGTTTTGGATATTGAATTACCATTTTCATTCACTATTTTATTCAAACTTTCAGAGGTTAAACGCAATGCATGTAGCGCTCCACTCAAATCAACCACACTATTGGTTAAATTTTGAGTTCCTTTTTCGTTAAATACTTGGCGTAGTGAATTTAAAACTTTGTCTAAAGTTACCAATACTTGCTCGCTTTTGGTTTTTATTGGCGAAACCATGTTGTTAATAGAAGTAAACAAATCTTCTTCTCTGGCTCCAAAAATATAAGAGCCATCTTTTAAAATATCGGCTGGCTTGTCATCAAAATTAATGCTGATTACATTTCCGTCTAATAATCCTGATTTGGTAACCAAAGCTGTAGAATTAGCCTTAATTTGAATTTTGCCTTGAACAAATATTTTCACCAAAATACTATCTGTTCTTAACATATCAGGCATCGAAATTTCTTCAATTTGCCCAACTTTAAATCCATTAACATATACTGCGGTTGAAGGTACTAAACCCTCTACATTGTTATAAACCACATAGTATGTATTGTAAGTAGAAAAGAACTTTCTACCTCTTAAAAAATTGTATCCAAAATACAGTAAAGTAATTGCAACTGCAACAAACAATCCAACTTTAGCTTCTTTAGTTATTTTCACGCTTTAATTTCAATATTGACGAAGCAAAAGTATTCTTTTTAAGTAAATTAAAGTAGCTTTTAATAAGCAATTTTTATAATCAAAATATGCTTTAATAAATTATTCGGCTGTATTTCTAGCTTGCACATTTTCAATTGATTGTTTGAAATCAATTAACGAATTAGTAATATTATCAGTAATTTTATCAACACCTTCATCAGTAGTTAGCAAATTTCTGTCATTTTTATTTGATAAAAATCCAGTTTCAATTAAAATACTAGGCATTTTTGTTTTCCACAAAACTACAAAACCTGCTTGTTTCACTCCCCTGCTTGTATTTACTTTATTTTTTACAAAATATTTTTCAATTCTTGAGGCTAAATCAATGCTTTTATCCAAGTAAGCATTTTGGTGTAATGATAAAATAATGTGTGTTTCAGGTGAGTTAGGATCAAAACCTTCGTAACGTTCTTCGTAGTTTTTTTCCATTAAAATTACATCGTTCTCACGTTTAGAAACCTCCAAATTGCTTTCAGCTTTATGTAAACCCATAGCAAAAGTTTCAGTTCCACTTACCGCAGTATTTTTATTAGCGTTGCAATGAATAGATATAAATAAATCAGCTTGATTTCTATTTGCAATGTTAGCTCTGTCCCAAAGTGTCACAAAATCATCGGTTTTGCGGGTATAAATTACTTTTACATCAGAAAGTTCTTCACTAATTTTTTTACCTAATTCTAAGGCAATTCTCAAAGTCACTTCCTTTTCTTTTGCACCACCATACTGACAGCCAGGGTCATGCCCCCCATGACCAGCATCAATTACAATAGTTCTAACTTGACGTTTATTTAATGCAGGCAATGTTGCACAAATAGATATCAACAACATAATTATTGGCATGAAATTTTCAATCCTAGCGAATTTGCGAAGATTAATTAGTTTTGCATGTCTTAAAAATGAATTATCAATTTTCATATCATTTGCTTTTTAAAAGCCTTACTATTTTTAAAAGAATTAATATTTCTTTTATTGCAGCTATTGTTTGCTTTTTTATTACCGTTCAATATTCTGTTGCCCAACAAATTAATACAAAAAAAACCAACTTGCCCGACAGTGTCGCAATTAAAATAAATAAAAATAATACAACAGACACATTATCAAGTGATTTATTTTCATCAAATAGCAACACAAACAACAAAAACAGCAATTTAAATAACGATAGCATAAAAATAGATTCCTTTAGCTACTTGCCAAGGAATAATTCAGCTATTAAGAGTATAATCAAATACACGGCCAAAGACTCAATTGCGTTTGTAGATTCAGTGAGAATGCTTGATTTATATGGGGATGCCAAGGTTTTTTATGAAGACCTTAACAATAGCTCAGAGCACATAACTATAGACCTAAATAGGAATACTATTTCCAGTTTGGGAAAATTAGATAGCTTAGGAAAGCTTATTGGAACCCCAGAATTTAAGCAAGGTGCTAACGATTATAAAGCTGTAAAAATTACCTATAACTACGTTACCAAAAAAGGTTATTTAAAAGAGTTTAAAACCAAAGAAGGCGAAGGTTTTGTAAAAGGCACAAACGTTAAACGGGATCCAGAGAATAATTTTTATATTGATTGTGCTTATTATACCACCTGCGATGCAGAACATCCGCACTTTTATATTGGCTCAAGTAAAATTAAAGTAGTACCTGGGAAAAAATTAATTACTGGACCAGCTAATTTTGTTATTGAAGGCATTCAAACACCTTTATTTCTACCTTTTGGAATTTTTCCTCTTAAGCGTGGTCAACAGTCTGGCGTAATTATACCTCAGTATGGCATAGATGCGCAACGCGGGCCTAATTTGCGTGGAGGAGGATACTATTTTGGTTTAGGCGAAAGACTCGATTTAACGCTTACTGGCGACATTTTTACTAATTTCAGTTGGTTATTAAATGTAAAATCAAATTACAGAACTAGATATAGATACAATGGTTTGGTAAACGTGATGTTTGGTAATAATAAATTTGGTAACCCTGATGATGCTAGTTATAATGAACAAAGCACCTACTCAATTGGATGGAACCATGCCATGGATTTTAAAGCAAGGCCATTTACCACTTTTAGTGCAAGCGTAAATTTTGTAAGCAGTAATTTTTATGCGCAAAATGCACAACGAAGTGCTACTCAATTTAATTCAACCTCCAATTCTAGTATTTCATTCTCAAAAGGATTTAAAAATGGTAAATACAACTTATCAACCACAGCTCGAATTGATCAAAATTTACAAACCAGAACCATTTCGGCTACTTTGCCCAATGTAGCGTTTACTGTGGCAGCCTTTAATCCTTTTAAATCACGAGATAAAGCCAATGCCGAATATTGGTACGAGCAAATAAATATGAGTTACAGCACCACATTTAATAACTCATTTACTACCACCGATACCACTCTATTTAGAAGCCGCGAATCTGGTGCTTGGAGCAAATTTGTTGATACCACTTTTAAATATGGTGTTACTCATTCCATTCCAATCAATACCTCTTTTAAACTATTTAAGTTTTATGTATTAAGCGTAAATGCTAATTATAACGAAACTTGGGCACCAACTACTGTAAGAAAAGAATTTATAAACAACGAGGTAAAAACACGTTTAGTAAGCGAGTTTGGACGTTGGTTTACTTTTAGCACTGGAGCATCATTAAGTACCAAATGGTATGGAATGTTAAACTTTAAAAAAGGTAAAATTGCAGCCATTCGCCATGTAGTAGATCCAAATTTAGGATTTAGTTATACACCCGATTTTAGCGAAAAAATGTGGGGCTTTTACCAAGAAGTTAAAATGGATAGCACGGGTAAAATGCAAAAATATTCCATTTTTGAAAATAGCTATGGTGGCGCTCCCGGACAAGGTAAAGTAGGTAATATTACCTTTGGTTTAAATAATAATTTAGAAATGAAAATTAGAACCGGAGGTAAAGATACAGCTGTTAAAGAAACCAAAATAAAATTATTAGAAAGTTTCAATGTTAGTGGTGCTTACAATATTTTTGCCGATTCTTTAAATCTTTCTACCATTTCAATAAATGGTCGTACTACTTTATTTAAAACATTAGCTGTTAATGCTTATGCCACTTTAGACCCTTACCAAAATATCATTGTAAAACAAGGAACCTCTCAGCGCGTACAACGAGTTAATCAATACTATTTTGATAACAATGGCAACATTGGAAAAATTACAAATGCCAATTTAAACTTTGGTTACAGTTTATCGCAAGCAACTTTCGAGGGTAAGAAAAAACGTAAAGAAGCACGCAAAAAAGAAAATGAGAAATGGGGCTACAATAATTACGAATTACCTTGGTCGTTAAGCTTAAATTATGCTATTCAATATCAAGCTAATAGCTCTATCGATTTTACCAAAACAGCCTATGTCCAAACTTTAGGATTTAGTGGAAATGTTACCTTAACCAAAGGATGGACTTTTGGCTATTCATCTGGCTACGATTTTGTAAACAAAAAAATAGCTAGCTTATTCATTGACTTAAAACGCGATTTACATTGTTGGCAGTTTACTTTCAGTTGGAGTCCAATTGCCCCTGGAGGATTTTCGTTCTTTAACTTCCAAATCAATCCAAAGTCTAGTGTGTTACAAGAGTTAAAATTACCTAAACGTAAAGATTACTTCGATAACAGAAATTATTAATCAACAAAAAAGCCCAATCCGAAAAATCGAATTGGGCTTTTTTTATAAACTACAAATATTAGTGATTAGCCAAATAACTAGCTACACCTTCTGCAGTTGCATTCATTCCATCTTTACCTTTTTCCCAATTTGCAGGGCAAACTTCACCTTTTTCTTCAAAAAATTGTAAAGCATCAATCATACGTAAAGCTTCATCAATATTTCTACCTAATGGCATATCATTAACCACTTGATGACGTACAACTCCTTCTTTATCAATTAAAAATAAACCACGATAAGCTACTGCATCTTCGCCTAAATTTCCAATCCAAACTAACTCGTTGTTTTCGTTGTAGTCATAATGACCAGCTAAAACACCAAAGTTATGAGCAATAGTTTTATTTACATCTGCCACTAATGGATACTGAACACCTTGAATACCACCATCATTTTGAGGAGTATTTAACCATGCCCAATGCGAAAATTTACTATCTATACTGCAACCAATTACTTGAACACCTCTTGATTCAAAATCAGCAATTCTTTCTTGGAAAGCAATAATCTCAGTTGGACAAACAAATGTAAAATCCAATGGATAAAAATAAAACAATACATGTTTTTTACCAATGTATTGCTCTAACGAAAAATTATCTTCAAAATCACCACCGTTAACTACGGCACTTGCACTAAATACTGGAGCCTTACGGCCTACTAACATTGTCATATTATTAATTATTAAAATTTATTTATACTTATTTGAACCGCAAATGTAGTCATATTGTTTTGTTCAAAACAAATATTTCTATCAGCTAAAACTAGCATAAAAATTATTTAACAGAAAAAACATATTTCATTCAAAATACATTTTATTTGGGCACTACCGCAATTCCCTCAACAAAACCCATCACACTTGCGGTCGGGTTATCCGTTCCAATCTTTATTTTCCAACTGCGCAAACCTCAACAAAAAAAGGATTTCCACTGCTACCCCTAATGCACAATACGGTTCTAATTATTGATTATCAGTCTTAAATTCCGAAGTAGTGTGAAACGACAATTCAGGAAAATTATCCTGATTTATCTTTAATGCCCATAAACTATCAGCTAAAAATACAGGTCTTCCCTCTTTATCTGTGGCAATACTATGTTTCTTCAAATTAGAAAAACGCTCCAAAGCCTTTTTATCTTTCGATGTAAACCAACAAGCCTTTTCATAATTCAAAGGTCTAAACGAACAAGAGGCACCATACTCATGCAAAAGTCTAAATTGAATTACATCAAACTGTAAGTCTCCAACAGTCCCAATAATTTTAATATTACCAGGCTGCTGTATAAACAATTGAGCAACACCTTCATCAGTTAATTGCATAATTCCTTTTTCTAATTGCTTAGTCTTCAAAGGATCCTTATTTTCTAACTCTTTAAATATTTCAGGGGAAAAACTTGGAATACCTTTAAAATTAATCATTTCACCTTCAGTCAGAGTATCTCCAATTTTAAAATTACCTGTATCATAAAGTCCTACCACGTCACCAGGATAAGCTTCATCAATCACACTTTTATCATTAGCCATAAAACTAGTAGGGCTCGAAAACCTAATTTTTTTATCTAATCTTGTATGCTGATAAAATTTATTTCTTTCAAACTTTCCAGAAACAATTCTGCAAAAAGCAATTCTATCTCTATGATTTGGATCTAAATTAGCATGAATTTTAAAAATAAAACCCGTAAACTTTTTCTCCTCTGGCTTCACCTCTCTAGTTTCGCTCTCCCTCGATCTTGGTTCTGGAGCAATTTGAACAAAAGTATCAAGTAATTCTTGAACACCAAAATTATTAATGGCACTTCCAAAAAATACAGGTGCTAAATAACCTTCTAAATATAAATCTCTATTAAATGGCTCATACACCCCTTCAACTAATTCTGCATCATCACGCAATTTTTTGGCTGCTTTTTCACCTATAACTTCATCCAATAATTCTGAATCCAATGAGTCAATTGCCAAAACATCATTAGCTATTTTTCTTTTATCTGCCGAGAAAAGTTGTAACTTTTTCTCATACAAATTATATACTCCCTTAAAACTCGATCCAATACCAATTGGCCAAGATAAAGGCCTTGTATGAATATTCAATTCCTTTTCTATTTCATCTAATAAATCAAAGGCATCTTGTCCTTCTCTATCCATTTTATTAATGAAAACAATCACAGGAGTATTTCTCATCCTACAAACTTCCATAAGCTTTCTCGTCTGATCCTCAACACCTTTAACACAATCAACAACAAGAATTACACTGTCAACCGCGGTTAAAGTTCTGTAAGTATCCTCAGCAAAGTCCTTATGCCCAGGAGTATCCAAAATATTAACTTTATAGTCATTATAGTCAAAGCCCATAACAGAAGATGCAACAGAAATTCCTCTCTGTTTTTCAATTTCCATAAAATCCGAAGTAGCTGCTCTAGTAGCTTTATTACTTTTAACGGCTCCAGCAATTTGTATGGCCCCACCAAAGAGGAGGAACTTTTCTGTAAGCGTAGTTTTACCGGCATCTGGGTGACTAATAATTCCAAAAGTTCTACGTTTACTAATATTTTGTATATCCATAAATTAAATAAAAAAAATAAACATAAAAAAACCCCACCAAAAGGTGAGGTTAATTTAAAAATCCGGCAA
>CANHVU010000009.1 GCA_947464275.1 Bacteroidota bacterium
GGAAGTAATTTTTATTGGTTCTTTTTTTCTCTCAACCTGCAAATTTACTTTGTTGTCTATTGTGTTAATTGTGTCGCGGTTTAAAATAATCTTGCTCGGTTCAGTTGTATAAATAGTTATGTTCTTATGCGACTGGTTCATAATTGTCGCACAAGAAGTCAAAAGAATTGAAACCGTCAAAATGTAAAGTGTCTGTCTCATATTATGGCAGGTAACTAGTATATATGGATGCATTTTGCATCCTTTTACCTCCAATTTAGGTACATAAAGAATGTATTTTTGCATACTTTTCAAACATACTTGTTTTTTCATAAATCCTAATAATCAAATAGGCTTTTATTGACGCTAGCAATTTATTCCTACACAAAGACGTGACAGGTTTTAAAAACCTGTCACGTCTAATACCTCGCTAGTAATAACCATTAAACCATTTAGCACGTTACTAATTCTTTGGATAGATAATTTTTATTACAAAAAATTGTCGCTCCATTACAGAACAGTAAAATTCATTACAACAATTTGTTCGCGCCTTAGTCGGCTGTAAATCTCATTACAAAAATTTGTCCGCGCCTTAGTCCGCAGTAAATCCCATTACAACAATTTGTTCACGCCTTAGTCGTCAGTAAATTGCATTACAACAATTTGTTCCCGACTTAGTCGGCTGTAAATCTCATTACAGCAATTTGTTCCCTACATCGTCAGCAGTAAATATATTTACATTTATTTGTACCTAACATTGTCGGATACAAATAAAATTACCATTTTGTTATTATTAATTACCATTTTGGCAATATATTTTACATTTATGGTATTTTAAATGACGGGTTAAGTATTATTTTTGTATAAAAACCATACTTACCATGAACGAAAACAAGAATATGCCTCATAATGGGCAGCTGCTTAAACGCCTTATGGACGAAAGGCGCTATACGCAATCGCAACTGGCTTACGAACTAGGTACGCAAAATGTAACCGTATTTAGGTTGATAGAAAAAGAAAGTATTAGCAGCCATTACCTTTGGCAACTTAGCAATGCTATGAATATAAATTTGTTTACGGTATTGGCTCAACTACACCCTGTAAACACACCAACTGCCAAGGAAACAGAACTTGAAAAACAAGTATTGGATTTACAAAAGGAAGTAGCCATTTATAAAGAGTTACTAAGGAAATAAAACCTTTTCCTAATAAAAAAACGTGACAGGTTCTAAAAACCTGTCACGGTTGATATTGGTGTTTTAACCACTTCGCTTTGCAGTATTAAGTTACCTCATATCAAAGTCCACCATCCATTCAATACCAAATTGATCTCTCAACATACCAAAATAGCTACCCCAAGGACTTTCTTGTATAGGCATTTCTACTTGCGCACCTTTTGAAAGGCCATTAAATATTTTATCGGCTTCTTCTTTGCTTTCTGCATTGATAGAAATTTTGCTTCGGGTTTCCACTTCGCTGTGTTTTCCCATTTGCTCAGGGGTATCGCTACCCATTAACATACTGTTTTTGCCAATGGGCAATACAATATGCATAATTTTTTCAGCTTCCTTTTCAAAGTTAGGAGCGCCTTCAAAACTCATATCTTTAAAACGAACAACGGTAGCAAATTCGCCACCAAATACTGATTTGTAAAAGGTAAATGCTTCTTCTGCATTACCGTTAAAATGAATGTAAGGATTAATTGATGCCATGGTTTTTATATTTTTTGTTTCATAATGCTATTACAATCCTATTGTATTTTTTCATTTTTAGCAAGTCATATTTACCAATTATATCACTGTAATACTTGAAAAAATTTTGTAAAAAATGTCACGTTTGGTGTTTCATAAATTGATGTTGGCAAAGACGCACAACATCGGCTGGAGGAATAAAACTCAATAACCCAGCAACCCATAACTCAAACAACTTTAAACTATCAACTATCAACAGACAACTATCAACTAAACTAACTAAATTTAAATCCATTAATACAAAACAAAGTGCTTATTTTTGTAGTTACTAAAGTAAATACTGATGCTTTTAGCAAACTTGTGTAACAGCAACTTGCCAGAGGCTAGTAGCAGTAGCCAGCCGCAAAAAATGACAAATAATCAAACGGAAAACACCACACATTTAGAAGACGAGTTTATAGAAATACTTGGTGCAAGGGAGCATAATTTAAAAAACATTGATGTAAAAATTCCTCGTAATAAGCTAGTTACCATTACTGGCTTAAGCGGAAGTGGTAAATCATCGTTAGCTTTCGATACTATTTTTGCAGAAGGTCAGCGCAGGTATATGGAAAGTTTTAGCGCTTATGCCCGTCAGTTTATTGGCAATATGGAGCGCCCCGATGTAGATAAAATAAATGGACTTTCGCCCGTTATAGCCATTGAGCAAAAAACGGTAAACAAAAATCCACGTTCTACCGTGGGCACCATTACCGAAATTTACGATTTTTTACGTTTGCTTTATGCCCGTGCTGCCGATGCTTACAGTTACGAAAGCGGAGAAAAAATGGTAAAAATGACGGAAGAGCAAATTATTACCGGCATTATTACCCAATTTGAAAATAAAAAAATTAGCATTTTAGCACCTTTGGTAAAAGGGCGCAAAGGCCATTACCGTGAGCTTTTTGAACAAATACGCAAACAAGGTTATACCAAAGTTAGGCTTGATGGCGAGGTAAAAGAAATAGCGGCTAAAATGCAAGCCGACCGTTATAAAATACACGATATAGAAGTACTGATAGATAGAATTGAGGTACGCAAACCCGATAGAGTGCGCGTAGCCGAAAGTGTAAAAAGTGCTTTAAAAATGGGTAAAGGAACCATGGTTTTGCTCGATAACGAAACCAACCAATCCTACCATTTTAGTAAATACTTAATGGATCCAAAAAGTGGTATCAGTTACGATGAGCCGCAGCCCAATTCATTTTCGTTTAACTCGCCTTACGGTGCTTGCCCTACTTGCGATGGTTTGGGAGTAAAAAGTATTATTGACGAAAATGCCATTATTCCTGATAAAAAACTGAGCATTAACAAAGGTGCTTTAACGCCACTTGGCGAAATAAGAGAAAACTGGACTTTTCTTCAGCTGCGCGAAATAGCCAAAAAATACAAATTCAGTTTTGCCGATCCGATTGAAAAATTATCGAAAGAAGCATTGGATGCCATTTTACATGGTAGCGATGAAGCCTTGGTAATTCCTTATCAATATGCCAGCGGTTACACCCAAAACTACAATAGCCATTGGGATGGATTGATTCCTATTATTACCAAAAACTATTTAGAAAAAAGCAACGATTCTATTTCAAAATGGGCAGAAGAATTTATGCAGCTCCTACCCTGCCCTGATTGTAATGGCGCTAGGTTAAAAAAGGAATCGTTACATTATAAAATTGGCGATAAAAATATTGCAGATTTAGCCCAAATGGAAATTACTGCTTTGGGCCATTGGTTTAATAACGAAGTAGATAAGTTATTAGATAAAAAACAAACCATAATAGCTGCCGAAATTTTAAAAGAAATTCGCAGCCGTATTCAGTTTTTAATTGGCGTTGGCATTGATTATTTAACTTTAAACTCACCTTCCAAAACCTTGAGTGGGGGAGAGGCACAGCGTATTCGTTTGGCTACACAAATTGGCTCACAACTAGTAGGTGTGTTATATATTTTAGATGAGCCAAGTATTGGTTTGCATCAGCGCGATAATAACCGATTGATTAATTCTTTAAAATCGCTGCGCGATGTAGGCAATAGCGTTATTGTGGTGGAACACGATAAAGACATGATGCAGGAAAGTGACTATATTTTAGATATTGGTTACGGAGCGGGTATTCATGGTGGGCACATAGCTGCGCAAGGCACTTGGGACGAAATTATAAAATCAAATTCGGTTACTGCGCAATATTTAAATGGTACCAAACAAATTGAAGTACCCAAAACAAGGCGCAAAGGCAATGGTAAAAAATTAGTTTTAAAGGGTGCCACAGGCAATAACTTAAAAAATGTTACTGTAGAGTTTCCATTAGGAAAACTAATTTGTGTTACTGGTGTAAGTGGTAGCGGAAAATCTAGTTTAATTAACGAAACTTTATACCCCATTTTACGTCAGCACTTTTACAATTCGCATCAAAAACCTTTGACTTATAAAGAGTTTAAAGGCATTGAACATATTGATAAAGTAATAGAAATTGACCAATCGCCAATTGGGCGTACACCACGCAGTAATCCTGCCACTTATGTAGAAGTTTTTTCAAATATTAGAGATTTATATGCTGCTCTTCCTGAGTCAAAAATTAGAGGTTATAAACCTGGAAGATTTTCGTTTAACGTAAAAGGTGGTCGCTGCGAAACTTGCCAAGGTGCAGGTATGCGCACCATTGAAATGAATTTTTTGCCCGATGTATATGTTAAATGCGAAACTTGTAATGGTAAACGTTATAACCGCGAAACATTAGAGGTAAGGTTCAAAGGCAAATCTATTAACGATGTGTTGGACATGTCGATAGAAGATGCAGTTAAGTTTTTTGAAAACACACCACAAATATTGCGCAAAATAGAGGCCTTAAACGATGTAGGTTTGGGTTATATAACGCTGGGTCAACAAAGCACTACTTTAAGTGGTGGCGAGGCGCAAAGGGTAAAACTAGCTACCGAATTAAGTAAGCGCGATACCGGAAATACTTTTTACATTTTAGACGAACCAAGTACAGGTTTGCATTTTGAAGATGTAAAAGTGCTGCTTGATGTAATTAATAAATTGGTTGAAAAAGGAAACTCTGTTTTGGTTATTGAGCACAATTTAGACATTATAAAAGTAGCAGATCATATTATAGATGTAGGACCAGAAGGAGGTAAATATGGTGGGCAAATATTGTGCGAAGGCACACCAGAACAAATTTGCAACGAACCCAAAAGCCATACAGCTAAATTTTTAAAACCAGAATTAGGCTTAAAATAAAAACCTAAATTAATTTCACTATATTAAATAAAACACCTTTCATAGAAAAAAGGCTGAAAAGCAAAAAGGCTATCTTAAATAAGATAGCCTTTTACATTTATTAAGTCGTTAATTATTTTTTCTTACCTTTAGCATCTTCAGTTGCTGCTGAAACTGCTGCTCTAGTAGTTTTAACTGTAACTACAGGATTATTAGGTGAGTCCATTAAAGTAATATTTGAAACTGTAATATCACCAACTTTAATTGATTTACCAATTTCTAATGTTTCGATATTGATTTCGATAGATTCAGGTAAATTAGCTGGAAAACCTTTAACTTTTAATTTTTGTTGTTTAACCATCAATTTACCACCTTGACGAACACCAACTGAATTACCAACACATTTAACAGGAATCAAAATGTCAATTTGTTTAGCTTCATCTAATTCCATAAAATCAGCATGGATAATAGAATCGTTAACTGGATGATATTGAATATCTTTTAAAACTGCTTTAAATACTGAACCATCAATATCTAATTGCACTTTATAAGTATTTGGAGTGTAAACTAAAAGTTTGAAATCAGCTTCATACATAGTGAAGTGAATATGCTCTTTACCACCATATAATACACATGGTACTTGACCTGCAGCTCTTACTAATTTTGTTGCTGCTTTTCCTAAATCGTTACGTTTGTAACCAAACATTGCTACTGTTTTCATTCTTTGTTTTCTCCTTTTTACTTTTTAAAAAATTTGGCAAAACCCATTTTGGAATCCCAATACTAATTTTGCTTTTTGGTTTATAATTTATTTTATTTTTTCAAATCGAATAATGAACTGATACTACCATGTTCATTTACATTTCTAATAGCTTCAGCAAATAAATCGGCCGAAGTTAATACTTTAATTTTTGCACTTTCTTGTTTTAAAGGAATGGTATCGGTAACCACTAACTCATCAATTACTGAATTTTCAATAGTTTCGTAAGCTTTTCCTGATAAAACTGGGTGAGTACAGAAAGCTCTCACACTTAAAGCGCCTTTATCTTTCATTAATTGTGCAGCTTTGGCTAATGTACTTCCAGTGTCAATAATGTCATCTACCATTACTACGTGCTTTCCGTTCACGTCACCTATTAAGGTCATTGCAGCTATTTCATTAGCTCTTCTTCTTTCTTTATCGCAAATTACCATATCAATTCCTAATGCTTTTGCATAAGTTCTTGCTCTGGTAGTTGAACCCATATCGGGCGAAGCAATAATTAAATTACCAACATTAGCTAAATTTTTAATATATGGTAAAAATATTACCGATGGATCCATGTGATCAACCGGAATTTCGAAAAATCCTTGAATTTGAGGTGCGTGTAAATCCATTGTCATTACTCTACTTGCACCAACAGCTGTAAGCATATCAGCAACCACTTTTGAACCAATAGCTACACGGGGTTTATCTTTTCTGTCCTGACGAGCCATACCAAAATATGGAATAACAGCAGTAATATAATGAGCAGATGCGCGTTTTGCAGCATCAATCATTAATAATAACTCCATTAAATTATCAGAATTGGCAAAAGTAGATTGAATTAAAAAAACATCGCAACCACGAACACTTTCATTAAAACTTGGCTGAAATTCGCCATCACTAAATCGGGCAGTAGTACAATCTCCAAGTGGCTGACCAAAGGCGTCAGCAATTTTTTCAGCTAAATAACGTGAATTTGTTCCTGAAAATAATTTGACTTGATTATTATTTGCCATGATTTTGAATTTATGAAACCCTTAAGTAAACAATTAGCTTACCTAAACATTGTTAAGTAAGCTAACTATTAATTAAAACTAAATTGTTGTCCGACTAGGGCTCGAACCTAGACTCTACTGAACCAAAATCAGTTGTGTTGCCAGTTACACCATCAGACAATTTCTCAATTCTTCCGTTTTGAGGAGTGCAAATGTAAAATCTTTTTACAGATTGTAAAGCATTTTTAAAAAAAAATTTATTGATAAAAAGCAACTTAATAAAAACCAGCGTATAAAAAAATTAACGGCTGTGCAAATATTGTGGCTAAAGAATGCAATAATAATAGAACTTTTGTAGTTGTAATAATAATTACAACAAATTGAACAATATATTAACCATAGCGCTCATTTCGCCTTATTCTGGAAATAGATTTGCCACCTATTTGAATTACTATGCCGAAAATTTACTTAAAAAAGGTAAAAAGGTAATTGTAATTAGCCCCGAGTTTTCTGAAATAGCTGAATACGTAAAACTAAAAGTTCCTCGCTATTTAGATAATTTTACCGCTTTGCCGCTTGATGAAAAAATATTTAGCGATAACCGTCCCAATTATTTTGAACTTTTAGGCCGTTGGAATGCTATTAACAGTAAAATTAAACAAGCTGAAAAAATTGTAAATGCCGAAGTTGATTTTGCATTCTTCTCTCCTATTGATCCTTTTATTCGTGAATCGGTAAATCTTTTTTTGCTAGATTTTGTATTCAGCTACAAATGGAGTGGCATTTATTTTAACCCAAAACCATACAGACTAAAACAACTAAAATTAAATGTGGACCCTAAATTTTTGGAACCCGATTATTTGTTTAGATCAAAAAACTGTGTTGGCGTTTGTGTTTTAGATAGATTTATAACCGAACCACTAAAAAGTAGGGTTTATAAAAAAGTAGTGGTATTTCCTGAAATAAGTAATGTGAGTATTCAAAAAAAGGAATCGGTTTATAGCAAACAAATAAAAGAAATGGCCAAAAGCCGTGTAGTAGTTGGCTTGCTTGGTGTAGAGCAAAACGAAGGGATTACGGCTTTAATTAGGTTAATAAAAAAAGTGGATACTGATAAATACTTTTTTGTATTTGCAGGCAAACTTGATTTTAAAATAATGGACGAAAAACAGCGTCAAGAAGTTGAACTGTTTATGAACGACCATGCGCCAAATATTCTTTTCATCTTACAACCATTAACTGAAGAGGAAATCAACCAAATTTATAAGGAAATTGATATTAGCTACTTATATTTTTACAATTACGTTTCTTCCAATAATTTACTGACCAAGGCAGCTTATTACCAAAAACCAATTTTAGCCAATAAAGATTTTTGCGTTGGCGATACGGTAAAAAAATTTAAAATTGGTTTAAGTGTTAACGGTAAAATGGAGGAAAGTGTAAATGCGCTTGAATTTTTAAGGCTGGAACGACTTGACTTCAACGTCTTTGATAAAGAAGCATTTAGCGAATATTATGCTTTACAAAGCGATTCTTTTTTAACAAATGCCTTCGAGGAAATTATGTTCTTTTAGTACCTCATCTGTTTCTAAACAAGGTGAACTGTTGCATTAATGCATAAAAAGGCTTAATTCGTAAAAAATTAATTTAAAAAATAGTGAATAGTTTTTGGGATTTATTTAAGCCACAAGAGTTAATAGAGTTCGGAGGTTTTGCCTTAGTGCTTGTCATTATATTTTTAGAAAATGGCGTTTTCTTTGGCTTTTTTCTACCTGGTGATTCATTGCTTTTTACAGCCGGATTAGTTTGCACTACTATTTTAAAAATAACCTTAACTAAACTTATAATTGGTATAGCCTTGGCAGCAATTGCTGGTTATTATTTTGGTTACTGGTTTGGCTGGAAAACAGGTGACAATATTTATAATAGAAAAGAAAGCATTTTTTTTAAGAAAAAATACATTGAAACAGCACAAGAGTTTTATAAAAAATATGGTGGAATAGCCTTAATTTTAGGTAGATTTTTGCCTATAGTAAGAACTTTTGCTCCTATTTTAGCGGGCATAGTTCGTGTAAATCCTTTCATATTTTTTATTTACACACTGGTAGGTGCATTTTTATGGCCATTGATTGTTTGCGGTGCAGGTTTTTATGTAGGTCAAGTTTTTCCTCAAGCCATCCATTATTTAAATTATATCATTATTGGGTTTATAGTTGTAACCAGCATTCCTGTTATTAAATCGCTCACTAAAAAGAAAAAAATCGCTGATTAACGGATTGAGTGATTTAACGGATTTAATTCTAGATATAATTAGATTGTGTATGTTTATTATAAAAAAATTTCAAGTTCATTATGGAACAAGATTTAAAACATAAAGATATTACTGAAAAAATTATTGGTGCTTCTTTCGAAGTTCATAAATTTTTGGGAAACGGATTCCCAGAGGTAATTTATCAACGAGCTTTAGCATATGAATTAGATAAAGCAGGCTTGAACTTTAAAAAAGAAATTGAGCAACAAATTTTTTATAAAGATTTATCAGAACCAATTGGTACGCGAAGAGCTGATTTTGTTGTGGAAGATAAAGTTTTGATTGAAATGAAAGCTATTTCAGAAATTACAGATGCGCATTATGCACAGTCATTAAATTATTTAAAAATTTATAGATTAGAGGTAGGCTTACTAATAAATTTTGGTTCAAAAAGTTTAACTTTTAAACGACTGGCTTATACTCCAAAAACCTAAAACAAGAACCAATATTTTACCTCAAAAAATAAGAGTTAAATTAACTAGTTTTGCCAATAAAAAAATCTAATCTGTGAAATCAATTAATCCTATAAATCTGTGATCGGTATACTTTTTATTGTTCCAACGCCCATTGGAAATTTGGAAGATATTACGCTTCGAGCCCTTCGTATCTTAAAAGAAGTGGATTTAATAATAGCTGAAGATACCAGACAAAGCATTAAATTATTAAACCACTACGAAATAAAAAAGCCTTTACAAAGCTACCATATGCATAACGAACATAAGGTATTGCAACATTATGTAAATGAATTACTAGACGGAAAAAATATTGCGTTAATTAGCGATGCAGGCACTCCCGCTATTAGCGACCCTGGATTTTTATTGGTGCGCGAAAGTTTAAAAAACAGCATTAAAGTTGATTGTTTACCGGGTGCTACTGCATTTGTGCCAGCTTTGGTAAAAAGTGGTTTACCAGCAGATAGCTTTTGTTTTGAAGGATTTTTGCCTGAAAAAAAAGGCCGACAAACCATGTTAAAGAAACTTTGTGAGGAAGAACGTACCATTATTTTGTATGAAAGTCCACATAGAATTGTAAAAACCCTAAAACAGTTTATAGAATATTTTGGCGCAGAAAGGCAAATAAGTGTAAGCCGCGAGTTAACCAAAACTTTTGAGGAAACTGTTAATGGAACGGTACAAGAAGTATTAAATCATTTTGAAAACAACACTGTAAAAGGTGAATTTGTAATAGTTATAGATGGTAAAAAATAACACATTAAGGTGGCTGTTATACGGCCTTGGGGCAGCCATAAGTTTTGGCTTAGCTTGGGTTCCTTTTAATATTACTCCTTTAATTTTTGTGAGTTTCTTTTTGCTTTTATTACTCGAGCAAGAAATGCGTTTACAAAAAATTCATACTGGAATTTTTGTTTCCATCATAGTTATTAGCAACTTATGTCTAAACTTATTTACCACTTATTGGATTTGGAATGCTAGTCCTGGAGGTGGCGTATTTGCTTGGATTTTTGATACTTTTTTAATGACCATTCCTTGGTGGATTTTTTATGGTATCAATAAAAAACAGCAACGTGCTAATTACTGGTTTTTTATTGCCTTATGGATTGGAGTTGAATTATTGCATACCCGTTGGCAATTTGCTTACCCTTGGTTAACCTTGGGAAATGTATTTGCAGCTTGGCCACAAATAATTCAATGGTATGAATACACAGGCGTTTTTGGCGGAAGTTTATGGGTTTTACTAGTTAGCGTAGCCGCTTTAAAAATTTACAATTTTAAAAAGGAATTTGGTTCAATCCCAACCAAGAAAATATTCAATCAATTGTTTATTTATATTTTAGCACCACTATTTTTATCGTTTTACATATTAAATGGACACCATAACAATAATGCAACTGCAGATAAATCAAGAAAAGCCGAAATTACCATTGTTCAACCAAACTTTGACCCTTATGAAAAGTTTGAAAGCATAGCTCCATACCAGCAAATGCAGCAAATTTTAAATTTAACAGCCAGCAAATTAAACCCAACAACACATATAGCACTAATACCTGAAACTGCTATTACTGAAGATATAGATGAACGAAATTTTAACCAAAACAACTCTGTAAATTTATTAGATACATTTATTAATAACCATGCTGGATTGAGTATTTTAAGTGGTGCAAGTACTTTTAAATTCTATTTCGATAAGAATGAAGTAACCCCTACAGCAAGGTTTTATCAAGATAATATTTACTACGATTATTACAACACAGCAGTGTTTAAAAACAGCCAATCAAATTGGCAAGTTTACCATAAAAGTAAATTGGTTCCTGGGGTTGAAAACATGCCTTATGTAAATGTGTTTAGTTTCCTAAAAAAGTTTGTTATAAATCTTGGTGGTACGAGCGGTGGATTAGGAAAAGACAAAGAACCTAGCAACTTTACTGATGTAAATAAAGTACAGTATGCCCCTGTAATTTGTTACGAAAGTGTGTTTGGTGAATATGTAACAGATTATGTAAAAAAAGGAGCAAACGTTATTTGCATTATAACCAACGATGCGTGGTGGGGAAATACTGCTGGTTATAGGCAGCATTTTGAGTATGCTAAATTACGTGCTATTGAAAACAGAAGATATGTGGCAAGGTCTGCCAATACAGGCATTTCGGGCTTTATAGATGATGAGGGAAACACCATTCAAAAAACCAAATGGAATGAAGCCACTGCAATAAACGGAGCTGTAAAAGTAAATTATGAAATTACTTTTTATACCAAGTATGGTGACTGCATAGCTTATATGGCTGCAATTTATTTATTATTTAATTTGCCTGCACTTTTAGTACGAAGAAAAAAATAATGATAGCTTTTGAGGAAATAGAACTCAATTGAAAAAAAATTTATCAGATTAGTATAATTGTCATAATACAAAATTATACTCCTAATAATGATTTGTCTTCCCAAACATCTTCATAATTATTTTTGCAACTATAAAGAATCTAAATCCCGGAGGTAAACCAAACAATTTAATCCTCAATACCCTACTAACTCTTCCCAATACTCAACAGCTCTGCGGGTATGCGGAATAACAATGGTTCCACCAACAATATTGGCTACTGCAAATATTTCAAACATTTGCTCTGTTGTAACACCTGCTTCGTGACATTTACCCAAATGGTATTTTATACAATCATCGCAACGCAAAACCATGCTAGCTACCAAGCCTAACATTTCTTTTACCTGACTGCTTATTGCGCCATCTGCATAAGTATTGCTATCTAAATTAAATAAACGCTTTAATACCAAGTTTTCTGAACCTAATATTTTTTCATTCATTTTTTCGCGGTAAGTGTTAAATTCTTCTACTTTATTCATATTATTTAGTGGCTTGTTTCAAGCTGTTTGCTTCAAGTTTCTTTTGTAATTTATTTTAAAATATTTGTGCCAATAGTATTAGTTATTTTTTAAATAGGTTTCTAACTCCTCTGGTTTTTGAGTTCCAATTAATATCCTATCACCATTTTTTAAAACCAACTGCAAACCCATATTTCCCGACACATTATAGGCTTTACCATTTTTAAAACCATATCTGTATCCCCAACCGCCATATTCCTTTATGGGCGAGTATTTTCTAACCTCAATGGAAGCTACTTCGCTCCAAGTAATTAACCTTCCTTTAAACTGAAAAGGGAATAATTGAAAATAAACACCCTCTTTATTTATTTTAGTATTTAACCTTAAGGCTATTAAAATCAAATCGGCCAAAAAAGTAACCACCAAAGGCGAAACAGAAGCAAATGAAGCCGGCATTTGTACATAATTAATAGCCGCAAAAATGGTAACAGTTACCATTAATACTATTACCCAAGCTTGCTTCACTTTTTGGGTTTCGATAAATTCATTCATATTATTTACTAATTTAACCACAATAATAATTGGGTTTTATTTAATAAACCTAACTAACTTATGGATGTTTATTTAAATTATTTTAACAATACATTTATTCATTAAAATATCTTTTAAGTTAATGTGTTTTAAAAAAAGTTTTTTTTACCATTTAAATTGTTACTTTGCAATTCACAACAGTAAAGTGACAGTTAGCATATGAAAGCACTTAATACATATTTTATTATAATTATAAGCATAGTACTTTTCTCAGGCACCATTACTGTTAAGGCCGAAAAAACTGATAGTATAAAGATTGAAAAAAGAATAGATTCAGTTTACAAAAACACGAATGATTCAGTTTTTGCTTTTTCAACTGTTTTCGATGCAATAAAACAATCACAAGAAATTGGATTCAAAGCTGGAGAGGTTTCTGCCATGCATTTGTTGGGCTATTTGTTTATTGAATATGGTTATCTAGACTCCGCAAAAAAATACTTAATACTCTCGCACGAGCTTACTAAGGGTATAAATAATGATAAGGTTATTGCACAAAACTACAGGCTATTAGCTATTTATTACGAATCGACTGATAATTTTGATAAAGCCTTAGATTTACTTTTTAGAAGTTTAATAATTAGGAAAAGAATAAAGGATGAAAAAGGCGAATATGCCACCTATATTAGTATTGGAGTTATTTATCAACGTTTAAACTTAGACTCAAAAGCAATTATTTATTACAATAAAGCGTTAAAGTATTTTGAAAGGGTTAAAAATGAAGCGGCTGTTACTTCTATTTACTCTAACTTAGGTGCTATTTATAACGGCATAGGCAAAATTGATTCAGCTATAATTTATTTAGAAAAAGTAATTGAATTTAAGTCTAAAATTGGCGACAAAATAAGCTTAGCAAAAGCTTATCATAATATTGGAACTTCCTATTCCTATTTAGGAAAATATACTAAAGCTATTAGTTATTTCAATAAAGCTATTGAATTAAAAGCAGGTAGTGATAATAATTTTAATATTGCCAACGATTATACCATGTTAGGAAGGTGTTACTTAAAATTGAAAAACTACGCTGATGCAGAAAAATATTTATTAATTGGAGAGAAAAATCTTAAAGCAAACAATGGCCTAACCAGTTTGACTGAAACCTATCAATTTTTGGCAGATTTATATGAAGAGAAAAAAGATTTTACAAAATCCGTTTATTATACTGCCAGTTTAAATAGATTAAATGATTCATTAGAATTGGTAAGAAACAAAAGCTATATTTCTGAATTTGAAACCAAGTTTAAAACACTGGAAAAAGAACAAGAAAATGAGCTTTTAAAGGCTCAAAACCAATTGCTTGAAAGTGAGTCGAAAAACAACACCTTATTGGCTATTTCATTATTGGTTGTGTTGTTTATAAGTATTTATCTGGCCTTTAATTTAAAATTAGTTAGGAAAACAAAAAATAAATTGATTAATAAAAACAAAATAATTGAGTTAAAAAATCAAGAGGTAGCTAATCAAAACAAAAACTTAGCACAATTAATTGAAGAAAATCAATCGTTAATGGGGATTTTAGCCCACGATTTAAGATCACCTTTTAATAAAATTAGTGGCCTTACTCATTTATTAGAAGAAGAAAAAGACGAAAATGAAAAAGCTATTTTTATTAACTATATCAATACTATTTGTAAAGATTCTCTTCAGTTAATCCAAGATACAATTGACATAAGCGAAATTTTTAATGATAAGCATACCGTCACATCTGTAAAATTTGAAAAATTTTCTCCTAGCGGTGTTTTAGATAATTTAATGAATAGTTTTAGAGTTATTGCTAAAGAAAAATTGATTGATATTGAGGTGATAAATGCAATTGAAAGATTAGAAATTACGAACTCAAAAGATTATTTAACCAGAATTTTGGATAATTTATTAAGTAATGCAGTCAAATTTTCGCCAATTAAATCACAAGTAATATTTACAGCTACTTTGTTAAATAACAATTTGGTATTTAGTATAAAAGATAATGGTCCTGGATTTACCGAATTAGATAAACAGCAGTTGTTTATGCGTTTCAAAAAATTATCGGCAAGACCAACAGCCAACGAGGCTTCAAGTGGTTTAGGATTGTTTATTGTGAAACAATTAACCAATTTAATGCATGGCGATATTCAGGTAATAAGTGAGTTTGGAAGAGGAAGTGAATTTGTATTAACTATACCTGTAAAATTACCTAATAATGCTTAAACCAGTTTTTTTGCTACAGTACCAATAAAATCTTTTAAGTAATAAGGCTCAAAGTAAGCCACATCCTCAAAAATATTTTGGATAAAAGCATCATATGCTAATTGGCTCAAATAACTTGCATTACACCTTACAGAAACTTCAAATTTTGCTTGAGTATGGACAATGGTATTTTGGCATTTGGCAGCGCCATTTCCAATAAATACAATTTGGTTTTGACTTAACTGTTCAACAAATGATTCTTCATCTATTATCTTGGCTTGAGTTGGCAGCACTTCGTGCAACGTTTTGTTGAACAAAGCGCAATAAACTTCCATTCTGCGTGCATCAATCATTGGGCAAACCAAACCAGGATAATTTGGATTATTTTGCCAGAAGCCATTTGCTAAACTTTGTAATGTATTGATAGCAATTAAAGGGATTTGTAATGCATAGCAATAACCTTTTGCAGCCGATACACCTACGCGTAAACCTGTATAACTTCCGGGGCCTTTGCTTACGGCCACCCCTTGTAAATCAGAAAAATGTAAGTTGGATTGCTCAAGTGCTTTTGCCACTAAAATATGCAGTTGAGATGCATGGTTATTACCTTGCGTATCTTCAACTAAAGCTATGGTTTCGCCATTTTTAGTAATTGCTACTGAGCAAATTTCAGTAGCAGTTTCTATGCATAAAATATGGGTCATTAATTAGTAATTTAATAGTTCGTTTAATTTATCAGCTACCTTATTAGCGTTTGGTAACATTTCTGCTTCTAAACCCATATTTAAAGGCACTGCAGGCAAATTTTTTGAACCAATTGTCATTACTGGAGCATCTAATTTGGTAAAACATTGTTGCATAATACGCGCAGCTAAACTTTCAGCAAACGAATTTAATAGAGGCTCTTCTGTAACAATTAAGCATTTACCATGTTTGGTTACACTTGCCATTATGGTTTCTTCGTCTAATGGTTGAAGTGAGCGTAAGTCAACTATTTCAACTCTGCCAGCAAATTGTTTGGCAGCTGTTAAACTCCAATAAACGCCCATACCCCAAGTTATAATGGTACAACTTTCGCCATTTTCAATAGCATCTTCGCTTGCTTGCAATACTATATTGGCCTTGCCAAATGGTAATACATAATCTTCATCGGGCTCAATGCAACGAGCCAATTCAGTTCCTGGATTTTTACTCCAATACAAACCTTTGTGCTCTAGCATTATACAAGGATTGCCATCGTAATAAGCAGCTTTCATTAAGCCTTTCATATCGGCAGCATTACTTGGGTAAGCTATTTTTATTCCTTTTAAAGTAAGTAAAGTTGACTCAATACTTCCACTGTGGTAAGGGCCACCGCCTCCATAAGCACCAATTGGAATTCTGATTACACAACTAACGGGAAATTTACCCATAGTTAAGTAACTTGATTTGGTTATTTCGCAAACCAATTGATTTACGCCACTCCACACATAATCGGCAAATTGAATTTCAACAATTGGTTTAACACCAACTGCACTCATTCCTACTGTAGAACCTACAATATATGCTTCTTGAATTGGAGTATTAAATACGCGGTCATCGCCATATTTTCCTGCTAAAGTAGCCGCTTCACGAAAAACTCCACCTAATCTTGCTCCTACATCTTGTCCATAAAAAATGGCTTCTTTATGCTTACGCATAATTTCGTCTACAGCATGTAAAGCCGCATCTACCATTACACTTGGTTCTTTGCCTTCCGGAGTTCTATTTCCAACTTCTTCTGCAGCTTGCGAAGGTGCAAAAACGTGGTTTTCTAATGTGTCTAAACTTGGCTCAGGTGCATTTACTGCATCGTTAAATTGTGAAGCAACATAAGTATTTGCTTCAGTTATTAAAGTTTCAAGTTCTTGTTCTGTAGCAATGTTGTTATTTAAAATATGGTATTTTAATTTTTCAAAAGGATCGTTGGCGATGTGTTTTGCCATGTCTTCTTCAGTTCTGTACCATTCTTTTCTTACACCTGATGTATGATGGCCTAACAAAGGTACCTTAGCACAAATTAATAAAGGAGCTCTATGAATTCTAACATAGTTTAAGCTCTCTTTTACAATATTATACGAAGCTTGAAAATCGCTTCCATCAACTCTTCTACGTTCTAAACCTGTAAAGCCTGCTGCATAATCGTAAGCATCCATAGCGCGCATTTCTTCACCACTAGCACTAATTCCCCAATTATTATCTTGTACAAAAAATATAATAGGTAATTTTTTCAAAATGGCCATTTGCAATGCTTCTGCAATTTCACCTTCAGTTACTGAACCATCGCCCAAACTACAAATTACAACAGGTTTTTCGTTTGGATTGTTTAAACCTTGACTTTCTTTATAAGCTACTCCATGCGCCATACCTGTAGCGGGAATTGCTTGCATACCTGTTGCGCTACTTTGATGTGGCATAACAGGAATACCTTCTCTGCGTAACGATGGATGAGAATAATAGGTTCTTCCTCCCGAAAATGGATCATCGGCTTTAGCCAATAATTGCAACATTAATTCGTATGGAGTTAAGCCCATTCCTAAAAGCATACTTTCATCTCTGTAGTATGGCGATACAAAATCGTAAGATTTTAATTGGAAAGCCAGTGCCAATTGCACCGCTTCATGACCTTTACTAGTTGAGTGTACATACTTGGTAACATTACGATTAGCATCGTAAATATCGGCCATGGCACGCGCAGTGCTCATTAGTTTAAAGGCTTTTAAAAATACTGAGTTTTCCATCCGTTTTAAGAACCGCAAGATTAAAGGTTTAAATTAGTTTTAGCAATATGTTTTTAGTTTAAACATTACAAAATTTAATATAAATCTTAGCCCGAAATTTTGTGTGTTTTATTCAAAAAATCAACCAAATATCAACACACTTTTAAGTGTCTAATAAAACACTCACATTGCAGACAATTAATTGAATAAAAATGAGTAAAATTTTAATTATTGATGATGAAAAGGCTATTCGCAATACTTTGAGAGAAATATTGGAGTACGAAAGTTATCAAGTAGATGAGGCTAGTAATGGTGAAGAGGGATTAGAAAAACTTGAAGTTGGGGAATATGCAGCTGTACTTTGCGATATAAAAATGCCTAAAATGGATGGCATAGAGGTACTAACTCGTGCTCAAGAAATGGATGACGACATTCCATTTATAATGATTTCAGGAAATGGTACCATTGAAACAGCAGTTGAGGCAACAAAAAAAGGTGCTTACGATTTTATTTCTAAACCACCTGATTTAAACCGTTTACTAATTACTCTTCGTAATGCAATAGATAAAAAGTCGTTGACTGTTGAAACTAAAGTTTTACGTAGAAAAGTTACAAAAACCAGAGAGATTATAGGAGATAGTCCTGCTATACAAAATATAATGAGTACCATTGATAAAGTAGCTCCTACTGATGCTCGTGTATTAATTACTGGTGAAAACGGAACAGGCAAAGAATTGGTGGCTAGATGGATTCATGAAAAAAGTAACCGTGCTAAAAATATGTTAGTAGAGGTTAATTGCGCTGCTATTCCTACTGATTTAATTGAATCAGAATTATTTGGGCATGAAAAAGGTGCATTTACTTCTGCTATTAAACAACGTATAGGTAAATTTGAACAAGCAAATGGTGGAACATTATTTTTAGATGAAATTGGCGACATGAGTTTAGCTGCACAGGCCAAGGTTTTGCGTGCTTTACAAGAAGGAAAAATCACTCGTGTAGGCGGAGACAAGGATATTGATGTTGATGTACGCATAGTAGCAGCTACAAACAAAAATTTATTACAAGAAATTGAGAGAGGTAATTTCCGAATGGATTTATACCATCGTTTAAGTGTAATTTTAATTCATGTTCCGTCACTTAACGACAGAAAAGAAGACATACCAAATTTAGCTGAAAAATTTATTAAGGAAGTTTGTGAAGATAATAATTTCCCTAGGAAAATGTTCTTGCCGCAAGCTT
Source organism: Bacteroidota bacterium (assembly GCA_947464275.1). Classification (GTDB taxonomy): domain Bacteria; phylum Bacteroidota; class Bacteroidia; order UKL13-3; family UKL13-3; genus JAAFJM01. The sequence continues at coordinate 18,999 of CANHVU010000009.1, forward strand.
TAGATGAACTTAAAAAATTAGACTATTATGGTAATATTCGCGAGTTACGAAATGTGGTAGAACGTTTGGTTATTCTTGGTCAACAGCGAATTACTATTGAAGATGTAAAAAAATTCGCTAGTCCTTTAAGCGCGCGCGAGGAGGAAAAGAATATCTACGAACGATTTAGCACTTTACAAGATTTTAAAGAGTATGTTGAACGTATTTTCATTGAAGAAAAACTTAAGAAAAATGGTTGGAATGTGGCTAAAACAGCCTTAGAAATAGATATTCAAAGAAGTCATTTGTATAATAAAATTGAAAAATACACCCTTAAAAGAGGTGAGTATATTGATTAAATTATAGCTATCTTTATTCAATAAATTCTATCTCCCAAAAACCAAATGGGCCACTTATCTTTTGATAAGTGGCCCATTTAGTTTTATAATAAACTTTTTATGTTACTTCTTTTAAAAAGTAATTCCCATTTTTCTTAGCTGGCGTTTTATAAAGTTTTTTGCACCTTCTTTTATAGGTGTTAAAGCTTTTTTCGCTGCACTATCAGTAGGGCGAGCTTTAAATACTGTATCGTGGTATTTTGCTGCATCGCCTCTTAGTTCGGTGTAGTAATAAGCGTAAAACGATTTACGGCTAATTCCTTCAGGTAATTTTATTTTATCGTAACCATGGTAGCTTATTTCGTTGGTTTCAAATATCAAGCAGCGGTTCATGGCCGGGAAAACTTTTTTATCCAAATGTGTCATATCGGCATTCCAAAGTTCGGTATGTCCTCCGTATTCTTCTTTCCAATCTTTATTAAAGAAAATAAGTAAGTTTATACGTCTGTGAATGCCTCTATCGGCATGAATATTAAAGTCGATGTGAATATCTAAAAAACTGCCATTTCCACCTTGGTGTAAACCGCCTCCTAAAGCATCTTCAACCGAAAATAAAGCATCAATGCCAGTAATTTTGCTCATTATTTCACACCATTCTTTGCTGTGCAATTCTTGGCGCATTTGTGTAAACACTTCTGGAAAATCTTCAAAATTTGAACCTTCTGCCTTAAACTCGTTTACACCTTTATATTTTTTGTTAAATACATCTTCCTTCGGAAAATTATTAAACATAAATTCGGCTGTTTCGGCATTTAAAAAGTTGTCAATTACCAAATGGCGATAAGGCTTGGCAGTGTTAAACTCATCGCGCATTTTTTCAATGCTTTCAGCATTAAATAAATTACTGTTTACTAATTTCATTATAAGTTTCGTGTTTTGGGCAAATGTATTAGTTGTTTAGAATATTTCTAAATAAAATTTTGTAAATTTATAGTTCTATTTTCAATGTCGATTAGATAGGCTTTTTTTCTCATATTGATATTCGTTTCGACTTCGCTCAACGACCGCGTAAATTGAGAGAAGCCAGAAAGCTTTCAGACGAAATATATTTCCTTTAACTAAACGACATTGGTTGCATTTTAACTAATTGAATAATTAATCGGTACACTCCATTAATAGTAAATTCCCCGATTCGAAGTTAATCGTAACCAATCCTTCTTCTTGAGTTTTGTTACTGCTGCTAGTGCGCTGCCCAAGGTGCAAATCTTCTTTATTTAAATTGTACTGCAAACCTGTGGTTGTTAAGCCATGCACGCTTCCTAGTGGAATAAGCGAAATATTATAATTGGTAGGATACCATTTGGTGAAATGATTGGATAGGTTAAATATTCGTGAGTGGTCGTCAAGCATTACAATGGTAATTTGGTTTTTATATTTTACCAAAGTACTTAAATTATTAATAGCATGATCGGCACGTTTTCCAGTAGCCCAAAGAATATTTACTGCTTTATGGCCTTTGGCTATTAAATAATCCAATCCTTTTTCTAAATCGGTTTTGTTTTGATCAGGAGTATGAACCACTTCTACAGGATGTTGGTCGGCTAAAAGTTCTTCCCAATTTTCAGTTTTATCAAAATCACCAAGAACCACATCTATTTTTATTCCAAGTTCTAGTACACGGTGAATAGCACCATCAAGCACCATAACTATTGGGCTCCATTCCAATAATTGTCCCATTAGCTCAAAGCTACAAATTTGTCCATTTGCAATTATTAGTGCTGGTTCTTGCTCGTCTCTAACTATGTGGTGGCTCGACATGTGGTTTATGTGCTTCTTTTATTTCGTGTTTTTATTTTTTGGGGATTTTGTTTTGAATGAAATATATCTGTAATAATTATTTCATTACCATTGTATTGGTAAATTATTTTATAATTTCCTTCTATAATGTATCTACTATTTTGATTTAATTTTTGCAATAAAGGTTCAACTTGTCCTGCCTCGGGTTGAGTTGCTAAAAACTCTACACTTTCTAAAAGTTATATGCAATAATTATTGGCTACAGTTTCAGATTTTGACTCTTCAAGTAAGTATTCATAAATTTCTACAAGACAATTGGATGCAAATACCGTCCAAAGAATTTGCCGTTTTTTCATTTTGATTTTGAAAACTGTTTTTTCAAAGAAGTATGCCTAACTAAATTGCCATTTTTGATATCTTTTTGCGAGGTTGCGTTCCTTTTTAAAAACTCGGCTTCTGTCATAAGAACAATGGCTTTTTTAGTGCTACTTTTTGATTTTAAAATGGTGTAAACAGCCTCTAATATTGCATTGTCGTTAATGGCGTCAATGGTTTTATAAAGTTCTTTTTTTAGTGCTGCGTTAGTCATATTATGTTTTAAAATTCAAATATAGTAAAAGTAATTTTGAAAGCTATTTACTAATTTAGAAAAACAAATTTTTTAATTAATAAGCTTAAAACCATATTTGCTGCAAATAAAATCTAAAAGTGAAATTTTCTATCATCAAAATAAGTTTTGTAGTTTTAACTGCTATTTTCTCTTTATCGGCATGTAAATCAAAAAAGGGAATTGGTACACCATTACCAACTGCCATTCAAGGTAAAGCTGGTGAAGCTAAAAACGATTATAGCCTATTGTTTAATAACATTAAACAGCAAGAAAATAATTACAACTTTTTAGCTTGTAAAGGTGAGTGCGAATACAATGATGGTAAAAATACCTATAATTTTGATATTCAACTGGAGATGGAAAAAGGTAAATTTATATTTATAAGAGCTACTTATTTATTGGGTATTGAGGTGGCTAAAATGTACATAACTCCTACGCAAATTCAAATTTTGAATCATTTAGAAAAAACCAATACAGTAGCTAGTTATGATTATTTAAAAAAGTTTAGTTCAGCTAATTTGCAGTTCGAAAATTTAGAGAATTTAATTTTAGGCAATGCACTTTTTAGTCAAGGAATTGGGGTAACTTTAATTGATTCAAATGCAACACAATATATTTTAAAAACATTAATTGAAGGGGCTTCGCAACAATGTTTTTATGGCAAAAACAAGGTGGCTAAATTAGAAGCAAATCAATTGCAGGATGCAGTTAAAAATCAAAACTTTGAGGTAAAGTACAATCAATATACTGCAAATGGTACAAATTATTATCCAAGTGAGCTAGCTATCAACATTAGGGCAGAAAAAAATTTAGGTTGCTTAATGAAACTATTCAATTTTGCATACGAAAAAAAGAAAGACCCTCAAATACGTGTACCAGCTAGTTATAAAACCATTACTTATTAAGTTTTTTGCCAGCAGTAAACCTTTTTTACTGTTAGTAATATTCGCCTTTTTTACTCAAATTGCGGTAGCACAAAAAACCACTCAAAAGCGCAAACAATTAGAAAACGAGCGTAAAAACTTATTGGCGCGCATTGGCGAAACTAAAAAAGTAATAGCCGAAACAAAAGAAAAGGAAAACACCAAACTTACTCAGCTTAAGGCAATCAATGCACAAATAAAAACCCGCGAAAAGGTTATCAATAATATTGGCCAAGAAATTTTTGAAATATCGGTAGAAGTAGATGAAAGCAAACGTACCATTGATACTTTAAATGCACAGTTAAAGCGATTGAAAACAGATTATGCTAAAAACATGGTGCTTATTTATAAAAGCAAAAGCAATGTAAACGATTTGGCTTTTTTATTTAATGCAGAAGGTTTTAACGATGCTTACAAACGCATAAAATATTTAAATAAACTTTCGGAATACAAACAAATGCAAGCACGCTTGATTGTTAATATTCAAAAATCGATAGAAGCCGAAGTGAATAATATGTTGCACATAAAGAAACAAAGTGAGCAGCTTTATTCAGTAAAAGAAGGGGAAAAAAAGGAATTAGAAGCCGATAAAAAGGTAGAAACCAAAGTGCTTACTTCATTGCAACAAAAGCAAAAAGAACTGCAAGAAGAGTTGGCTCAAAACGAAAAAAACTATCAAAAACTTACTCAAAAAATTGCTGATTTAATTCAAAAAGAAATTGAAGAAGCTCGTAAACGCGAAGAAGAACGCAGAAGAATAGCAGAAGAAAAGGCTGCCAAAGTAAGAGCAAAATTAATTGCTGAAAACAAAAAGAAAGGAATTGTTACTAAGCCAGAACCTAAAAGTGTACCAGCATCTAATCTTTCGCCCGATGATTTAAAAGCCAGTAATGATTTTGAAGGTATGAAAAATCGTTTGCCTTGGCCTGTTAATAATGGCTATATATCGGAAGGTTTCGGGACACACCAACATCCAACATTAAAGGCTGTGAGAACTACTAATAATGGAGTAAACATAGCTTGCAAAAAGCAAACCCAAGTTAAGTGTGTTTTTAAAGGAAAAGTAAAAGCTATTTTTGAAGTTCCAGGAATGGAAAAAATTATTTTAGTGAAGCATGGTGAGTATTTTACGGTATATGCTAAACTGCAAGATGTTCAGGTGAAAATTGGTCAGGAAATAAATGCTGGTGATATACTAGCTACTGTATTTACAAACGATTTTGAACAAAAAACAGAACTTCATTTCGAAATTTTTAAATCAAAACAAGCGTTAAATCCAGAATTGTGGTTAAGAAATTAATGCTCAAAAACAACTCGCCAACTATTAGCAGCGTCTTAAATGAACTTTTAAACAACTAACATAAAAAAGGATATAGTTGCTATGGAATTAAGAGTACAAATGGCTTTATTGTAACAGCTTTTACATACAATCCCAAATGTCAAAAAAATTACTTTTTTTAATATCATTTTTAATTTTTAATGCTCTCGTTCACTGTGAAACTATTGACAGTATTTCAATAGATAAAAAAATATATGAAGTATATTCACGCAAAAATGATTCAATTTTTGCCTTTACTACAATTGAAAAATTAATTAGTCAATCAAAATCTATTAATTATCAAGGAGGCTTTGTATCAGCCATTCAACTTAAAGGGTATTTATTTCTAAATTATGGCAAGTACAACCTCGCTCAAAAATACATTTTTGAGGCGTATGAGTTATCAAAAAATTTAAAAAACGATAGAGTTCTAGCTCAAACGAATAGAATAATTGGCACCTATTACGAAAGAAAAGAAGAATATGAAAAGGCACTAGATTTCTTTTTTAAAAGTTTAAACTTAAGAATAAAACTTAATGACAGCAAGGGAATTGCCGAGTGCAATGCTTCAATTGGAATAATATTTCATTATACAGGACAAATAAAAAAAGCCATTTATTATTATCAAAAATCTTTAGCATTTTATTTAGTTGAAAAAAATGAAAAGTCGATTGCAGACATACAATCAAATATTGGTGCTGCATACAATAATTTAGGGAATTTAGATTCGGCTATTTATTATTTACAATCTGTTATTTTAATAAAAAAAAGACTTAACGACTATATTGGACAAGGGCAATCATACCACAATTTAGCTACAACTTACTTTTTGAAGGGTGAATATAAAAAGGCGTTAGAATATTACAACTTAGCCATAACAAACACTGGTGGGGGAGCTGAAAATGATAATAACGGTAGTTCTTATCAACAAGCAGGAGGTACTTTAATAAAACTTAAACGTTATGATGAGGCAAAAAAATACTTGACGGTAAGTGAAAATATATTAAAACGAAATAACCTGTTAGAGGAGCTAGCAGAAAACTATATAAAGCAAGCAGAATTGTTTGAAAAAATGGGTGATTTCAAAACTTCTGTGTATTACAATTCACTTAAAAACAGTTTAGTGGATTCGTTAGCGCAAGTAAAAACTAAATTGTCTTTTGATGAAATTGAGGCCAAGTATAAAGCGGCAGAAAAACAGCAAGAATTGGAACTTTTGATGTCTCAAAATAAGATGTTGGAACAACAATCAAAATATAATTCCTTTTTAGCTATTGGTTCTTTTTTATTACTTGTAACCTTAATCATTCTTTTATTTTATTTGAAGGAGGTCAAACAAACTAGAAAAGAATTAATTCAAAAAAATCAATTAATTGAGGCAAATAATAGGGAAGCTTTTTATCAAAATAAAAACTTAGAAAATTTAATTGCCGAAAACCAAACAATTATGGGTGTATTAGCTCATGACTTACGTTCCCCTTTTAGTAAAATACTTGGTTTGGCAAATATCATAGAAGACGAAGATGAAAGAAAAGAAAGTCTTGCTTACTTAAATTATATCAAAACCATTAGTAAAGATGCGCTACAACTAATTCAGGATACAGTTAATATAAGTCAAATTTATAATGAGGATGCTGAAAGTTTACAAGCCAAAGTTCAACCAATTAATTCTACCCAAATAATCGAAGAAACGGCATCAGGATTTGTAGCAATAGCAAAAGAAAAATCTATCGCTATTGTTGTAAATAATAATTCAGATAATCTAATTTTCTTTAGTTCGAAAGAATATGTTAGGCGGATTTTAGATAATTTGATTAGCAATGCTATCAAATTCTCACCTTCAAACTCTAGAGTTATATTGAGTTGTTCTCAAATTAATAATAATGTGGTTTTTAGCATTAAAGATAATGGACCGGGCTTAACTGAAGCTGACCAAAAACAACTTTATATTCGATTTAAAAAATTATCGGCACGACCAACAGGAAACGAGGCTTCAAGCGGATTGGGTTTATTTATTGTTAAACAATTAGTTGATTTATTGGGTGGAAATATTTCTGTAATTTCTGAAAAAGGAAAAGGTTGCGAATTTATTGTTGAATTTAAAATTAAAAATTAGATCCCTCTATTTTTTTATTTCTTAATTTTTTTATGTTGGATAATAATTTCTTGCCTGTTAATCGTTTCTCAATACTAGATTTTGTAGGCTTTGACGCCTTTCTATGTTTAATAACCACAAAACACTTATTTATAATTGAATAAATTTTTTTAAGGGCAATTATTTTATTCGCTAACTGACTTCTTTCCGTTTGTGCAATTACTTGTAAAATTCCCTCATTGCTTAATTTATTCGCCAATTTTTCTAATAAGATGGCTTTGTCAGATTCTGAAAGTTGTAATGAATTCTTTATATCAAAATCAATTTGAACTTTGGTAGCCACTTTATTTACATTTTGTCCGCCAGCACCTCCACTCCTACTTGTTTTAAAAACAAATTCAGTATTTAAATATGGTGGTTGGAATTTCATATAGATTGTATTTAAAAATTTATACTATTGTCAGACGCATACAAGACCTTTGTTGGGATTGCGTCAGACGATTTAATTAAATTTCAATTGTTAAACATTTTTGATTAATCGAAAATCTGTTTAAGTAATGTTATCTGAATTACCCTTTTCTTGTAAATCTTGATTACTTAAAGCCTCAGCGGTTTCTTCCTTATATTCATTTTCTAGATAATAAGTAACAACAAACGTTTCCTTAACTCTTTCCGATTTTAAATAATATGGAATCCAAATTGCACCCGAAATCAGCACTTTTGCAAATGCACCATAAATTTCGTTTAAGATGGAAGAATCTGAAGGGTTAATAACATTTAAAAATATAATTTCCATTAAATAAAAAGCTGCTACCCCAATATAATTAATGATGATTAATCGTGGTAATGAACTTCGTTTTTTAACAAACAAAATAATTAAAAGTACTTGAAAGGAAATCATTACAATTAAACAAATCATTTCTAAAACAACAAAAATTCCAGCTAAAGGACTGTAAGTTGAACCACTAGTAAAAAAGGTAAGAATTGAAATACCAAAATATTCGCCTTTAAACAAATTAAATAAGCCAATAAATGGTGCAACCAATACACCAATAAGTGATAAAACCAACCAACCTCCAATTTCCATGTTATGATCAGGGTAAAGCGGTTTTACATCAAATTTATAAAGTTTATTTAATAAGAAAATGCTTAAAACAAGAATAATCAAGGCTATTGCAACCATCAATCCAGTTGAATTTGATTGAGTTGCAACATTTTCGGATGTGGTGTTTTTTGTATCAGTTAAAATTACTTGGTAAATATTGAATTTATTTACTTCTTCCAAATCTTTTACATAAGCATTCATTCCCAAAACACTCACTTCATTGGTTTTGGTTTTAAATTCATAATTTAACTCAAAACTATTTTCGTCTTCGCCAAAATAGGTATTATAGTTGTAATCAAAATAATCATTAGAAATGTTACTATTTTCGGGCGAAAAATTCCAATGCTCGGGCATTTTAATTATTATTTTCTGTATATAATGATAGGGGTTATTTATGGCATAAGGGTAATCTCTTTTTATTGATTTTGGTATTGTTAAATTACCTAATAATGCATCGTGATAAATTTGCAATTGTTTTTGCCCACCTTCCTCAATCTGCATTTCAGGTAGTTCATATTGTTCAAAAGTTATAAATACATTATTTTCTATATCATCTTTTACATTAATTTCTCCAATTAAATTGGTAGTTTTATATAGCCTAGAATAAAAATCAATATAACTTTTTTCAATATCGGCTTTACTATTGGTTTCAAATTTATACCTTGCGTCATCGGCTTCAACTCCTTCGTACCTAGTAGTAACCACTAAATCAATAGGTGTTTCTAAGTTTTTATAGGTAAAAATTTCCTTTGTGGTTATTTTTCGTAAGGCATTTGTTAAGTTAATTTTAGTTAGCTCCTTCATACCAGGTTTAATTACCAAAGTATAACCATAATTTACATACTGAATACTATTTAAATTTCCACCTTGATGTGAACTTGTTGGATCCAACCAATAAGTTAAATTGTTTAATTCTACACAAACAGTAACATGATTAAAATGTCCAGGAGATGGCAATACGTTAGTGACATTTGCCATAGTATAGGTATTTACCAAATTGGGGTAGGCATTAACTCCTATTTCTTTAAGCATTCTGCAAAATAAATAGGCTTTATCTTTACAATCTCCAAACCTGTTTTCAAATACTTTATTGGGTTCGTGTGGCTGATGAGAATTAACTCCAATTTCAAAACCCATGTACCTAATTTCGTTTTGAACGAATCTAAAAATAGCTACAATTTTATCGTCTATTGAGGCCTTATCTTTTGTTAGTTCTTCTATTCTATTTTTTAATTTTTTACTGATTGGTGAATTAAATTGATAAATAGCGGTTCCCCAGTTTACAACCTCTTCCCAACTATTATATTCAGTTATATCAACTATTGGAAAAGGATTATACGTGGTTGGAACATTTTCTTCAAAATCAAGGGGTTCATTACAATTGGTTTTCCATTCATAGCTAATCAAATTATTTTGAGTAGTTATTACAGGTTTAATATCTAATTTACCTAGTGTTTTAAAATTCAGTTTTCTGTTACTGGGACTAACAATTTTATTATAAATAATTGCCACAGGCGAACTATACGCCATATCAAAAGTGGTAAAATACTTATTATTAAATATTGGATTTCTACCTTTTATGGTATAGGAATATTCAATAATATCGCCAAGCCTTATATCTGACAAGGATAAATAAGCCGTTAATGAACCATCATAAATTTTCGACTCTAGGTTATCTTCACGTTGAATAACTTTAAATTCCTTTTCCTTGTATTTATTTATTACTTCATCATTTCTTTTTATCCTAATAAAATGAAATGAGATGGTTTCATAAGCAGGATCAAACGAAATATTAATTTCTGAAGCATTTTGAACACCAACATTATTAACCACTTTTACGGCATAATGAGCATACGTTTCTTCTGTTTGAATATTGATTTGTCTACTGCTTAGCAGATAATAAAATCCTTCGGTAATTTTCCTTTCGTTTACTTTACTATTTACAGGTAATTCTAATGCAGTAACCCACCCCGGCACTTTGGTTAATTTGGGTGTATTTGCTGCCTTTAAAAAGCTAAACAACAGCAGAAAAAAAACAGTAAAGTAGAAAAACTTGAATTTATTCATACACTTACGCCCTAATCACTCCTGGTCTAAACTCTTTGGTAATAGGCGCGTGGTTAGCAGCTTCTATGCCCATACTTACCCATTTGCGCGTATCTATTGGATTGATAATAGCATCAATCCATAAGCGTGCTGCTGCATAATAAGGTGATGTTTGTTTGGTATATCTATCAGTAATGGTTTTAAGTAATTCTTCTTTTTTCTCATCCGTAATTACTTCACCTTTGGCTTTTAAACTTGCTTCTTCTATTTGTAATAAAACTTTTGCGGCTTGTGCACCTCCCATAACTGCTATGTTAGCATTTGGCCAAGCAGCAATTAAACGTGGATCGTACGCTTTGCCACACATGGCATAATTTCCGGCACCATAACTATTCCCCGTAATAATAGTAAATTTGGGAACAACAGAGTTGGCTTGTGCATTTACTAGTTTTGCTCCATCTTTTATAATTCCTCCATGCTCGCTGCGGCTGCCAACCATAAAACCGGTTACATCTTGCAAGAACAATAAAGGAATTTTCTTTTGGTTACAATTCATAATAAAGTGCGCTGCTTTATCGGCACTATCGCTATAAATAACCCCACCAATTTGCATTTCTACCGGATTATCGGCTGCGCTTTGTTTAGGTTTTTTGGCTTTAACCACTTGGCGATTATTGGCCACAATTCCTATAGCCCAACCATCTATTCTGGCATAACCACAAGTAATGGTTTTTCCATATAATTCTTTGTAAGCATCAAAACTACCAGCATCTACCAAACGTTCAATAATTTCCATTACATCAAATGGTTTGGCAAAATTTGCTACAGCTTCGTAAACATTATCCATGCTTTTTGCTGGAGCAACTGGTTCAATTCGGTTAAATCCAGCTTTATCAAAATCGCCAATTTTGCTAATAATGCTTTTTATTCTATCTAAACAATCGGCATCGTTGGCAAATTTATAATCAGTTACACCACTAATTTCGCAATGGGTAGATGCACCACCTAATGTTTCATTGTCAACATCTTCGCCAATGGCAGCTTTAACCAAATAACTTCCTGCCAAGAAAATAGAACCTGTTTTATCAACAATCATGGCTTCATCGCTCATAATAGGCAAGTAGGCACCACCAGCTACACAACTTCCCATAACGGCAGCTATTTGAGTTATTCCCATGCTGCTCATTACCGCATTGTTTCTAAAAATTCTACCAAAATGTTCTTTATCCGGAAAAATTTCATCTTGCATAGGCAAATAAACGCCTGCACTATCTACCAAATAAATAATAGGCAATTTATTTTCAATCGAAATTTCTTGTGCTCTTAAATTCTTTTTACCAGTAATTGGAAACCAAGCGCCTGCTTTTACTGTAGCATCATTTGCCACTACAATACACTGCTTGCCGCTAATATAACCCATAACTACCACTACGCCACCACTAGGACAACCGCCATGTTCAGCATACATATCTTGACCAACAAACGCACCAATTTCAATTTGAGGTTTATCTTTATCTAATAAATATTCCACACGTTCGCGAGCTAGCATTTTGCCTTTTTCTTTTTGTTTGGCAGCTGCTTTTGCTCCTCCACCTAAATATACTTTAGCTAAATTTTCGTTTAATTGGTTTACTAGTTCGTTCATTGGTTAATTAAGTTTAGAGTTAATAAGTTGATTGGTTTTAAAAACAACAACTATTGCCACAAAACTATTATAGTTAAAGGATTTTCAAAATATATTTTAAAACTAAATAAAACTATTTTATCACTAGTAATCAAGGTGAAAAGGCAAACAAAAACTTATTTTAATTAATGGTTTGTATAAAATAGAAAAAAAGTTACTTTTGCGCTCGGGTGAGCCCTGTACGACCAGCTCCTTTTAATCCCCCAGGTCTTGATCGAAGCAAGGGCGTAAAGTTGTAGCGGTGCGATGCAGTAAGCTTGCCCTTTTTTATTAACCTTTATTCATGAAATCATATTTAGGATTGTGAGTTTGATGCCAATGATGAAATATTTTAGTTTTATTTCTCACTATCGTAAATTGGCTTTTGTGAAAACGTTCCCAAAGTTCAGTATCCTCATTTCCCCAAATAACATACGTTTCGTTTAATCCACCTATCAAATCCCAATCTTTTTTTAGGCAGGCAAGCATTCCTTTACTTCCGTAAAGCTCCCATTCACCATTTACCTTCGATATGGTTTTGGGTTTGTTTTTATACAAAAAGAAAAATATTGGATACCAAACTCGTTTGTGACTTACAAAAAAGTTGCAGTAGGTAACAATGTTTTTTGGTAATGATAAATCAGCATCACAAATAAAAATAATTTCGGTTTCGCTTTGTTTTACCGCTTTGTTGAAGGTGTACGACCGACTAAAGTTAATATTTTCGCTATTAAAAATGAGTTTTCCATTCCAAAGTTTTCTAATTTCTAACTCAAGGTTTTCAATATCATACGAGTTACAATCAAAAACAGAAAGCGTTATTAATTCCTTATTTTTAGCTTCATTGATGCTTTGTAATAAATAGTTTAAATAATTATCACTGCGATTATAAATACCTGTACAAATAGTGATTGGCTTAAGTGTTTTAAATGGAAACAAACTATACCAAATGTAAACACCAATTCCTTTCAAGTCGCGATAAACACTATTAGAAGAAAAACCACGTTGAGGTGCTTTTAACAAATAGTAAAACGGATACTTTATGCTATTGGGTATGAACTTTTTTATATAAAAAATCGTGCTATTCACTTTTTTATAATGGTTTTTATTTTACGCCAAATCCATTTTAAATTAATTCCATTCATATACATCCACTGAACTTGAAGTTTTTCCCTAAAAGCATCATTTATATTTTGACTCTTTGCCTTGGCATGGACACGGTAGGCGGCCATGTGAATATTAATATAGAGAGAAGTACAGTTTTTTAAAATATGTAATATTAATTCATAGTCAAAAGCATAATGAAATTTGGTATCTAAAAAATAGTTTCGGTTTAACTGGCTTATATTAAAAAAACACGATGGTTGGTAAATATGAGGCAACATACCAATGTTTAAAACCTCTTTAAAATTTACTGGATTTCCAATTTTAGGTTTGATTTCATTGCCATTTTCATCAATGGTAGAACAATTTCCATGTACCATGGCTATTCCACTATTAATTTCAAAACAGGTTACAGCAGTTTGAACTGCATTAGGCATTAAAATATCATCAGAATTAATAAAGCAAACAATTTCACCCTTACACTTTTCAAATGCTTGGTTTATTGCATCAGCTTGGCCCAAATCTGCTTGGCATTGCCAATAAGTTATTTTTGAATCATACTTTTTTATAATATCTAAACTACCATCTGTAGAGCCACCATCCATTACAAAATACTCAATATTTTTGTACGTTTGGTTAATCACCGATAAAATAGTTTGTTCCAAAAATTGAGCTTGGTTATAACTTGGAGTAATAATGCTAACTAGTGGATTATTCATACTTAACAAATGACGACTTTATTTATAAAAAATTATATAAATGAATATTTTAATTAATCAAACCTAATAGCTTTAATTGGGCTTATTTTACTAATTGAATTAACAGGAACTAGCAACAAAATAAGGCAAATAATAAAACATGCTGCATTTACAAATATAAAATCATAAGTATTAAAAAAAACAGGAACAGCACTAACATAGTAATCTTTTTCCGATAGTTTAATTAAATTAAATTTTTGTTGAATAAATCCTATAGTTAAGGCAATGATATTCCCTAAAAATAAACCTCGAAGAATAATAAATGCTGCTAAATTTAAAAATATTTTTATAATGTGTTTGTTTTTCATTCCCAATGCCTTCAACATTCCTATCATGTTACTGCGTTCTACAATTAAAATTAGTAATGCAGTTATCATATTGATTATGGAAACCGCAGCCATCAGTATTAATATTATCATTACATTAACATCAAGCATATCTAACCAATTAAATATTTCTGGATAAATTAAATTAATTGGGGTTATTCCCATTGTGTATGGCATAATGGTGGCTAATAAATCAACCTTATTTTGTAACGAATCAAAATTATTTATAAAAACTTCGTAACCAGTGATGTATTCAGAAGGCCAATTGTTCAATTTTTGAATTTGTTTTATATCGACAATTATATACAAATCATCCATTTCTCCGAGATTTGTATCGTATATTCCACACACTTTAAATTTCCTAACTCGTGGCGGATCTTGAATAAAATAAACAAAAATACCATCCCCCACTTTAAAACCAAGTTTGTTGGCAAGTGAAGCCGAAAGCATTATTTCATTCGACATTTGATTTGAATCAAATTTAGGAATACTTCCCGAAACAATACTTTCTCTTAAAAAGTTAAAATCAAACTGATTATCAACACCTTTTAATACAATTCCTTGAAAATCATTTTCAGTTTTTATTATACCCGCCTTTATTGCATATTTTTGAAAATGTTTAAATCCATTTTTAGTATTTAAAAATTGTTCAACATCATTATTACTTTGAATGGGTGCACTTTGATATGATAAATTTAAATCTAAATTATTGATTACAATATCAGATTGAAAACTAGAAAGTTTTTGGCTTACCTGCTGCTTATATCCGCGCGAAATAGCAATAGCCAAAAGCATTACAGTAACACTTATGGCTACTGCCAAAGTAGCTATACGAACTATTAGCTTGCTAAACGAAGTTTGTTTGCTTTGGCTTAACCGTTTTGATATAAAAAAACTTAATTGCAATGGAAATGAAAAATAGAAAGGTCAAATATAATATTAGCATTTGTTTTATAGTGCTTTTGCTTTTAAATTCTGAAATAAACGCACAAATAATATTAGGTTCGGCTAGGCTAAACAGCTATTTGCCATTGCTAAAAAATAAAAAAGTAGGCTTGGTAGTAAACCAAAGTAGTTTAATCGGACAAACACATCTAATTGACACGCTACTGAGCTTAAAAGTAAATGTTACTACACTTTATTCACCTGAACATGGATTACGTGGTAATTACTCAGCTGGAGAAAAAATTAAAAGTGGTGTGGATGATAAAACTGGCTTACCCATTATATCGCTTTACGGAAACAATAAAAAACCAACTGCTGCTCAGCTAAAAAACATAGACATCATAGTATTTGATTTACAAGATGTAGGTGCACGATTTTATACCTATATCAGTACTTTGCATTACGTAATGGAGGCTTTGGCCGAAAACAAAAAAACTTTAATAGTTTTAGATAGACCAAACCCAAATGGCGATATCATAGATGGACCCATTTTAGATACCAACTTTAAATCGTTTGTTGGCATTCACGCAATACCTGTTTTACATGGCATGACCATGGGCGAATATACCCAAATGATTAACGGACAAGGTTGGTTAAAAAATAAATTAAAATGTAACTTAAAAGTTATCAGTATGACCAATTATACGCATAAAAGTAAGTACATGCCTCCCGTTTTTCCATCGCCTAATTTAAGAACTTACAATGCCATTAGGCTTTATGCTAGTTTGTGTTTTTTTGAAGGAACTAATATTAGTTTAGGCCGAGGAACTGATAAACCTTTTGAGTGCATAGGTTTACCCAATAGCACTATTGGTAATTATGAGTTTACTCCAAAATCTATTCCTGGTGTGGCAGATAATCCTCCTCAAAAAGATATGTTATGTAAAGGTTTTTTATTGAGTAATGAAGCTGAAAATATCGGCAAACTTAATTTAAAATGGTTGATTGATTTTTACCAAGCCAGCACGGACACCGCACATTTTTTCATTCCATTTTTTGATAAACTTGCCGGTAGTAGTGAACTGAGAAATCAAATAATTAAAGGACTTTCGGCTGCTGAAATTGAAAAGAGCTGGCAGCCAAACTTAGTTAAGTTCAAAGCCATGCGTAAAAAATATATTTTATACAAAGACTAAAAATATTGCCAAATGAAAATATTAATTATCCGTTTTAGTTCCATTGGCGATATAGTGCTCACTACTCCAGTTATTAGGTGTTTAAAACAGCAACTTAATGCCGAAATACATTATTTAACCAAACCTAATTTTGCAAGCATATTAAACACCAATCCATACATTGATAAACTGCATTTGTTAGATAAAAGTTTAATAGCTAAAGCCAAGGAATTGCAGCCTGAAAAATATGATTATGTTATAGATTTACACAATAATTTAAGAACGTTTATTTTTAAAACCACACTTGGTGTAACTGCTTATGCCTTCCCTAAATTGAACTTTGAAAAATGGCTTTTGGTTAATTTTAAAATAAACAAAATGCCCCATATTCATATAGTAGAAAGGTATTTTAAACCTGCTGAAATATTAGGAATAACAAACGATGGCAAAGGATTGGATTATTTTTTACCTAGCCATTTTAACTTTGATTATCCTATTGATTTAAATAAACCTTATTTGGCATGGGCAATTGGTGCGCAACACTTTACCAAACGTTTTCCTATTCATAAAATAATAAGTATTTGCAATAAACTAAACATGCCAATATATTTATTAGGCGGAAAAGAAGACGAGGAAAATGGAAACCAAATAGCCAAACAAACACATGACCAAGTAGTAAATTTATGCGGTAAATTAAGCTTACATCAATCGGCTTATGTGGTAAAAAATTGCAGCCTTTTAATTACTAACGATACCGGCTTAATGCATATTGGCGCAGCTTATCAAAAACGTATTATTTCGCTTTGGGGCAACACCACTCACCTACTTGGCATGAACCCTTATTACGGGAATAATGAAGTAAGACAAGCCTTGTTTGAAAACAATAATTTATCATGCAGACCATGCAGTAAAATTGGGCATCACAGCTGCCCTAAAAAACATTTTAAATGTATGGAAGATTTAGATATTAAATCTATAGAAAAAAGGATAGCTGAGCTAATTTAAACAACTAGGCTGGCAAATAAATTTTAATACTTAAAAGTGTTGTGGTTATAAATGGTATTCATTTTTGGGGCAACTATTTTAATGTGAAGTTATAATTTACTAAATGGGATTTTAGGTAAGTGCTGGCAATAGAATTTAGTTCAATAGGTTACCTTATAATTTATTGATAAGCATTAACATTTTCAACTTTTGAAACAGTGGTTAATGAAAACAATTCAACAAATAACAAATGGAACTAGCTTACTATATTTCTTCAACAATAAAAGACCTAGAATCATTAACCGAAATAGAATTAAAACTGAACAACAGAGAGTTAGGAATAGTATTTCAATAAATTCAAAAATTGCAAAATAATACAAAACATTTGTTAAAATGGTTCTAAGTTTTATATTTACAACTCACATTTAACAATTTAAACCCTCAAAAAAATGGCAGATGTTTTAGCAAAAGTAAAAATTATTATGATGGACAAATCATCGGCACCAAGCAATACTATTACACTTGGTCCTGATTTAGGTTACGATGCAAGCAATGCACAGGTAGCTGTTGACGCCATTAATTCTGAATTTGGAACCACTATTACTGTAGATCAAGTATTAAGCTTTAATACCATTGGCGAAGTTGGCAATTACGTAGAAAGTATAGTGAATAATTAAATCAAATTATTAGCAAACATAAAAAAGCCCGATTTGAAGTTTAAATCGGGCTTTTTTATGTTTAGGCACCTATGTTATTTGTATACTTGAGTAGCCATACTCTCAAAAAGGCATTCAATATATTTATTGGTTACCTGATAGTACTTTAAGCATTTTAAAATTAAACCTATATATATTCGAAGTGTGACCTAGAATACCCAACAAAAAAAATTATATCAATGAAAGGTTTTTATTAATCAAGGAAGCTAAAAGTATTTTCAGCCTAACACTAAAATGACCAATAAAATTTTCAAAAAAATAGCCGAGCTGTTCTAAACAACTCGGCTATTCAAATATATTGATATTATTATGGATTAATAATATTTACATCATACTCATACTTTTTGGCAACTCCATTTAATGTGAAGTTATCAACTACAACATGGTATTTTACATCAGCGGTAGAGGTTGTATTTATTCCCACAGGTTCCCAAACAATTGTTTGATCAGCATAGCCATTATCAGTTTTTGAAACAATGGTTAATGGAACATCTCCACCTTGTGAATCAGTCATTTTTATAGTAGCTGCCGACAAATCAACTCCGGAAAAAAACGAATTAGGATTTGTAACCGCTAATGACCAACGAGCAAAGACTAAACTTTGTGGAATGTAAGCAGGTGGATAAGCAATATATGCCGGTGAATTAGCTGGTAGTGGATCGGAAGTGTGTTCTATGCAATGTAATACAGAAGAGCCCGGAGTACAACCTAAACCATATTCCTTTGCTCTCGAAAACAAAATCCATCTTCTGTGTCCTACAGTATAATTACTTGCACCATCATCTTCAACCCAACCTGTAATGGTACGAGATGAATGATAACTAGGCGAACCAAGCGCAATATTACTTATTCCAGCTGTAGTGTATCCTTCTTGAGAAAAACACTTCCAATTATTTGGTGGAAAATGACTTAATGAATTGTTAGCATACATCATTAATGCTGCTTTTTGGCAACCACTAAACCAACTTTCATTCCAAACCATATTAGAAGGTAAGCCGCAAATTTTTCTGAAATAATTCAAACGAACCAATGACCTATCCAATGCAACTTTTGAAATACTTCCTTCATTACAATTTGCACTGTTACCTGTCCAAGCCAATTCGGCATCAGTAACTCCAGTAGTTAAATACATTTCTTTGTAATCTTTTACTGCTTGTTCTCTTGCTGTTAAATTTGTTGGTTGCTGTGAAGTAGTGTTACTCGTTTCTTCTTTTGAACAGCCAATAGTTATTAGTATTGTTCCTACTAAAACTACGGCCAATTTACTTATTTTATTCATTTATTATTAAAAAATTATTTTGCAATAATAACCATTATTTACCTACTTGAGTAGCCATAACAATTCGTATTTTTAATCGTGTTCCTATTGATAATATGTCAACCAATTCTTGAATATTTAATTTAGCATCCATACGCAAAACTATGGTTGGGTCTTCAACTCCGGTAGTTTTTTCTTTTAACACTTGCTCCAAATTAGTTGCATCTATTAACTCCCTATCGAAATAGTATTCTTTATTTTCTTTTACAGTTAATGAAAATTGCTTTTTGTTTAAAGTTTGACTTTTTTCTGCCTTTGGCAATAATACCTTAATTACATTGGGGTTAGCAATGGTTGAAATAATTAAAAAGAAAAGCAATAGGAAAAACATAATATCGTTGAGCGAGGAAGTAGCTACTTCAGCCTCAAACTGCTTTTTTTTGCGTAATTTCATTGTTTGGTTTGGTTAAAGACTAACTATCTAAAATATCAATAAAATCAACGGCTGTGCGCTCTAATTTAGCATTAAATTTATCAATCATGCTATTTAAAAAATGGTACCCTGTGTATGCTACCACACCTACTATTAAACCTGAGCCTGAGGTAATCATTTTTTCGTATAAACCACCAGCAATTAAACCAATACTAATATTATCGCTCACCGAGATATTGTAAAAAATTTTGATAATTCCCGAAATAGTTCCAATAAAACCAAGCATTGGAGCTACACCAGCTATAATTCCTAACCAATTGATATTTTTTTCCAAAACACCTGTTTCAATACTAGCCATACTTTCGATACTGCTTTCAATATCTTTAATAGGTTTACCAATTCGCATAACCCCTTTTTCTATTATTCGGCTAATAGGTGAATTTATACGTTGGCAAAAAGCACGTGCTGCTTTTAAATCGCCTTTGGCCAACAAATCTTTCAAATTATTTAAAAAGTTAGCTTCTAATTTTGAAGCATTTCGTATATAAACAACTCGCTCTATGATAATATAAATAGTTATTACAGACAGTAAGCCAATAGGGATCATTACTGCTCCACCTTTAAAAATTAATTCTAAAAAGTTTAAACCTTCTTGTGTATTTTCCATTACTAAAACAAATTTATTATTTAATGAAACGAAAGTAATTGGTGTTATGTCTAAAGCATTCTAGCATTTATAAACACTATGTATAAATTTCTGCTCCTAATTCTAATAAACTGTTCAATGCAAATCTTAAATTTATCAAAAAATAAACGTTACAATTAACTTATTTGATTAACAATAGATTACACAAAAACCATAAACATTTAATAATCAGCAATTTTAAAATCTTTGCATTTAAGTACTCAAAACATATATTTGCGCTCCTTTGTTATTTTAGCGTTGTGCTAAATAGTCAAAGGATAAATTTGAACAAACAAATTTTAAAATATTGAAAACTAAATAGAATACATAAATACAAAATGAAAATTAAAGGAGCAGTTAAGTTTTTTACCATTGCCTTAGTGATAGTGTCGTTATTTCAGCTATCATTTTCGTTGGTAACTTACCGAGTAGAGCAAAAAGCAAAAGCATTTGCTAATGGTGATTTAGAAAAAGAAAGAGCGTTCATTGATTCAATTGGCCGCGAAGTGGTGTACAATATAGGTGTTAAAAAATACACTTATTTACAATGCAAAGCCCATGAATTAAACCTTGGATTAGATTTACAAGGTGGTATGAACGTTACTTTAGAGTTAAGTCAAGATGAGTTATTAAGAGGATTATCGAATAATAACACTGATGCGAACTTTAACAAAGCAGTAGCAATGGCTTCAGAAGCTCACAAAACCAGTCAAAAAGATTTTGTTGAATTATTTGGTGATGCATACAAACAAGTTGACCCAAATGGTATGTTAGCTGCTATTTTTGCTAATTCAAGCAATAAAGAAAGAATCAAATTAACATCAAGTAATGCAGAAGTATTGCAATACTTAAAAGTAGAAACTGACTTAGCTATTGAGCGTTCATTTAAAGTATTACGTACTCGTATTGATAAATTTGGTGTAACACAACCAAATATTCAAAAATTAGAGGGAACAGGTAGAATTATTATTGAATTACCAGGTGTTGATAATCCTGCTCGTGTTCGTAAATTATTACAAGGAACAGCTAAATTAGAGTTCTTTCAAACCTACGACAATCCTGTTGCTTACGGCTTTTTAAGTCAAGCTAATGATTTGTTGAAAAAATTAAAAACTACTACCGCTTCAGCAGATACTGCTGTATCTGATACCACTACTGCAAAAAATGCTTTAGCTGATATTGGTGGTGCTAAAGCAAAAACTGATAGTACTGCAAAAGCAAAAAAAGATACTACCGATAAAAATAAAATGACTGCTGAGCAGTTCCAAAAAGAAAATCCATTATTGGCTTTAATTATGCCTGTTGCTGACGAAAAAGGTCAATTATCACCTAATGGTTCTTGGTGTGGAACTGCAGCAATTAGAGATACTGCTAAAATTAATGCCATGTTAGCTCGTCCTGAGGTTCGTGCTATTATTCCTTCTGATGCAAAATTTGCTTGGGAGTATAAAGGAATTGGTGAAAATGGTGGTGCAGTTCGTTTACATGCTTTAAAAGCTGAACGTAATGGTGATGCTGCTATGAGTGGTGAAAGAGTTATTCAAGCTAATCGTGATATTTCGCAAGTTACAGGCCAAGTGGAAGTAAACATGGCAATGGACGGACAAGGAACTACTGAATGGAAAAATTTAACTAGACAAAATGTTGGTCATTCAATAGCTATTGTGTTAGATAATTTAGTTTATTCATCACCAAATGTACAAAACGAAATTCCTAACGGACGCTCTGTAATAAACGGTGGTTTTACTGATGAAGAAGCACTGGATTTATCAAACGTATTGAAAAGTGGTAAATTACCTGCTACTACACGTATAGTTGAAGAAGCAGTGGTAGGACCAACTTTAGGAGCTGAGGCAATTAGCCAAGGCTTATGGAGTATGATTGTTGCTACTATCATCATTTTAATTTTCATGGTATTGTACTACAATAACTCAGGTTATATTGCCGATTTTGCAGTATTGTTAAATGTATTCTTTATTATAGGTGTATTGGCCTCATTAGGAGCAGCATTAACTTTACCTGGTATTGCTGGTATCGTATTAACAATTGGTATGGCAGTGGATGCAAACGTGTTAATTAACGAACGTGTTAAAGATGAATTACAAAATGCACGTAGTTTAAAAAATGCTATTGCTGATGGTTACCAACATGCTAGTTCTTCTATTATTGACTCTAACTTAACTACATTATTAGCAGGATTTGTAATGTATATTTTTGGTACAGGTCCAGTTCAAGGTTTTGCTATCACTTTAATTATTGGTATTTTATCATCTATGTTTACTGCTGTATTATTTACACGTGTAGTAACTGAATGGTGGATGGATAAAGGCCATGAAGTAAAATATGCTACTGCCAAAACAATGAATGCGTTCAAAAACTTCCATTACGATTGGGTTGGTAACCGTAAAAAGTTCTATATCTTCTCAAGTGCCATTATTATTTGTGGTTTCATATCTATGTTTACTAAAGGATTTACTTTAGGTGTTGATTTTAAAGGTGGTTACACTTATGTAGTTCAGTTAAGTAAGCCAGTTGAAACGATGGATATTCGCAAATCGTTAGAAACAGTTTTAGGAAGTGCACCTGAGGTTAAACAATTTGGCACTGATAATAAAGTTAAAATTACTACTACTTACCGTATTGAGGATATCACTCCAACAGTTGCTGATGAAGTTCAAGCTAAAGTTGTAGAAGGTTTAACTAAGGTTGATGATAAAACAACCATATTAAGTTCGGCAAAAGTAGGACCAACCATTGCAAATGATGTTAAAACAGGTTCATTCTGGGCCGTTATTATTTCATTATTTGGAATTGGTTTATACATTTTAGTTCGTTTCCGTAAAATTCAATATACCATTGGTGCTATTATTGCCTTAACCCATGACGTATTGATGATGTTAAGTTTCTACTCAATTTTTGACGGAATTTTACCATTTGCCATGGAAGTAGATCAAACGTTTATAGCGGCTATTTTGACCATTATAGGTTTCTCTATTAATGATACTGTGGTAGTATTTGACCGTATTCGTGAGTTCTTAAACATTCACAAACGCGAAGAAGACACTGCTTCAATTATCAATAACGCTTTGAACAATACTTTAAATAGAACCATTATTACTTCATTAACTGTATTTATGGTAACTTTGGTATTATTTATATTTGGTGGAGAAGTAATTAGAGGATTTACATTCTCATTATTAGTTGGTATCGTATTTGGTACTTACTCTTCATTAGCAATTGCAACTCCAATTGTTATTGACTTTGATAGAAAAGCAAAAAAATAAGTTATAATTAATAACAAAAAAGCCCGTTACAGTAACTTGTAACGGGCTTTTTTTATGAACAATATTTTAAATTAAGAAATCACCTTATGTAATAAATATTAATTCACTCCCATTTTATACTGTTAACTTAGGGGTTTCATACAAATTTGGTAAATAAATAGAAGTATAATTCATAATAAAAAAGCCCAACTGAATTTTTCAGTTGGGCTTTTTAGTATTATCAATTTACAATTAAACTGCTTATTCTTATTCGGTAGGCTTTTCTGGGCTAACCTCTGTAATTGCTTCAGTAACATCAGCAGTTACTGGTTTTACTTTTTCAACTATTTCTAATTTTACTTTTACAGCACTTGCTCCTTTGTGGGTCATTTCTGTTTCAAAAGTTACTTTATCACCTTCCTTCACTTTGTCTAAAATACCATTTATGTGCACAAATACACTTTCTTGGCTTTTTAAATCTTTAATAAAACCATATCCTTTTGATTCATTAAAAAAAGTAATAACACCTTTTCTAATCAAATCTTGCGGCTCAGCTGCTACTTGTTTGGCTACACCAATAAGCATATCCTCTGCATTAACCACTCTCTTTTTCTTTGGATCTGGCGGGGTTGTAGTAATGTTTCCATTTTCATCTACATAAGCAAACATTTCTTCAAGGCTTTGACCTTTTACTGCGTTAGCCTTACGCTCCTCTCTCTTTTCCTCTTTTTCTTTTCTTTTCTTTAGTTTTAATTTTTCTTTTTCTTTTTTACTAAAAGTTTCTTGTGATTTGGCCATTATTTATTATTAAATTGTTATTGCCCTAGTATTTTTTGCAGGGCTTTGGCTTAATTAATAAGATTGGCAGTGAAAAAATTAAAGGTTGTCAAAGGTAATTTATTCTAGCACTTTTTTACTAAAAATATTTATATCAGTAATTTAAACACTTAAGTGCTGTAAAAACTAACCATGTCAAAAAAACCTTATCTATTATTTCTCAAAAAAATTAATATTTTTGAGCAAAATCAAATATGGTATGATGTTTGATTTTTAAAAAACACCGCACTTAAAGTGAAAACTAAACTACTATTTATATTATCGGTTACAGGTTTTTTTATCCTGTCATGTGGCACTTCAAAAAATGGGGTTAACCGCAAAGATAGAAGCAAACAACCTGATTGGGTGCAACAACGTCCGATAAATTCAAATTATTATGTTGGAATAGGTTATGCTAACAAAACTTTAAACCCAACCGACTTCCAGCAAATGGCCAAAAAGCGTGCTTTAAACGACATGATTGGCGAAATAAAAGTGGTGGTTTCAAGCAATTCTATTTTATCACAATATCAAAACAATGCCAACTATAATCAAATTTTTGCTACAGAAACTCAAGTGAATGCCCAAGCAATGGTAGAGGATTTTGAAGTGATAGATAGTTGGGAAAACAAAACCGATTTTTATATTTACTACAAACTTTCGAAAAGTGATTATGAAGCGGCTAAACGCAGAAAACTGCAAGCTGCCATCGAACAATCGATTAACTTTTTAGATAATGCAGACGAACTTTCAATTAAAGAAAACTTTATGCAAATAATGCGTTTGCGAATAAAAGCTTTAGGTGCTTTACAAAATTATATAAATGAAGATGTAGCAACTGAATATAAAGGCAAACAGGTTTATTTGGTAAACGAAATTGTAAATCAAATTCAAAACCAGTTATACAAACTGCAAGTTAAAACCGATGTGGTAGAGCTAAAAGGTAAAATTG
Organism: Bacteroidota bacterium; assembly: GCA_947464275.1. Lineage (GTDB taxonomy): Bacteria > Bacteroidota > Bacteroidia > UKL13-3 > UKL13-3 > JAAFJM01. The sequence goes on from CANHVU010000009.1 coordinate 44,228, forward strand.
GTAAACCCATCAGCAATCCTTTTACTGCCAGCGTTAAACTTGCTTCAAACAACTCTTTAGTGCCTTTTGTACCATTAACATTAAAAGCCAATCAAACCAAATTTGATTATGGAAACAGTGCTGAAACGGATCAAAATGGAGTGGCTACTTTTTCATTAAATAAAATTTTAGCTAAAGACCCTATTCAACAAGTAAAAATTATGGTGGATATTGCCACCATTATTAAAACCGATAGTTTAAATGGATTATTAAAAGGTATTTTAACCAATATTGATGCACCAAGTACCAATTTTAGATTGGTAGTAGAACCTATTAAGATTTACACCAATAGCCAAGAACAAATTTTAGGCAAAACTTTGGAATTTAATATCATTGAGCCTTTGCTTAAACGCAGGTTAGTTGAAAGTGGATGTAACTTTGTAACTGATAAAAAAATTGCGGATTACGAAGTAAAAATAATAGCCAACACCACTGATTTAGGGGTTATGTGGGGAAAAATGCTTCAGGCTAATATTAATATGGATATCAGCATAGTGGATGCAAGAAATAACCAAGAAATTTATAAAAATGCACTAAAAGACATTAAGGGCTTTCAACTAACACCTGAAAATGCTAGCAAAGATGCTTACAACAACATGCTTGCTAATTTTTGGGAAAAAGTTTACCCCGAATTTTTAAACGAACTTTTATTAGCAGACCATTAGATTTATTCGGTGCTTTTTAAAAAGTTAATACCTGCCATTGGAAACTTATCACACCTTAACTCTGCTGCCATAATTCCATTTTTAATTGGGCTAAGCCATATTTCTACACTTTTAGATTCTAGAGGGTCATTATTGAAAATTTTACCAATTTTACCACATCTAATAATATAAGCTATTCCCGATACTGATGGAGGTAAACCATAATTTTTTTCAATAACCCCGCCTTCAAATTTAGCCATTCCTATATTTCCATTTACATATTTATTGTTTCTAATTTCTATATTAACAACTGCTTTTTCTGATACAAAATTAAAATGCATCAATTTGGGTTCTGTTCGAACTGTAATTTTGGTATTTGTTGCATGCCACCTACCTATCAATTCAGTTGGCAAGTTCCACTTGCAGCTGTTGCAAGAAACAAACAATAATATTGTTATAATTATTGTCCCTATTTTGATAAATATTTTCATGATAATTATAAAAGGGTCAATCAATTTAAAAATTGTTGACCCTTTTTTGAAATGAACTTTTACGCTTTCTGTTCCCAAACTTGAACTAACTCCACCAATACATCTACTGCGCATTGCATATCTTGCACACTCACATATTCTTGCTTGCTATGAATGGCCATTTCGCCAGTAAAAATATTAGGACAAGGCAAACCCATAAACGAAAGTCTTGAACCATCAGTTCCACCTCTAATATTGGTTTTTACTAAATTTAAACCAGCGCGTGTATAAGCCTCTTCAGCATTGGCCATTACTTGAGGGTATTGGTCTAAAATTTCTTTCATGTTGCGGTATTGTTCAGTTACTTTAATTTCATAAGTAGCACCTTCAAACTTAGCAACTGTTTGCTGAGCCAATTGAGCTAACAAAGCTTCGTGTACTTTTAATTGCGCAGTATCAAAATCACGAACAATAAATCCAACTGTAGCTTTCTCAACCGTTCCTTCTATTGAAACAGGATGAACAAAACCTTGGTAACCATCAGTTTTTTCAGGACACATGGTATTGGTTGGTAACAATGTAGTAAAATACGATGCTGCTTTTATAGCACTTACCATTTTATTTTTAGCATAACCAGGATGAGCACTAATGCCATGAAAAATTACTTTACAACCATCAGCACTAAAGGTTTCGCCTTCTAAATGCCCGCGTTCGCCACCATCTAAGGTATAACCAAAATCTGCATTTAGTTTTTTCATATCAATTTTATCAACCCCCTGCCCTATTTCTTCATCAGGTGTAAACAATATTCTAATATCACCATGTTTAATTTCGGGATGAGCTAAAAGTAATTGTGCCAAATCCATAATAATTGCCACACCCGCTTTATCATCGGCACCTAATAACGTTAAACCACTAGCAGTGATAATATCATCGCCAATTCTTTCTTGTAAATAAATATGGTTTTTAGCCGATAGCACTACCGAATTATCATCAGGCATAACTAAATCGCTTCCATTCCAATTTTTATGTAAAATAGGTTTTACATTGGTTCCACTACAATCAGGACTGGTATCTACATGCGAACAAAAACATATTACCGGAACTTTTTTATCAGTGTTAGAAGGTATAGTAGCATATACATAACCAAATTCATCTGTTTCTGCATTTAAGCCCAATGCAATTAATTCATTGCATAAAAGTCGGCTTAAATCTTTTTGTTTTTCACTACTAGGATTTGAAGTGCTGTTAGGGTCGGCAGTGGTATCAATTTGCACATAGCGCATCAATCTTTCGGCTACGGTATAATTATAATTTTTCATTGTACAATAATTGTAAATTAAACTGACGAATTGCACTAAAATTTTAGTGGCACCATGATATTTTAGTATTAAACATTTACTTAATTGTGTTAAAAGGAAAATTTCCAGACCTCCATTAAAATTAAAATACACTCATAATGAGGTTGTTTCAAAATTATTAAAATAAATTATGACGAAAATTTGATAATATGACTTTTGTTAGTAAATTTGATTAAACAATAAAACTAAAATTCATCGCCTATAAAGTATAAACCTTTACACTAACCAATTAATTATAACTGTTTGCTAAAAAAACTACTGAACCAATTAATGCTTACAATTATGCAAACCTCAAAAGTTAGTGACGATGAATTGATACTGATGTATCTTAATGGCGATGTGCGTAGTTTCGAAACATTGCTAAGAAGGCATAAAAATGCCGGCTTTTCAATCATTTTACAAAAAGTAAAACATAGAGATGTTGCGGAAGAAATTTTCCAAAATGTTTTTATCAAAATTATTGAAGTTTTAAACGATGGCCGTTATACCGAAACAGGAAGGTTTAAACAGTATTTAATGCGCTTATGCAATAACTTTTCAATTGATTATTTGCGCAAAAACGCCAAAAAGAAAGAGTTTCTTTTCTCTAACTTTATGAGCACCGATGCTGAAGACGAAAGCTACTCGTATTTTGACAATTATGCAGACGAAAAAGTACGCGCTCCTTTCGAAGATTTTGAAGCTGAAAAAGAAGCTACACTTTTACGTAGTTTAATTTTACAATTACCTACTGAACAACAAGAAGTGATTATTTTAAAACATTGGGGCAATTTAAAATTCAGAGAAATAGCCGATCAAATTGGCGAAAATATCAATACCGTTCAAGGTAGATTTAGATACGGAATTAAAAAATTGAAAGAGCTAATTAAACAGCATCAAATTGAAATTTCATTGAATTAAAATACTTTTGGCATTATTTTTTCAATAATATTTTTATGAAAATCAGAAACCTTTTTATTTACTTATTCCTATTTGGCTCAATAACTATTAAAGCTCAGGATACTTTAAAAAACGTTACCCTTCCTGACTTTATAGTTACTGCCCAAAAAGATCCTGAATACGAAAAAAAATACCAACGTTTGGTTTATAATGTAAAAAAAGCGCTTCCTTATGCAAAGTTAGCTGCTTTTAGGTACCAAATGTTGGAGCAAAACCTACAGCTTTTACCTACCGAAAAGGCTAGAAAGGCATATTTAAAGAAAACAGAAGCCAATATAAAAGACCAATTTATGGACGATTTGAAAGGCTTAACTGTAAGCCAAGGCAAAATACTAATTAAGCTAATTTATAGAGAAACAGGGCGAACAACATACGATTTATTAGAAACCTATAGAGGTAATTTTACAGCCTATTTTTGGCAAGGAATGACCAAGTTTTACGGAGGGAATTTAAAAGATGAATATAACCCAATAGAAGATTGGCAAATAGAGCAAATAATAAAACAGTTAGGCTTTGAATAATTAAATAATTTGCAAGCTTAACGAACTAATTTATTTTAACACTTTGCCCCTTTATTGAAAGGCATTTCCTAATTTTCTGCTACTAAGTTTTAGTTCTATTTCAGTTAAAGATTCAGGATATTCAATGGTTGAGGGGATGTTATAGGCCAATCCATCTGCAATATGCCTAATGGTTTTGCGTAAAATTTTCCCCGATCGAGTTTTAGGTAAACGCTTTACTACAACAGCATTTTTAAATACAGCCACAGCACCAATTTTTTCTCTAATTAAAGCCACCAATTCGTTTTCCAATATTTCTTCAATACATTCAATACCATCTTTTATTACTACCAAGGCAATAGGTCTTTGTCCCCTTAATTCATCGGCAATTCCAAGCACAGCACATTCAGCTACACTTGGATGTGCAGCAATTAATTCTTCCATTTCTCCCGTGCTTAATCTATGGCCAGCTACATTTATCACATCGTCTATCCTTCCCATTATATAAAAATAGCCATCTTCATCTTTATAACCGCCATCTCCAGTTAAGTAATATCCTAAAAAATGCTCTAAATAACCTTTTCTAAAACGCTCATCGTTGTTCCATAAAGTGGGTAAACATCCAGGAGGTAATGGTAGTTGAATGGTAACAAATCCTTCTTGGTTTGGTCCTAGTTTTTCGCCTTCTTCTGAAAGTATTTGAATATCGTATCCGCATACTGGTAATCCTGCTGAACCTGATTTAGCCTCAAATTGTTCTACTCCCATCATAATGCCAATCATAGGCCAGCCACTTTCGGTTTGCCACCAATGGTCAATTACTGGTTTTTGTAATAAGTTTTTTATCCAACTAAAAGTTGCAGGGTCTAATCTTTCACCAGCTAAAAATAAGGTTCTTAGCGATGACAAATCGTATTGTTTTAAAATTATACCTTCATCATCTTCCTTCTTTATGGCTCTTATGGCTGTTGGAGCGGTAAACATTAAGTTAACTTTATGTTGTTCAATTACACGCCAAAAGCCTCCACTATCTGGTGTTTTTACTGGTTTTCCTTCGTATAAAACAGTGGCACATCCATTTAATAATGGTCCATAAACTATATAACTATGACCTACTACCCAACCCACATCGCTAGCTGCCCAAAACACATCACTTTCTTTGGCATTGTAAAAATGGGTCATGCTAAATTTAAGGGCAGTGGCATAACCTCCTGTATCTCTCACTATTCCTTTTGGCGTTCCTGTGGTTCCCGAAGTGTAAAGAATATAAAGCGGATGTGTAGCTTCAACCGCGACAAAGTTAACAGGTTCCGATTGGTTTATTAGTGTTTCAAAATCAATTTCGTTAGCATGATTGATGGTGTCATTACCATTTGTTCTCCTATATAAAATGGTATAACTTGGTTTGTGGTTTGCTTCATCGATGGCTTTATCCACTAAATGTTTGTAATGAATCACTTTATCTACTTCTAAACCATACGAAGCAGTTACAATAGCTTTAGGCTTTGCATCGTCTATGCGCATGGCCAATTCATGAGGAGCAAAACCACCAAAAACAACTGAGTGTATAGCACCTATTCTAGCACAAGCCAACATAGCAATTACTGCTTGCGGAATCATGGGCATATAAATTACCACAGTATCGCCTTTGGTTATGCCTAATTTTGTTAAGCCTCCAGCAAATTTTGAAACTAAATGGGTTAGTTCATTGTAGGTAAAATGTTGAACAATTAAAGTAACAGGTGAATCGTAAATTAATGCTACTTCATTACCTCTGCCTGCTGCTATATGATCATCTAAACAAAGTGCCGACATGTTAAGTTCTCCATCGGTAAACCATTGGTAAAAGCCTTTTTCGTTAACTGATAAAGTATTAGTTGGATGCTTTAGCCAATTTATTGCTGTGGCTTGTTTAGCCCAAAATGCTTCTTTATGGTTTATGCTATCTTGGTATAGTTCTGAGTATTTCATGAGTAAAAATTTTTTATAAAATTATTCATCTTTAATCATAAAAAATAGGTTTAGTATATCAATTTAGCAAGATTTTGGAAAAACTGAGTAAAATATAGAGTGTTGCTTTAGGGAATTGTCAATCAAAAAATAATAAAATCATTCATTCAAAGGTTTATATTTGCCATCCTTATTTTTAAAAATAAAAAACATGTCAGATCATAAAATTATATTCTCCATGGCGGGTGTTAGCAAAACACATCCACCACAAAAACAAGTACTTAAAAACATTTACCTTTCGTTTTTCTATGGTGCCAAAATTGGTGTTTTAGGTTTAAATGGTTCAGGTAAATCAAGTTTATTAAAAATTATTGCTGGAATTGATAAAAGTTTTCAAGGCGAAGTAGTTTTTGATAAAGATTATAAAATTGGTTTTTTAGAACAAGAACCAACTTTAGATGAAACCAAAACCGTTGTAGAATGTGTGAAAGAAGGTGTTAAACACATCACAGATTTACTGGAAGAGTTTGAAGAAATTAACAACAAACTAGCCGACCCTAATTTGGATGGTGATGAAATGATGAAAATTTTGGATAGACAAGCTACCGTAATGGAATTGCTTGACCAAAACGATGCATGGGAGTTAGATACTAAATTAGAAAAGGCCATGGATGCATTGCGTTGCCCTGAGCCTGATCAAATGGTAAATGTACTATCGGGTGGAGAGCGCAGACGTGTAGCTTTATGCCGTTTGTTATTAAGCAATCCTGATATTTTATTATTAGATGAGCCTACCAATCACTTAGATGCTGAAAGTGTAGATTGGTTAGAACAATATTTAAAAAACTTCCCTGGTACCGTTATAGCAGTAACGCATGATAGGTACTTCCTAGATAACGTGGCAGGTTGGATCTTAGAATTAGACCGTGGTGAAGGAATTCCTTGGAAAGGAAATTACAGCAGTTGGTTGGAACAAAAAGCTAACAGGTTAAAAGCCGAAGAAAAAGCCGAAGGCAAACGCGCAAAAGCTTTAGAACGTGAGTTAGATTGGGTTCGTCAAGGTGCTAAAGGTCGTCAAACAAAGCAAAAAGCACGTTTGAATGCTTACGACAGAATGTTGGGTGAAGATCAAAAAGAAAAAGAGCAAACATTAGAATTGTTTATTCCACCAGGACCTCGCTTAGGTGATGTAGTAATAGAAGCACAAGGTGTAAGTAAATCTTACGGAAATAAACTATTATATGAAAACCTTAATTTTAGTTTACCAAAAGGTGGAATTGTCGGAATAATAGGGCCTAATGGTGTGGGTAAAACTACTTTATTCCGAATGATGATGGGATTGGAACAACCTGATGCCGGAACATTTAAAGTAGGCGAGACAGTAAAAACAGCTTACGTTGACCAAAGCCATAAAGATTTATTGCCTGATAAAACTGTGTATGAAGTAATAAGCGGAGGCACAGATTTGATTCAAGTTGGAACTCAGCAAGTAAATGCAAGAGCTTATGTTTCGAAGTTTAATTTTGGTGGAAGTGATCAAGGTAAAAAAGTTAGTGTACTTTCAGGTGGGGAGCGTAACCGCGTGCATTTAGCCATTACTTTAAAAGAAGGTGGAAACGTTTTGTTATTAGATGAGCCAACCAACGATATCGATGTAAATACATTGCGTGCATTGGAAGAAGCTATCGAAAACTTTGCAGGTTGTGTGGTAGTTATTTCCCATGATAGATGGTTTATTAACCGTATTGCAACCCATATTTTAGCTTTTGAAGGCAACTCGCAAGTGTATTTCTTTGAAGGCGATTATAGTGCTTATGAAGAGAATAAAAAGCAACGCTTAGGCGATTCTGCTCCTCATAGAGTTAGGTTTAAAAATATAAACTAATAAAATTAAAAGCCTGTGCAATCAATGCAAGGCCAACTTCAAGTTTTAAGTTTTATTACATTTATACTTAAAGGACTTTCATAAAAAAACCGCTTTAACTAAAACTAAAGCGGTTTTTTATTTTAATCTCCTATTGAAAATCTTGAGTAAATAAAAAAGGCTTATAAGTTAAACTTATAAGCCTTTGATTTAAGTGTGGTGTAGGAGGTACTACAACAATTATATTTCAATAAATCAATTACTACCAATTCACACACAAATGTATTATAATTAGGCTTATATACAATACTTTTGAAAGTAAACAAAAGTAATTGAAAGTAATTTTTGTTTCAGTATTGTTTCAGTATTACTATATTTGAAGAAAAATTTAAATATATGGCTATTACCTATAAACCTGAAATAAACAGCAAACCTAAAAAAGATGGAACTTGTTTAATTATGCTTAGGATAACAGAAAACAGAAAAATTAAAAGAATTTCTACTGGTGTTTTTGTTAGCTTTAATGCATTTAACAAAGAAGCTAAAGAAGGTTACTGGATAAGAAAAAGCAATCCTAATCATAAAAAACTTAATTCAGATATTCAAGATTTTATTGATAAAGCAAAAAAAGCAAGTAAAACCATTGAAAAAAACAATCAAATTGTTTCAGCAAAAAGTATAATTAATGAAGTAAATAACAAAAATACTGGCAGCTTTACAGATTACTTTAAGGCTAAACTTGAAACCTACCTTACAACTCATGCAGCTGGTTATTATAAGCACCTTAAATCAAAGCTAAACAACTTAAATGAATTTAATAGCAATATACTTTTTACAGAATTAAATGTTTCACTACTGAATAAATATGAAGTACACTTAAAGAAAAAAGGTTTGAATGATAATTCAGTTACTTCTAATTTAAGAGCAATAAGAACTATTTTATATGAAGCAATCAAAGAAGATTTATTTGAAGGAAAGAATCCTTTTACAAGTAAAACACTAAAAGAGTTTAAGACAAACAAAGAAAAACTTTCACTTGAAGAAATAAAGAAAATTGAAGGATTAGAACTTGAAGAAAATTCAATTCTTTGGAATGTGAAAAATTATTTTCTGTTTGCCTATTATGCAGCTGGAATAAGAATTGGTGACTTCATGCAATTACAATGGAAAAACATTGTTGAAGATACTTTAATTTACAATATGGATAAAACAGCTTCAGCACATGAAGTAGTATTGATTCCAAAAGCAAAAGCTATTCTTAAATTATACCAAACTAAAAATACTAATAGTGAAAATTATATTTTTCCAATTTTGAAAAATGAACTACTAAAAGCTGATAAACTAAAACTAAATTCAGCAATAAGTAGTAAGAATGCAGTAATAAATTTGAACTTAAAAAAAATAGCATTGAAAGCTAAAATAAATAAGAATCTTACTTTTCATATAAGTAGACATTCATTTGCTGATATTCTTAGGCAACAAGATGTTTCAATTTATGATATTAAGGATTTACTAGGACATTCAGATATAAAAATTACTCAAAACTACTTGAAAAGTTTTGATAGAGATTCAGCAAACAAAGCACATAGTAAAGCAGTATTGTAGATTAAGCAGATAAGAAATCTTATCCATTTTTTAGCATAAATTATTTTAAAAAAGACCTTAGCAGAACTTGTTAAGGTCTTTTTTTTGCTTTTAAATGAAAATTAGTTTTCAACAAAAGTGTGAATACTTGATATACTATTAATAAACAAAGGGTGCAGAAGACATTTCAACAAGTTAGCCACTATCCATTGCACCAAATCATTTAATACAGTCCTTTGCAAAGGGTATTTAGCTATAAATGAATGACAATCTATAAAGCAAATTAAATTTAATCTTATATTTTAAAGTAGGCTAATGTAAATAGTTACAACTTTATAAAAATAGGAATATCAATTTTGAAAAATCTAAAATCATGAATATAACAGCAATTGAAAAAGAAGAATTAGAAAAATTAACAAATGCAATCTTTGAAATAAAGGATTCACTTGTAAAAAGAGATGAAGAAGAATTTAGTTCTTCAATCATTGAATCAAAAAAGATTCCAAAACTATTAGGAATTAGCCCAAAAACATGGCAAAATTACAGAGATAAAGGAGTAATTCCATTTATTCAATTAGGTGCTAAAATTTGGGTGAAAAGAAGTGACATTGAAACTTTTTTAAACAATCACTATATTAATAAAACTGCTTAAATATGAATACTGAATTTATAAAATTAAAGCATGAAGTATTTACTTATCAATTAAAAGAAGGAACTAAAAGCAGTTACCTATTAATTGAAGGAAAGAAAAATTTATTTACTGAAAGATTATCTTTTTTACCATACAAAGGAAAGACTGGAATAAGGACTGCAAAATATCAAATTGATGGATATTATAAGAAGAATGATTTAGGACTTTATAAGGCTTTAAATAGTGGTAAAATACATACTAAAATTATGAAAGCAGATGACTTTCCAATGTTTGTTGGTTGGGGTGAAATAGATGAAAGAAAAAATGTATATGATTTAATTATAATTTACAGTACTAACAATTGTAAAGAATCATTTGAAGTTCACCTATTTAAAGGATTAGCAAAGATTGAATTTCATAATGAAGTATTCAGCTATTTACAATCATTTATTAATAATAGAAGCACTTTTAATTCATTAAATGAAGTAGCATAATATGAACTATGATTTTACTAGTTTAATAAAAAATGTAAGTAAGGATAATTTATGTTTTAACTATTTGGACCATGAAGCAAGTTATAGTCAAGGCAAAGAAAAATATATTCTCAAAGGTGTTAAAAATATTGAAGTTTATCACAATCCTTCTTCTTCAGAAATTAGCCTTAATGCAAACTTTCCTTATTTTATACAAGGACATAATTTTGCTTTTAGTAGTGAAAAAATGAAAGAAGCAATTCAATATACTTCAGAACTATTAAACATTAATTTGTTTAGTTCTTTGGTAAAATCATTTGAGTTTGGTAGCATAATTGAATTAAACTTTCCTATTGATGAATTTTTATCAAATCATATTAGCTTAATAGGCAAATCAACACAACCATATTTAACACAAAACAAACTAACTGGTAAATATTTTAAAGATGGAATAATGGTCCATAAATTATACAATGCTGGTGCAAATATCAAAAGCAAACTTTCAAGCACCATAAGAGAAGATTTAAGCCATAATCATGGCTATGATAAGGCTAAGAACTATTTGAAAATAGAAAATCATTATATGAAGCCTAATGTTCATTTTAAGAAAAGAAATTTGTATTTAAATGAAGTGCTAAGTAATAGCTTTATGAATGAATGCAAAGAAGATTTAATCACAACCTATAAAAGCATAATGAAAACTGGAATTATAAAATTACCTGAAGATAAAAAAGATTTAAATGCTGGAACTATTCCATTAATAATTTTAAAAGAACTAGAAGCACTATTTCCTTTTAATTCAGAAGAACTTATTTTTGGTAAGCTGAAATCTATTCCTGAAGAAATCTTGAACAAGAATGATAAAAAAGCTAGAAAAGCAATTTTAAGTTCAAACTTTGACAAAATAAACAACAATGCTAATTTGAGTAATTATGATATTACTTCAAAACTTGAAAGTACTAAAATAAATTAACCCTTTTTATTAAGTATATAAAAAGGTAAGAAATCTTATCCAAACATAAAAATGATTAAACCAATTGAACTTGAACAATTATCTTATAAATATATTGATGAATGCTTAAACCATAAAAAAGAGCATGCTTCTGCTTCAGGTAGAATTGTATTGATAACTGAAAGAAAAATTCCAACAATTGATTTTTTTCTTAGAATATGGATTCCAATTCAGAACAAAGAAACAATTTGCAGAAGAACTTATTATAACTGGTTAAATGGTAATAATGAAGAAAAAATGCACACTATAAAAAGGATTAGTGATTTATTTATTGCACTTGCAATTGATATAGTAGCTAATGAAGCAAAAGGAATATTTTATGCTAAAAATAGATTAGGCATGACTGACAAAGCAGTAATTGAACAGCAAGAAATAAAACCAATAATTATAAATTTAGGTAGTGGAATAAATCCAAAAGAAGATGACAACTATAAATACTTACAGCCAGCTAATTGATTTTATAAGGGCTAACAACCTAAGTATAAAACAAACTAATGAAATAATTACAGCAAGTTTAAATGTTATTGTATTAGAAGATTATAACACAAAAGAAGATTTATTAAAAGCAATAGAAACCTACTGGAATAAATGGAAAAACATAAAGGAAAGACCTATTTTTATAGGATTAGATATGGATGTTAAGTAAATTGAATGTATATCTTATGGTAGCTTTGGTTTTTCATTCTTAAATTGAACATATTCATAAGCAAAGTTAGGTTCTGTATCTTGGCTTACAATTTCCTGCATTTCATTTTCTGAAATTTTGCAAATTATCTTGCCTCCTCCAATTATATAATAATTTAATACTGATGTTTTAACTTTCATTACTGGTATTTCAACTCTATAAAAAGCCTTAGCAACTTCATATAAAATATCATCCTTATTCAAAGACTTAAGTTGTTTAAATCTGTTTTGTTGCCATTTATACCAATTATATTGTTCACTTCTTTTAAGGTTATCAACATCCATAAAACGATTTATGAGAGTGTCAATATTTCCTTCACCATTTAATTCTTTTTTTATCCAATAATTTGTTACATTATCTACTGAAAATTTACCAACAAAAACAATGCTATCAATTTCAGGTTTAATATCAACCCCTAATGCATTTTCTATAATATTTGCTTTAATAATTTCTTTGTAAGGACTTTTATCATTGTTGCAAGCAAACAAAAAAAGAAATAAGACAAAAATTGAATAATTAGTAGTTTTCATAGGTTTAATATTTATTTCGAATGTATAGTTTATTTTTGATTATCCAAAAACTGAAAATATAATAATTTTAGCTACTAACTATTAGAAAGAAAAGCTAAAAACAAAGCAAACTTCAGTTTTGTTTCAGTATAGTTTCAGTAATACAAATAAAAAAAGCATTGAATAAACTAGTATTCAATGCTTTATAAGTTTTTTAATGTGGTGTAGGAGGGAATCGAACCCCCGACACAAAGATTTTCAGTCTTTTGCTCTACCGACTGAGCTACTGCACCGTTTTGTGGGAGCGCAAAAGTAATTTATTTTGTCTTTTGTGCAAGTAAATATTATTTTATTTTTCATTATAAATAAAAAATCACTTCAAAACTATTCATTTTCAGGGACAAAACATTTTACTATTAGCTTTATTTTTTTTCAATTTAACCTTATATCTTTATGTAAATATTATTATTATTGCCCTAATTCAAATCTTATATATGATAGCACAGATACTTTTTATATTAATTGCAGGAATTGCCACCTATTTTTTTGTAAAGAACTTAGGTAAAATAAGACGTAATATTTTATTAGGTAAAGATATAGATCGTACAGATAATAAATCCGCTCGATTAAAAACAATGCTTCGTGTAGCTTTTGGCCAAAGCAAGATGGGGACAAAACCTGTAGCAGCTTTTTTCCACTTTATCATTTACGTAGGCTTTGTGCTCATTAATATTGAAGTTTTGGAAATATTAATTGATGGAATTTTTGGCACCCACAGAGCTCTTTCGTTTTTTGGACCAATTTATAATGTAGCAATTGGTTTCTTCGAAATTTTAGCATTTGGCGTATTGGTTGCTTGTGTAGTGTTTTTATCAAGACGCTTTATTATTAAACTACCTCGTTTTCAAAGTGCAGAGTTAAAAGGTTTTGCCACCAAAGATGCAGCTACCATTTTATTTGTAGAAATAATTCTAATGGGAGCCTTATTAAAAATGAATGCAGCTGATCAAATTTTACAAATGCGTGGTGCTGCACATTATATCAATGCAGGTTCATTCCCAATTAGTTCATGGTTATTAGTCCCTTTTTTCGATACTTTTTCAACTGATACTTTAATAGCATTTGAACGCATTGCATGGTGGTTTCATATTATAGGTATTTTTCTTTTTATGAACTACTTACCATTCAGTAAGCATTTTCATATTATTTTAGCTTTTCCCAATACCTATTACTCCAATTTAACTGCTAAGGGTAATTTGAACAATATGGAATCGGTAACTCAAGAAGTAAAATTAATGCTTGATCCAAGTGCAACGACCCCTGAAGGTTACGAACCTCCTGTAAGTTTTGGAGTGAAAGATGTAACTGATTTAACCTGGAAAAATTTGATGGATGCCTATAGCTGCACTGAATGTGGAAGATGTACCAGTAGTTGCCCACAGAACCAAACGGGTAAATTGCTTTCTCCTCGTAAAATTATGATGGATACACGCGATAGACTGGAGGAGGTTGGAAAAAACATTGATGATAATAAAGGCACTTTTGTTCCTGATGATAAAAATTTACACAGTTTGATTAGTGAAGAAGAATTGTGGGCATGTAATACATGTAATGCTTGTGTAGAAGCTTGTCCAATAAACATTAATCCAATGGAAATCATTGTAGAAATGCGTAGGTATAAAGTAATGGAAGAAACCAAAGCGCCCAATTCTCTTAATAGCATGTTTAATAACCTAGAGAATAATCAAGCACCATGGCAGTTTAGTCCAATGGATAGAGCTAATTGGACACAAGAATAAAATTGACTAACAATTAATAGCCATATTTTTCCTTCCACCTCAATTTTAAAAATTGACGTTGTTCGTTTTCGCGTGGATTATTGCCAGGTTCGTAAAACTTTTGCCCTTTTATACCATCAGGTAAAAACTCTTGCTCCACAAAATTATTTTCAAATACATGCGCATACTGATAATCAGTGCCATAATTTAAGTCTTTCATTAGCTTAGTTGGAGCATTACGCAAATGCAATGGAACAGGTAAGTTTCCCGTTTTTCTTACCGTGCTTAAAGCTTCGTCTATGGCTAAATAACTAGCATTACTTTTGGCCGAGGAAGCCATATAAACAACTGTTTGCGATAAAATAATTCGTGCTTCGGGCATCCCAATCATTTGGATAGCTTGAAAACAATTAGTGGCTAAAAGCAGTGCATTAGGGTTGGCATTGCCTATATCTTCGCTTGCTAAAATTAACATGCGCCTAGCTATAAACTCAATATTTTCGCCAGCATCAAGCATTCGAGCTAGGTAATAAACAGCTGCGTTAGGGTCGCTACCACGCATTGATTTTATAAATGCCGAAATTATATTGTAATGCTCTTCACCATTTTTATCGTAGCTCGCTATTTTTTGTTGTAAAATACGTGTGGTGTTTTCATTATTAATTACAATTGGTGTAGTATTAGTTTGATTAATAATTAGTTCTAAAATGTTGAGTAATTTACGTGCATCGCCACCGCTATGTAAAAACAAAGCTTCGGTTTCCTTAAATTCAATTTGTTTACTTTTTAACCAATCGTCTTTGGCTATGGCGTTGTTAATAATTAGTTGTAAATGTTCGGCTTCTAATTCTTTTAAAATATAAACTTGGCAGCGCGATAGCAAAGCGCTGTTTACTTCAAAACTTGGATTTTCGGTGGTAGCACCAATTAATACGATTGTTCCATTTTCAACTGCACCAAGCAAAGCGTCTTGCTGGCTTTTATTAAATCGATGTATTTCATCTAAAAACAACAGAACTTTTCCAATTTTTTTAGCTTCATCAATTATTCGTCTTACATCGGCCACGCCTGCATTAATGGCACTTAAACCATAAAAAGGTAAATTTAATTCATAACCAATTATGCGCGCTAAGGTAGTTTTGCCAACTCCCGGAGGGCCCCAAAATATAATAGATGGAATACTTTTATTTTGGATTGCTTCGCGTAAAATAGCACCTTTTCCTATTAAGTGTTCTTGACCCGTATACTCGTCTAGGTTTTGAGGTCTAACACGTTCGGCTAATGGTTTATTTGGGTTCATTTTTTCAGTAATTATGACTGCAATAATAAGCTTCCCAAATACTAGTTTAACTTATGTATCAATTTATCAATAAATTTTTTGTTATTCATTGTCAATTCTATTCTGTCACACAGTTTTAATTGTTGGTAATATTTAGTTTTTGGCATAATTTTTATAAAGGAATTTTATATTTTTGAAAATAATATAACATGTTAAAACAAGGCCTATATCAAAAACAACAGCAAAAGCTATCGCCTTTGCAAATACAGTTCATTAAGTTATTGCAACTTAATACTGTAGATTTTTTGCAGCGTATTGATTTAGAAATGATTGAAAATCCTGCCTTGCTTAGCAATAAAGACTCCGATGCTTCACCAAGTGAAGACCCAAAAACCGAAACTCAAGATACGGATGATTTTGATAAAGATTCAAGCGTAGAAGATTATTTGGCTAGCGAAAGTTTTGACGTGAAAGAGTATGTTAATGACGAATACGAACCCGATGGTTTTCATTTAAGTGATGAAGGTAATGAAGAACGTAAAGATTCTCCATTAGCCGAAACATCTACTTTTCATGATGCTTTATTAGAACAATTTAGCGCAGTAGTGACTTCCGAAAAAGAAGAAATTATTGGTAATCAAATCATAGGAACTATTGACGATGATGGTTACTTGCGCAGGCCTTTAGATGCTATTATTAATGATTTAGCATTTGCCCAAAATGTGGAAGCTTCAATTGAAGAAATGAAACATGTTTTAGTTAAAATTCAAAAATTAGATCCTCCGGGAATTGGTGCTACCAGCTTACAAGAATGTTTAATTATTCAGCTAAAACGTAAAGATTATTATAACCGTGCAATTGAATTAGCCATAGAAGTTTTAGAAAATTATTTTGAAGAATTTAGTAAAAAGCATTACGAAAAAATAGCTAAAGAACTTCATTTAGATGACGAAAAAATAAAATCAATCATTGGTATCATTACTAAGTTAAATCCTAAACCTGGCGACAGTTACGGTGGGCAAGCTGCTCAATACATAATGCCTGATTTTACTTTGAACGATGATGGGGGCATGTTAAGTGTGAGTTTAAATGGCCGTAATACGCCTGATTTACGTATAAGCCGAACTTACATGGAAGCAATGCAAGCATACGAAAAAAGTACCGCACCTACCAAAGACCAAAAGAATACTGTAATGTTTATTAAGCAAAAATTAGATGGTGCTAAATGGTTTATTGATAGTATTAAGCAACGTCAAAATACATTGCTAACTACCATGAATGCCATTTTGCAATACCAACATAGGTATTTTGAAGATGGTGATGATAGTAAATTAAGACCTATGATTTTGAAAAATATAGCCGACATGACTGGTTATGATATTTCAACTATAAGTAGAGTAGCTAATAGTAAGTATATTCAAACAGGTTGGGGAATCATTCCCTTAAAATACTTTTTTAGCGAAGGTATTACTAACGATGATGGCGAGGAAGTAAGTAGTCATGAAGTAAAAAATATTTTAAAAGAAGCCATAGATTCGGAAGATAAACACAAACCTTTACCTGACGAAAAATTAATGGAAATTCTAAAAGACAAAGGTTATAATATAGCACGCAGAACTGTAGCCAAATACCGCGAACAGCTTAATTTACCAGTAGCAAGACTTAGAAAAGAACTTTAACAATACATGCTGTATTATGTTGTAAATGATATTTTTCCTGAATCGGTTTATACCAGAAGGAAAGATGGATTACTGGCTATTGGCGGGCAAATGAGTCCTGATTTGGTTTTAAAAGCATACCGAAAAGGTATTTTCCATTGGTTTAATGAAGGTGATTTTCCTATGTGGTTTAGTCCAAATCCAAGAACAGTGCTTTATCCTAATGCTGTTCATATTTCAAAAAGCATGAAACAGGTAATTAAAAGTAATAAGTTTACTTGTACCATTGATAAAGCTTTTCCCGAAATAATAAATCTTTGCAGAACAGAAAGACTTAAAGCTGAAGGCACTTGGATTAGCGAAGAAATAGAAGATATTTATAATATCTTACACTTAAAGGGTTATGCTCACAGCGTAGAGGTTTGGTTCGAAAACCAATTAGTTGGCGGCCTATATGGAGTAGCTTTAGGAAAATGTTTTATGGGCGAAAGCATGGTTAGTACCATGAGCAACGCTAGTAAAATGGCTATGATTCATTTATCCAAATATTTACAATCGTTCAACTTTCACATGATTGATTGCCAAGTAGAAAACCCTCATCTAATGAGTATGGGCGCTACCAATATTCCAAGACGCCAATTTTTAGCTGAACTAAATAAAAATATTAAAATTGAAACTGAGGCTTTTAAATAATTAAAAGAAAGATGGACACTTTATTCTTCCAGGTATTCTATAAGCTATGCTAGCAGTGAAAGTCATATACCAATCGTTGTAATTATCGCTTCCTCTTTTTGTTCCTTTTTGGAAGATATTACTTCCATAAATTTCATAGCTTCTATCAGCAATTTGTTGTGTTCTTAAACTTCCACCAGAGTAGTCAAGGTATTGGGCACTCACATCATCTATATAATCAGTATATGTTTTTCTAATGTTAAAATTACCTTCTAGACTAAAATTTCTCGCAAAAATCCATTTAACACCAACACCAAAAGGTATAGCAAATGAATATTTATTATAACCAACACCCTCCGTTTTAACATCCCTAAGTGTTACTGTTTCTCCATTGTAAGTTGTTTGCGGATTAAACTGAAAATAAGAAAACCCTCCAAAAATATAGCCAGTAACTTTGTAATCCAACACACCATAACCAAATGGCACGAAATTATACTCTACTAAACCTGCTAATTCTCTTATATTACTTGTAAAATTTAAATTACGTGATTTATTAAATTCGAAGTTTTTATCATTACCACTTACGTTAAATGATGAAAGCTGACCAACCAATGACCATGTATTGTTAAAATTCAATCTTCCGAATAAAGTTCCGGCAGCATGTGTTTCGTTTAAAGCTAAACTTGGAGCTAAATCTCCCCAATAATTTGAAACACCCAACCCAACTCCAACGTCTACAGTTTGAGCGTTTACTTTTAAAATACTAATGAGTGCTAAAAATAATAATACTTTTTTCAATGAAATATATTAATTAAAAAAGGTTGGACATGGTTGACCCTTTGACCTAATAATGTAAGTTAAGGTTACACCAGAAATAATATAAATATCATTTTCAAAAATCTTTTTGTTACTCCTTGGTGCTCCGTCATCAAAATAACCTGTGCCTAGTTCTGGATAAGCCTCCCAAGATCTGTCTGCTAATAAAGCAGCTATTTCACCACTATTTGATTTTACAACCAAATTGTCAGCATATTTACCACCCACATCATCCAAGTAGTTAGTTGTTGTAAACCTAATGCCGGTCTCAAAACCTAAATAAAAAGCATCGCTAATCCTTGTTCTAAATCCTATACCGAAAGGAAATGAAACTTCAGTTAAATCATACTGTTTCTTATCATTGTATACAGTTGACCCTTGACCCTCAGTTTTTAGTGGTTGTAATTCAATTACCTGTTTTTCCCCTGCTTGGTTAACATATTCCGTTTTAGGATTAAATTTAAATACTCCAATTCCTCCAAATACATAAGGTATAAAAGGGCGTGAATGCAAGTTTCTTAAATCGTTTTTTAGCAAATTGTATTCAAAATGTAAACTAAATTCATAAATATCTGAATAAAAGTTCAAGTTTCTAACTTTTGAAGCAGCTAAACTACTTTGTTGATCTGCACCACTTACTCTGCCATATGCAGCCATACCTTTAATAGCTACCTTGTTAGAAAAGTTATACCTGCCAAATAATGAAGCCGCAAAATAAGTATTGCTAAAATTTATTTTTTCATCACTTAAATCGCCAATATAATGCGATGTACCCAAAAGCATACCAATCTCAATTTGTTGGGCCTTTACATGTAAATGGTTTAATGTAATTAGTATAAAAACAGCTAACAGCTTTATTAATTTCATAGCAAACAAAAATATATAATTTTTTAAAAGTACAAAGCTTTTTAAATCATGTTTAACAAGTTTGTAATTTATTAACGCATTTATGGGTTATTTATTTTGACTTATTTCTAAAATATTATTTTCAAGAGGTTCTAATTTAGGACTATAAGTTAAATTATCAAGTTGAAATTTACAGTATTTTATTTTGCGGCCTTTGGCCGAAAATAGCTTTTCATAATGTGTAGTAATATTTCTTAAATTGTCATAATTATGAGGTTCGTTGTGAACATCTCTAATAATTTCTATTGGTTTAATATTTACATTTTCAAGTGTTTCGAGTGTATAATCAAAGAGTCCATCATCATCGGTTTTAAAATTAATAATGCCGTTTGGTTTAATTATTTCCTTGTAGAACAATAAAAAATCTGGGTGTGTTAACCTGTTTTTTTCGTGTCTATCTTTTGGAAATGGGTCAGGAAAAGTAATCCAAATTTCATCTACCTCCCTTGGTTCAAAAAACATATTTATTTTTTGGATAGACATGCGCACAAAGCCCGTATTGGTTAATCCAAGTTCTTGCGAAATGCCAGCGCCTTTCCACATTCTATTGCTTTTTATATCAATTCCCACAAAATTAGTATCAGGGTCTTGTTGCGCTAAATTTACAGTGTACTCGCCTTTGCCGCAAGCTAATTCAATTACCAAAGGCTTGTTGTTTTTAAATACTTCTGTTTTCCATTTTCCTTTTAAATGATAAGGAAAATCAAAACAGTTTGGAAAAGTTACGAATTCTGCAAATCGTTTTAATTTCTGTTGTCCCATATTTTTTTAGTATAATGGATTATACTTTTTTATTGCGTTTTAGGTTTATTATTAGATTTAAATTTCTTTTTGAAGCCAGTTTTTTTCTTAAAACCACCAGCAGGTTTATCCATTTTTTTCTCAGGTTCGTATAATGGTGCTTCTCCTAAAAATTCAGGTAATGGCAGTTTTGGAATTTCAGTTCCAATTAAATTTTCTATACTAAAAAACCTGCGTTGGTCTTTTGGATTGATAAATGTGATAGCTGTACCGGTTGTTTCCGCACGTGCTGTACGGCCAATTCTGTGTATATAATCTTCTGGGTCAGGTGGAACATCAAAGTTTACTACCAAGCTTATTCCATCTACATCAATTCCGCGCGAAAGAATATCGGTTCCTATTAATATTTGAACTTCTTTATTTTTAAAAGCAAGCATTATTTGCTCTCGTTCAGCTTGTTCTAAATCGCTATGAAACGCTTTAATAGAAAGTCCTGAGCGTTGTAACTCTTTGTTTAGTTCTTTTACTTTTTCTTTGGTACTGGCAAAAACAATTACACTGTTATGTTCTTTTTCGTTTAAAATGTGTTTAACCAATGCCACTTTTTGGGTATCAAAAGCCATATAAGCTTGTTGCAAAATTCCTTCTGCAGGTTTACTAATGGCAATATTTACTTGCTCAGGATTGGTTAAAATGCGGCTTGCCATATTCCTGATTTTAGGAGGCATGGTGGCCGAAAATAAAACCGTTTGTCTGTGCTTTGGCAAATAGTTGATAATACGCATGATATCGTCATAAAAACCCATGTCTAACATACGATCGGCTTCATCTAATACCAAATGTTGCAATGAGCTCATATCAACCGAACCGGCCGAGGTAAGCATGGCAATTAATCGACCTGGAGTTGCTATAATAATATCTGCGCCTTCGCGCATGGCTTTTTTCTGTTGCTCAAAAGCGGCACCATCGCCACCACCATAAACCGAAATAGAACTAATGCCTAAAAAATAAGCAAAACCTTCTACTTGTTGGTCTATTTGCTGAGCTAACTCGCGTGTAGGCGCAATTATCAGTGTGTTTAAATTATTCGATTGATTTTTTACTATTTTATTTAAAATAGGAAGTAAATAAGCCGCGGTTTTACCTGTTCCAGTTTGCGCACAAGCTATTAAATCTTTGTTTGCTAAAATTAAAGGAATGGCATGTTCTTGAATAGGTGTGGGTTTATCGTAACCCATTGAGTAAAGGCCATCTAAAAGCCTTTCGTCAAAATTAAATTCGTTAAAGTTCAAATAAGTGTTATTGTTAATTGTTATTTTTTAAAATCATCAAATTGTAAATATTGATTACAAAATATGGTTTTAAAACTTTTACAATATATGCAATTTCAGCTGTAAGCCAATTTTAGTAAATGAAAATCAGATTTTAGCCAATCAATTACCTAATTCTGTCTGCACTTTTTACCAAGTCATCATCTTTTTTAATTAAGCGCAATACGCGCCAGTTAAGGTAAAAATTAAATATCATCAACATAATACCTAAAGTACTGTATGGCATTAGTTTACTAAACTCAAATCCTGGAATATAATTAATAGCTTTAGCAAAAACTGCTGAGTATAACATAGCCATTACTAAAAAATTTAAACGGGTTAATTTCATTTGTTTTTCGCGGTTTTTGTATGAAAAAATAATAGAAATGGTTAATCCAATTAAAATAGCAGCTATTGCAATAAGTCCATATTGCATGGTAATTGATTTAATAACAGATATTTGTGTTGCTTGACCACCTGTCATGCTTTTTTGCACTTCGGTGACTTTAAAATAAAATATATTTAAATCGTACTCATCTACCCCATTGGTTGGATTTGATTGTTTTAGAGATAATAAACTACCGCTACACATTACTGATGTTAATACAATTATTGCAATTAAATATACTGTTTGAATACGTTGAATCATGGTTTTGTTTGTTTTAAAAAGTGTGGCAATTTATAAATCTTTATTCAAATTTTTAAAAATGAAAAGTAGCATTAGCTTTGCCTAGCTAAAATTAGTTTTAAAATACAGATTATGAAAGATGTTTTTATTATAGATGCAGTAAGAACTCCAATTGGAAAATTTGGAGGAGCTTTAAGTACAATTCGCCCCGATGATTTAGGAGCTGAAGTAATTAAGGCCTTAATTGCCCGCAACCCCAATATTGATGTTAATGAAATAGAAGATGTGATTTTTGGTGCTGCCAATCAAGCAGGTGAAGATAACCGAAATGTGGCTAGAATGAGCGCATTATTGGCAGGTTTACCTATTACAGTTGGAGGTAATACTGTTAACCGTTTATGTGCTTCTGGTTTGCAAAGTATAGCCGATGCTAGCCGTGCCATTGCTTGTGGCGATGGCGATATTTATATCGCAGGAGGAACTGAAAGTATGACCCGTGCACCTTTTGTAATGGCTAAAGCCGAAACTGCTTACAGCCGTAATCCTGAAATTTATGATACAACAATCGGATGGCGTTTTACCAATAAAAAGTTATCGGAATTATACCATCCTTTTTCAATGGGTGAAACAGCCGAAAATGTAGCCGAGCAATGGAAAATTAGCCGCCAAGCGCAAGATGAATTTGCTTTTGCTTCGCAACAAAAATACCATGCCGCTCATTTAGCTAATGTATTTGCTAACGAAATTATTCCAATAAGCATTCCACAGAAAAAAGGCGATGCCATAGTTTTAAGTAAAGATGAACACCCGCGATTAAGCAGTTTAGAAGAATTAGCAAAACTAAAACCTGCATTTAAAAAAGATGGTTCAGTAACTGCTGGAAACTCAAGTGGCATAAACGATGGTGCGTCTGCTTTAATTTTGGCAAGTGAAGATGCTGTAAAAAAATACAATTTAAAACCGTTAGCTCGATTGGTAAGTAGAGGTGTGGCTGGTGTGCATCCTTCTATAATGGGTGTTGGGCCAATTCCTGCAACTCAAAAAGCGTTAAAACGTGCAGGATTAACCATGAATCAAATTGGTTTAGTGGAGTTAAATGAAGCTTTCGCATCTCAAGGTTTGGCTTGTGCTCGCGATTTAGAAATAGATCCAAGTATCATTAATGTTAATGGAGGTGCCATTGCTATTGGGCATCCGCTTGGCGCCAGTGGTGCACGAATTTCAACTACATTAATACATCAAATGCAAAAACAAAATGTACAATATGGTTTAGCTACCATGTGTATTGGTGTTGGTCAAGGTGTGGCATTGATTTTTGAAAGAGTATAGTACGGAGTATAGTGAACTTTATGTGTGGGACTAATGTAACTAAATACGCATTGATATTTTCTGTTTTTTTATTTATAAGTTGTTTTCCTTCTTATTTAATTAATAGAAAAGTTAGTAAAACTAAATTTGAAAAAATTAAAGAGGTGCAAGTTTTAATAAGTCAACATTTATTGAAAATTGAAAATAATTGGCAAAAGTCTCATATCTTAACTGAACAGAATGTCAGAGAAATTTTTTATTTTTTACCGAATGAGGAACAAAATAAAATTGTTCAACTTTTAGACGAAGAGGTAAGTATGATTTCAGTTGACAATAAAATGATCGCCTTTGAAATTCGAAATTCAATGCATAATCCATTTATTTTTTACCAATATCAACAACTAACACTCATTTATTGTAATAATGATGCTTATTGCTCAATGTCAGGAGTTTTTGGGGATGATAAATTATTGAAAAAATTAGAAAATAATTGGTTTTTAGTTTTGATCAATGAGAGTAATAGATTTAGTGGCTGTTAAATAAAATTTTATGAATCAAATAGAATTATACACTACCAACGATGGTTCTCATACTTTGTATTTACCGCATTTAGATGAAACCTATCATTCTCGCAATGGTGCTATTGAAGAAAGTTTGTACGTTTTTATTGATAAAGGTTTAAATACTTTTTTATCTCAAAATCCTGATATAAAAACCATTCAAATATTTGAAGTGGGTTTTGGTACGGGTTTAAATGCAATACTTACTTTTATAGCTGCTCAAAAGTTAAACATAAACGTGGTTTACCATAGTATTGAGGCTTTTCCTTTGTCTGTTGAAATCATTAGTCAATTAAATTATATCAATGGATTAACCGAGCAAGAGCAAACTGTATTTAAACAAATGCATTTGGCAGATTGGAATAAACCCAATGCTATCAATAACCTATTTACTTTGGTTAAATACCACAATAAATTAGAAAGTTTTGATGGCAATGGCTTGCTAAATAATATTCATGTGATTTATATGGATGCATTTGCACCTAATAAACAAGCTGAGTTATGGGAAATTGCTATTTTTGAAAAGCTTTATCAATTGTTAGCTACCAATGGAATTTTAGTAACTTACACTTCTAAAGGCGATGTAAAACGAGCCATGCAACAAGTAGGATTCACTGTTGAAAAATTAGACGGCCCACCTAGAAAAAGGCATATGCTACGTGGAGTAAAAGTTAATAGCTAATAGTCAATAGACCATAGTAAATAATGCAATTTTATAACTAAAAAACGCTCCAAATCAACAAGTCAACAAGTCAATAAATAAATAAATAAATAAATTTGGAAACCAATTATCTAATTATAGGACAAGGATTAGCAGGAACTTTGTTGGCTCATGAATTAATGAAAGCCAATGAAAGTTTTGTGGTTATTGATAAATTTAATGAAAGTACTTCAACCAAAGTAGCTGCGGGAATGTTTAATCCAATCAGTGGTAAACGAATGGTTAAAAGTTGGAATGCCGATGCTTTATTAGCCGATACTTTTAAAGCCTATACTGAATTAGAAAAGGTTTTGAATTGTAAGCTTTTATTTAAGCAGAATATTTACCAATTATTTGGATCAGTAAAGGAGCAAAACGATCTTTCGAGTCGAATGGATAACGAAGATTTTTCGCAACATGTGAATTTATTTCCAACCAAAGAACCTAATTTAAATGATGCATTTGGGGCATTTGAAATAAAAGAAACTGGCTGGGTTTATACACGGGCTTTAATTGAAAAAATGCGTGATTTATTGCTTAGTAAAAACTGTTTGTTAGACCAAGATTTTGAATACAATCATTTAAATCAACTTGCTGATGGTTGGCAATACAAAGATATAAAAGCCAAATACGTTATTTTTTGCCAAGGCTATAAAAATCAAGACAATCCATACTTTAATTACTTGCCTTTTGTATTGTGTAAAGGCGAAGTTTTTACTATAAAATGCAGCGGTTTAACTAAAGATAAAATGATTAAAAAAGGAATTTACTTAGTTAATCTTTACGATGATGTATATAAAGTTGGTGCTACCTACGAATGGAACGATTTAACTGAAAACACCTCTGAACAAGGCAAAATTTTTCTAGAAGAAAAATTAAATGATTTCTTAAAAGTTCCGTACGAAGTAATAAAGCATGAAGCCAATATAAGGCCAACTACTAAGGATAGAAAGGCTATTGTGGGAGAACATCCAAAATATAAAAACATGTTTGTATTAAATGGATTAGGCACTAAAGGTGTAATGCATGCACCTTATTTAGCTATGCAGTTAATTGATTTAATTAACCAAAACATAGAGGTAGATAAAGAAATTAGCATAAAAAGATTTGATAAATTAATCATTCATCAAAGTTAGAATCTGTTACATCAGTAAAGTGATCCAAGGGTGGTTCGCCCAGAAGATACAAAATATCGTAAATTTGATTTGCCAATAGTTTTTCATTTTCATGCTTATAAGAAGAAGCAAGGTTACGTAGAACGCGTTTAATAATGGTTAGGTTATCGCAAGGTAAATAGTATGCAGGATTACTTTGTATTTGCATTTGTTGAACAAATTGCTCTAAACTAGTTTTGGTAAAAACACCACCTTTATGAAAAGCATTAATGTAAAATAAAACACTTCTATTATCTGCCGATACTTTTTCTGGTTTATTTAAATCGAAAGTGCTTAAGTCCATTCTATCTTCCTCCAAAAAAGCCAACATGAAATGCTGTGGTAAATTAATGCCAAATACAGGTAATTTCAGGTTTTGAGCAACCAACATGTATATAATACACAACATAATTGGATTACCCTTTTTTGTTTCTAAAACTTCATTTATAAATGAATTTGAAGAGCTTTGATAATTTTCGACATTTCCAGAAAATCCATGAATATTATAAAACGTATAATTTAAAATTTTCACCTTTTCAAATGCAGTAATATCATGCCTCATATCAAGCCAAGCATTCAGTTTAATTTTTTCAATTACTTCACGAATATCAGCTTTTTTTAAATTAGGATATTTGAATTTTGCTACTAAAAATACTCCTTCTAACAAATCCCTTTCGCCTGCATTTAGCCATACTTCAAATTCAGTTAATAGATATTGATAGTTTATTTGATTTATAATATCATTTGCTAAATTTACAACAGACGGATCATTAATTTGAGTCAATTCTTTTTCAATTAATGGCAGTCCATTTATTCCATAAGACAGTAATTTTTTTTCAACCAAATTAACTACTTCGGCATCTGTGTCGTCCAATAAAAGTAATAGTGATTTTATTTCGGTTGTATCCAATTTATTTGAAGTTGTTTATTTAAGTCAAACAAAACTAATCAATAAAATATATAATTTGTACTACCGGTAAAAAAGTTATTTTTGTTTTCAAAGAATAATATCAATGAAAATAAAAAAATTACTGACTATTGTATTACTAGCAAGTACTTGTGCAACAGCCTTTGCACAAAGCTTTACAGTAAACTCTCCAAACAAAAAAATTTCCTTATCGCTTAAATTAAATGAGGCTGGTGCTTTAAATTACAGTGTAAATTTTAAGGCTAAGCCGATTGTTGAAACTTCCAAGTTAGGTTTTAAAATCAAGGAGCAGGATGATTTAATGAATAACTTTAACATTTTAAAAGTTGATTCAAGCACTTTTAATGAAACCTGGACTCCTGTGTGGGGTGAAACAAAAACAATTGTTAACAACTATAAGGAAATAGCAATCACCTTAATGGAAAAAAGCGATAAACCTCGTATTGTTCAATTAGTATTTAGGGTATTTAACGATGGAGTAGGCTTTAGATATGTATTTCCAGAACAACCTAATTTATTCCATTTTGTAGTAGCCGATGAAGAAACTACTATCAATTTAACAGGTGACCATAAAATTTGGTGGATGCCGGGTGATTTTGATACCAATGAGTATGCTTATAACACTTCGCAAATATCAGAAATTGAAAAATTAGCCAAAAAACGCGATGGTGCCATATTTACAGCTACGCCTATTAAAGGTGCTTTTGTACAAACGCCATTAATGGTTAAAACCAAAGATAATTTATACATTAGTATACATGAGGCAGCATTAATTAATTATCCAGCAATGGATTTAAAATTTGATTTAAGCACATTTGAAGCCACTACTAAAATAGCTAATGATGCTGTAGGAAACAAAGCTTATATGCGCGCTCCTTGTCACACTCCTTGGAGAACTATCATTATCAGTGATGACGCGCGTGATATCATTGCTTCAAAAACTATTTTAAATTTAAATGAACCATCAAAACTTACCAACACCAGTTATATTAAACCAATGAAATATTGTGGTATATGGTTAGAAATGCACTTGGGTCTTTCTACTTGGGATTATGCAGGCACGCAAGCTGCCACCGATGCTAACGATGATGGAAGTAAACGCGTAAAAACCAAACATGGTGCAACCACCGAAAACACCAAACGTTATATTGATTTTGCTGCTAAAAATGGATTTGGTGGCGTGTTAGTAGAAGGTTGGAACGATGGATGGGAAGATTGGTTTGGCAAATGGAAAGAAGATGTGTTTGATTTTGTTACTCCTTATCCTGATTACGATTTTAAAGGCTTAAATGCTTATGCACAAAGCAAAGGTTTAGGTATGATTACTCACCACGAAACAAGCGGAAGTGCTACCAATTACGAACGTTATATGGATACCGCTTACCGCTTAATGGCAAGTGTAGGAAGCCATGCTTTAAAATCAGGATATGTAGGAAAAATTATTCCTCGTGGCGAGTTTCACGATGGACAATGGATGGTTAACCATTACTTACGTGCCATTAAAAAAGCTGCTGATTACAATATTATGGTGGTAGCTCATGAGCCGGTGCGCCCTACCGGTTTGCACCGCACTTATCCTAATTTTATGGCTGCTGAGGCTGCTCGCGGACAAGAGTTTAACTTTTGGAGCGAAGGCAATCCACCTGAGCACGAAACCATTTTACCTTTTACCCGCTTAATGGGTGGCCCAATGGATTATACGCCTGGTATATTTAAAATTAAAAAGAGCAGCTATTATCCTGGTGCTAAAGAACAAGTGCATACTACTTTAACCAAGCAGTTAGCATTGTATTTAACATTGTATAGTCCAATACAAATGGCTACTGATTTACCAGAAAATTACGAAGCTAAACCAGATGCATTCCAATTTATTAAAGATGTAGCTGTTGATTGGGATGATACTAAAGTAATACATGCAGAGCCAGGTGAGTATTTAACCATAGCTCGTAAAGCAAAAGGAACCAATAACTGGTTTTTAGGAAGTATTACTGACGAAAATGCAAGAGAGTTAAACATGGATTTTAGCTTTTTAGATAAAGGTAAAAAATATACTGCTACCATTTATAAAGATGCACCTGATGCTAGTTGGGATAAAAATCCAGAAGCTTATGTAATTGAAAAAATTACCATTACCAATAAATCGAAATTAACTTTAAAATTGGCTCCAGGTGGAGGAACAGCTATTAGTGTTATTGCGCAATAATAGAAAATCGGATTGGTGAGGACACCAACCGATGACAAATTTTAGATAACTAGAAAACCATTAAAAAGCCCATCAATACTTTTCTTGATGGGCTTTTTTTGTTTTGGAATTTGGTGAATTGTTAATTTTCAATTCATGCATACTAAGTCATGCCGAAGGCATCTTCCATAGTTAACATATACCTTTCCATTAGCTTTTTCGTGGTAGCTTCGGCAGTTTTTAACTAACAAGATATATTTTATCACTTTTGTTGCTTTGAACGAGCGGACGCTCGCACTAGCTTGGGTTACAAAACAAAAAAAGTATCAAACCCGAGAAATGGAATAATTTATCTTGAAAAATAAAATTCGTCTGAGGTTTTTACCAATTCAGGCGTGAAATTGGTTTGTGAAAACACCGACTGTAGGCAAATTTTGTACTTTAGGATTTATAAGGTTAAATTAAACCTTTGTAAAATTTCTGAAATATTTTTATACAAAAAAAAGCAAGGGTTGCGTTTTATTTCTAATTAATTCAATAGTTATGAAGTATAAACTTATTTTACCAATCCTACTTATGCTGCTTTATATTGCCCAAGGGCAAGCGCAGCAAGTAACCAAAACCTGTAGTGTACATTTTAAAGTAGATGAATTTACTTTAGATCCCGATGATGAAGCTGTATTAACCGAACTGATTGCTGCTGCGCTTCCTGCTACTTATTACGAAATTGAAATAACTGCGCATACCGATAACGATGCAGACAATGTCTATAATATCAGTTTGTCAAGCAAAAGGGCCACTTCTGTTAAAACATTTTTATTAAATCAAAAGCTTAATAGCAACTTTATAAGAAGTGTTGCTTTTGGCGAAAGTAAACCCAAAGTAGCCAATAAAAACAGCGAAAACAAAGCCATTAACCGCAGGGTAGATTTAACCTTAAAGGCATTTAATGTTAACTCCATTGGCGATTTATTAAAACAAGCCGCACCCGAATACAAACAAACTTTTACCATAGATGCTACAAAAGACAATACCATTAAAGGCAGAAATGGTACTGTTATTTTTATTCCTGCCAACTCATTATTAACGGCTAATGGCACTGTGGCTATAGGTATGGTAAATATTGAGTTAGAAGAGTATTTAAAACCTACAGATGCGGCATTTAACCAACTTTCTACTGTAAGCAATGGACAAATGTTAGAAACGGGAGGTATGTTTAAAATAGCTGCTATGGCAAATGGGCAAGCTTTATCTTTAAAGCAAGGCGCCAATTTAAAGATTGATATGCCTACTGTAAATATGCGCAATAGCATGAACTTATTTACTGAAGTAAAAAATGCCAATGGCATTAGTGAGTGGAAACAAACCACTACTGAGTTTAGACCAAAAAATGAAGTAAGAAAACCATTGCCTTTTGTAAAACTCGATACCAAATATTTAAACACTTTATTGGCAAATAATATTGCCGAAAAACAATCATTTGAAAAAATTTATAAGTTGGCTAATTTGCCTCAAAAGCCTTCAAAAATAGGCAAAGCGCCTGTGTTAAGAGAGTTAAATATAAAAAATCAGTTTGCATGGTGGGAGCGTTTAATTTATACCGATAAGTACTTAAATAAAAAACTAGATAGCGAAAGAGCATGGAGACAAAAAACCTACGATAAGCTTATGACAGCTTATTTAAAAAAGAAAGCGAAATTTGATGTTAATATGGCTCAGTACATAGCAGATTCAACCAATTTTGAAGCCAAAGAAAAAGCTCAATTATTTGACTGGTTAAGCAAAGCCAAACAAGCAAGTTTGGCTAATATAGAAGTGTTAGAAAAGGTACAATGGAATGAAGGCATTAAACGAATGATTTATAAAAGCGATGGAAATGAACTAACCATGTTAGATATTAAAGGTTGTTTTTATGCGAGTATTTATAAAAATTATGGGGTAAGACTTGAAATAAATAACCTACGTAATATTGTTGATTTAATTGATAAGTTTAACAATATGAGCATTAGTAAAATTTACGAATTATGCGGCCACAAAAAGGAAATTAACTTTGATGTATATTTTCAAAAGCATTATTTTAACAATGCTAATACTAACAAGTTTGCCAATGCTCAAATTATGAATAATCCTAAACTTAATCAAATGTTATTAAAAGCCGAAGATGAATTGATTACACTAAGAGATAAAGATAAAATATTTGATGAAAAAGGAGTCGGTAATATTTATACAGTAGCGCTAAGTGGCTTTGGTACTTTTAACTGCGATAGATTTAGCAATACACCTAAAAACCAAATGGCTACTATCAAAATTCCATTTAAAGAAAGTGCTAATGTTTCCGTGTTTGTGCCTTCTATAAACAGTTATATGTATGCCAATAGAACCATGGAAGGTTATGAAGTAGAAATTCCGAAGGACATGGAAGTAAAGGTAATTTTTGTTGCTTTGAATAAAGAAAATGGTCCGTTGGTACAAATTCATAAAACCAAGTTTGGTAAAAATACAGTGTTTACACCTAAGCCTGTAGCGGTTAACCTAAAAACAATGAAACAAATGTTGGCTACAATTTAGTTGAAATTTGAATTTTAGGTGTTTTGTGAAAACGAAAAGGCTCTCATTTTTGTGACAGCCTTTTTTGTTGTTAAAATTAATATAAATAATTAGGAAGCTGGTAATTAATTTCTAATTTCTACACTGTGGCATTTTTTTTCTAGCATAAGTTTTAAAGTTTTGAAACAAAAAGCTTAAACTTTATATTTGTATTACTAAGAAACCCGAATAACGTTTATTCGGGTTTTTGCTATTTTATCCATTTAAGTGAAAATTCAAGAATTATTAGGACTGTATAGTCAAAACGAAAAGGTAAATACCATTGCCAGTAAACTAAACAGCACTAAAGTTACCAAGCTGTTTGCCAAAGGTTTAGTGGGCAGTATTGATGCTATTTTAGCAGCATGTATTTACCATTTTAATTACCGAACTCAAG
This sequence comes from Bacteroidota bacterium, assembly GCA_947464275.1. Lineage (GTDB taxonomy): Bacteria > Bacteroidota > Bacteroidia > UKL13-3 > UKL13-3 > JAAFJM01. The sequence continues at coordinate 76,492 of CANHVU010000009.1, forward strand.
TTTTTATATTTAACAATGCCGATGATGCCAAATACTTTTTTGCCGATTTAGAAAGTTTATTAGAAGGTAAAACCATTTTGTATTTTCCGGCATCTTATCGCAGAGAATACCAAGTAGATTTATTGGAAAATAATTTGGTGCTTGAACGTGCAGAAACTTTAAATAGACTGAATCAAAAAACAGGAAAAGGCGAATTAATAGTTACAACCATTGATGCCATAACAGAAATGGTTATTAACGAAGTGGAACTTACCCAAAATACTTTTGAGGTAAAAGTAGGTGCTAACTTCGATATGGAGTTTTTTATTGATTTTTTAACCGAACACCATTTTGAACGCAGCGATTTTGTGTACGAAGCAGGGCATTTTAGTATTAGAGGTGGCATTATTGATGTGTTTTCGTTTAGTAACGATATGCCTTATCGTATTGAATTGTTTGGCGATGAAATAGAAAGCATTCGTATTTTCAATCCTATTGACCAACTTTCAGTAAAAAAAGTAGATTGGTTTTATATTATTCCCAATGTACAAAAAATGGTGGAGCAGCAACGCCAATCGTTTTTTGATTATTTGCCAGAAAACAGCATTTTTTTTACCGATGATATTAAACTAAGTACTGAACTTTTAGAAAATGGTTTAGAAAAAGCCGAAAAAAGTTTGGTTAGAAAAAACGAAAATGAAGCTGATGTAAAAAACCCTAAAGAGCCTGCCACCATTGAAGATTTATTTATAAATACTACTCAGTTTTTTGATTATTTAAATAAATACTCATGTGTGGAAATTGGGGTAAGAAATGGTTTTAAATGCGATGAAATAGTGGAGTTTAATTGCTCGCCTCAACCTACTTTTCATAAAAACTTTAAGCTATTAATTGAAAACCTAAAACAAAACCAAAACCAAAAAGACAAGCTTAAAAACTTAATTTTTAGCGATACCAGCAAACAAATTGAAAGGCTTTACACCATTTTTAACGATTTGGACAATACCATTGAATTTGAACCAATTTACCATGGTTTAGCCCAAGGTTTTATTGACCATGAAATGAAATTGGCTTGTTACACCGAGCACCAAGTCTTTGATAGATTTTACCGTGGCAAAACCAAAACCAGGTACAACAATTCTAAAATAATAACTTTAAAAGAATTGCGTGAACTAAAACCTGGTGATTTTGTGGTGCATGTAGACCATGGAATTGGGAAATTTGCCGGTTTAGAAAAAATAGATGTAAACGGAAGAATGCAAGAAGCCGTTAGGCTTATTTATAAAAACGATGATTTGCTTTATGTAAGCATTAATTCATTGCATAAAATAACCAAATTTTCGGGCAAAGAAGGAACAGAACCAAGGCTAAATAAACTAGGAAGCGATACTTGGGAAAAACTAAAAACTGCCACCAAAAAGAAGGTTAAAGATATAGCCCGCGATTTGATAAAATTATATGCCAAACGCAAGGCACAAAGCGGGTTTCAGTTTAGTGAAGATACTTACTTACAAGTGGAGCTTGAGGCAAGTTTTATGTATGAAGATACACCCGACCAAGCCAAAGCTACAGCAGATGTAAAAAAAGACATGGAAAGTCCGCACCCAATGGATAGGTTAGTTTGTGGTGATGTAGGTTTTGGAAAAACAGAAATAGCTATGCGTGCAGCTTTTAAAGCCGTAGCCGATAGCAAACAAGTAGCAATTTTGGTTCCTACTACTATTTTGGCAAACCAACATTACCGCAGTTTTAAAGAACGTTTTAAAGATTTTCCTTGTACGGTTGATTATATCAATAGGTTTAAAACACCAAAGGAGCAAAAAGAAATTTTAAAGCGAGCAGAAGAAGGAAAAATTGATGTATTAATTGGAACCCATAAATTATTAAGCAAAGACATGAAGTTTAAAAACTTAGGCTTAATGATTATAGATGAAGAACAAAAATTTGGAGTAGCTGCCAAGGAAAAACTAAAATCTATAAAAGTCAATGTTGATACATTAACTCTTACCGCCACTCCTATTCCACGTACGCTAAACTTTAGCTTAATGGGGGCAAGAGATTTGTCAATAATAAATACACCTCCACCAAACCGACAACCAGTAAATACTGAGCTTCACAGCTATAACGATGAACTTTTGCGTGATGCAGTAATGCACGAAATTGAACGCGATGGGCAAGTATTTTTGGTGCATCATAGGGTAAAAGATATTTATGACATAGCCAATAGAATTCAGTTTTTATGCCCAGGGGTAAAAGTTTGTGTAGCACATGGGCAAATGGAAGGCGATGTGTTAGAAGATGTAATGATGCGTTTTATTGAAGGTGAATACGATGTATTGGTAGCAACCACTATTATTGAATCGGGATTAGATATTTCGAACGCCAATACAATCATCATTAACAATGCACAAATGTTTGGCTTAAGCGATTTACACCAAATGCGTGGACGTGTTGGTAGAAACAACAAAAAAGCTTATTGTTATTTATTGGTGCCAAGTATTCCAACCTTAAGTATTGATGCCCGCAGAAGGCTACATGCAATTGAAGAGTTTAGTGATTTAGGAAGTGGATTTAATGTAGCCATGCGCGATTTAGACATTCGTGGTTCTGGCAATTTATTGGGTGGCGAACAAAGTGGATTTATTTCGGAAATTGGTTTTGAAATGTACCACAAAATATTGGACGAAGCCATTCAAGAACTAAAAGAAGATGAGTTTTCGGAAGTGTTTACTGATGACAAAAAAGCAATTAGCAATGGCCAAATGCCAGAAACTAAAAGCTATTTAACAAAAGACTGTGTAGTAGAAACTGATTTTGAAGCTTTAATTCCTGATGCTTATGTTAGAAATATTGGCGAAAGATTGAGTTTATACAACAGTTTAGCATCATTAACTCATTTAGATGATTTACAAAAATTTGACAACGATTTGGTAGATAGATTTGGGCCAATTCCTCAACAAGTAAACGATTTAATTGATTTAATAAAATTGCGCGAAAGTGCTAAAAAACTAGGCTTTGTAAAAATAGTTTTGAAAAACAATTTGCTTTTTGCCACTTTCCCAAGCGAGAATAATACTGCTTATTACCAAAGCAATTTATTTACCAGTATGTTGCAGTTTATTCAACATAATGGCAACCTATGCAAGCTAAAGCAAAGTTCAAAAGTATTACAAGTTATTTTTAGTAATATTAATTCAATAGATAAAGGACAAGACGTATTTGATAAAATTCAACAACATTATCACAAAATAACAAACACTTAAAAGTATGCCAATAGTAAAAAATAAATTTATAGATTATACGATTAATACAAATACTGAAATATTAATTCTTGGAACTTTTAGCCATAACATTGCTGATGGTGCTGATTTTTTCTTTGGTAAACCACGAAACTATTTATGGCATTTATTACCTATTTGCTTTGGTTTAAACAGTATGAAAGAATCTTCTTTAACTGTAAAAAAGGAATTCATGATCAACTATAAAATAAATTTTGCCGACATCATAGATACATTAGAAGTACCCGAAGGAGAAGAAAATAACTTAGACGATACCTTTATTGACAATCATGCTTTTGAATGGAAAAACATAAATAATATTATCGATAGTTTACCTAACCTAAAAGCAGTTTATTTTACCCGTAAAACATTTAATGGAATAGCAAATGCCAAGATTCAAATTGTTGAAATTGCAGCATATTGCAAACAAAAGAATATTCGGTTTTGTAAGCTAGAAACACCTGCAAAATATTATGATGATACGAAGCAAAAACAATGGATTGATACCATTGTAAAACAAACAACTTGTATGAGAGCATAAATAAAAAAGGAGGCTTATGGATCATTACAAAAGCCTCCTTTAAAAAGAAATTATTTAATTATTTTAAATTCAACCCTTCTGTTTTTTGCCCTTCCTTCTGCCGTTTTATTATTAGCTACTGGGTTTTTACTTCCAAAACCTTTAGCTGTTAGCCTAGCAGATGCTAAGCCTTTAGAAGTTAAAAATTCTTTCACAGCATTGGCTCTAGTTTGACTTAACTTTAAATTACTAGCAGGTTTGCCTACATTATCTGTAAAGCCATTTATATTTAACTTATATTCTGTTTTAACAATCAGTAATTCGGCCAATTCAGTTAAACTTAACAAAGAACTTTCCTTAATTTTTGAAGTTCCAGTTTCAAACTCTAAATTACTAAAGGCTTCATTTAGTACTTTACTTTCTTCTGGTGTTAATATTACTGCTTCAGGAATAGGATTAATAGCAGCAACTGGACAGCCAGCATTAGATAAAGGACCAGCTTCGTTAGGGCAATTATCTTCGAAATCAGTTATGCCATCTAAATCGCTATCAGGACAACCATTTAACTCTTTTAATCCTTTTTGTGTAGGGCATTTATCACGTTTATCAATAACACCATCCCCATCAGAATCTGGACAGCCATTAAGCATTTTTAAACCATAAACAAGTTTGCAAGAATCTTGATAATCTGCCACACCATCATTATCTATATCTGGGCAACCATCAAGTTCTAATTTACCATATTCATCAGGACATACATCTTCGTTATCAATAACTTTATCGCCATCAGTATCTGGACAACCTTTCATATCTATTCTACCTGAATCTAAAGGACACTTATCATCTTTATCAGCCACACCATCATTGTCTTTATCTGCACAACCCATCAGTTTAGCAGTTCCCTTTTCATTTAAACAACTATCTTTAAAATCAGGGACACAATCTCCATCTTTATCAGGACAGCCAAATGCACAAGGCTTACCTGCAACATTAATGCAACTATCTTTGTTATCAGCAATCCCATCTTTGTCATTATCAGGGCAACCGTTCAATTCAATAGAGCCATATTTTTTAAAGCACTTATCTTTTTTATTTGGAATACCATCGCCATCTCTATCATTATTGCTACCAAAATTCCAATTTACTCCAGTTCTTATATTGATAAATTTTGCTTCATCATATTGGGTAACTGCTAATAAATTATCACTAAATAAATAAGTTTGAAATGGACCAAGATTTAAAGACAAGCCTAAACCTGCATTGTTAATTGTTTTGTTGTAATAAGTACCACTAATTCTTAAATCTAAAATTGACCATACTTTTTTGGTAAAAGCCAGACTTAGTGCTGGATTAAATGTTTTTATTCCAAAATTATTAAAAAACACAAAGTCGAAAGTATTATTATAATTGATGGCATATTGACCTCCTAAGTACATTTTTGTACTTAAACTTGTTGAATAACTTCCTGTTGTTTCTTTAGGCACAAATACATTTTTTAAAAGAGAATCTTGCAAAGTTTTAAATCTATTCTCAATGAAGTTTGAATCATTTATTTGATTCAATTCTTTTATGTCTTGTCCTTTGTAGTTAAACTCTGCAACTGGCATGTCATAAGATCTAGTATTTTTATTCCAATTAATACTTCCTATATCAATTATGCTGGCAGATACCGAAAAATGTTGGTTAAATTTGTAATTCGCACCAATATCAAAACCCCAACCAGAGCCTGAAACTATACCTCTTTTGTCAAAAAATTTAGATATATCATTCATGAAATTATAACCACTTGGTACTTCTTGGCTATTATATAAAGTTGAATAAAACAACTTGTCGATATTGAAATCATTTTTTCTTAAATCATCAATTCCAGCAGTATTAGCCTTAAAGCCCGCTTTAACATAAATAGAATCCATATTAGATGAAATATTTAAAGTGCTTTGGTCAATATTTATATTATAAATTCCTTGCAAATATTTCACCCTAAATCCTATACTTAATTTTTTACCAAAATCGCGCGTATAGCCAATGTGAAAGTTATAAGATGCTGTAGAATTAATATCAACATTTCCTAAATTGGCTTGACGATTCAATGTGTTTTGAAAAAAAGTAGATCCTTGTGTAAAACCTAAAAGGTCTTTAGGAGGGCTGCCATAAAAGTCAAAATTAGTTTGCACTCCTAAACTAAAATAATTTTTCTTAATAGCAAAGCCAATAAAAATTGGATCAAAAGTGGAAGAAAGCCCCATATTATTAAACGACAAATTATTATCTCTTACTATTCGCCTAAAAGTACTGTCAGGATTTTCGTTTTTGTTAAAAATATCTGCCATGGAAATCTCAGGTGTTTGAACACTTAGGTAGGAGCCCATGAGTCCAAGTGTAAAATTAGCTTGTGGCCTAATTCCTGGATTTAGTAAATTACTTTGACCAACATTTCTGAAATTATATAAATTTAAATTTGTTTGAGCATTAACAACAACACTCAAAATAAATAATTGAAAAACAATATTGAATAAATATTTTATCTTCATAATAGTAAATAAATTAATGGTAAAAAATAAATGGAATTAAAGTTTAATTGATGTTGTTACACCAAGAGATACTTTAATAAAATAATCACTAAAAACTTTAACAGTTTTGCTTCCTGAATTTTCCGTTTTTAAGGTTGATTTTGTTATGATTTTGTCTGCTCCACTTTCCTTTAATTTTTTTAACAATATTTCATTTATTCCTATTTCGCTCCTCGATTTTGTAGTTTGTATAACTTTACCATCTGTATCAGTTATGGCACTCAGTAAAATTGTTTTATCATCTAATGAGTCAATAACGGTATTGGTTTTACTATTATAAAAATACAACTTCAATGTAGTTTCAAAAGGAAAACCATTTTCGGTATTTAAGCCTAATGTAAATCTGGTAAATTGCTTTAAAGAATTAATATCGAATTTGCTGGTATCTGAAAGAGAAAAATTAGTTGTTCTTATTGCCAAAGGTAAATCTAACTCTACATCCACACTTATTTTTGAACCACGTTTTACAAATTGATTTTTTGATTGGTCTTTAACAGCATTAGTAATGGCTTTTCCTTCTACTTTAATACTATGTGGCGGAAGCGACATGAGTTCATTAATTTTACCATTATTATTTTTATTGCTGTATACTTGAGTAGTTAATTTGGTTTGATTGACTTCACTTACCGATGGATAGTTCGCTTCAAAAGGCAATAATTGCGCATCTTGACTTACTCCATCGTTGTTTTTACCAATAAAATTATAATTAAATTTAATTGGTATCCCAATTGAATTATTCACTTTTAATTTTAGTTCTCCATCGTAAAGATTTAAACCATTTTTTATTTTATCCAAAAATGAAAGATTGATAAAATTATTATTATCTGAAGGAACTTCAATGGTGCCTGCATAACCTTCAAAATATTCAAGTTGTAACCTAGTAGTTTCTATTTGTAAGTTTAAGTAATCCGAAGAATCGAACGCTACTGCATTACCGCTTGAAATAACCTTAGCAGTATAATTTACTGGAATAAAATTATATGGTTTATTTGGATTCTGAGTTAAATCAAAATCAACATTTGATATATCAATAGATGAATCTATAAAGTTAGTGCCAGTACCGGTATATGGAATATTAATAATTTGACTAGGAAATGGCGAACCATTTTTTTTAGCACCTGGAAAATTTATGGTTAATTGAATAGGTTCTTTGATAGTGGATTGTGCAACAAACTTTAACTTACCAGCAGCCAAGTTTAGCTTTCTGACCCTTTGTGTAGTGTCACCCGGTGTAAAATCTATTTCAGTATTCTTGGCTGGAATATCTTGATCAGGGAATTTAGCTACCCCGCTTATGGCACGTAAATTCCTACCAATTGCATTGATAACAATTGAATCTTGGTAATTGATTAAAACTGCAGTAGGAGCTGAACTATTGGTATTTAAAATAGGTAAATTATATCCTAAAGTATTACTCAAAGATTTATTTATTAATTGAATAGAATCCGATTTACTTGCACCAGGTGCTATGTTAGTATAGTTAAAAACACCAAGTAACGATTGAGTTGGTGTAAGGTTATATAAATTTAGCTTTATGGTATTTAAGTTAACAGGTAATTTATTAGTGATTTTAATTATGAGGTAACCCTCTGTAAAAGTTATAGAAGAAAACTCTGTAAAAGCCTCAAAAGATGTAATATTTGAAACATTTTCGCTTATGGCTGGAAAAATATCTACAGTACCAGCTGCAGCATCAAATGCTGCTCTAGCTGTTGGGCTAAAACCCGCAGATAAATCTTGTAAAGTAACCAATTTTGTGTTCCTGACTTCTGAAATGAGAATAGAACCCAATTTATTATTTATGCTGGTAGAATTTTGATTATCAAATTCAAAAAAATCAGCTACATCATATTTGTAAAGGTTATCCTCTCTGTATACAAAATGAACCAATCCGTTTGCATCAACCTTAGTATTAGTAGTATCTTCATTTACATAATTAAGCATACTAATTTTGGTATTTACTAAGGGTATAGCAAATTCAGGAGTAGGTTTATAAGAATCAAATTTAGAAAAATCAGTTGTGTCTTTCTTGCATCCATTTAAAATAGATAGACCAAAACTTAAACCTAAACTTAAAAGAAAAGAGTATTTGTTTACCATAATTTTATTTCGTTTACTACAAATTAAGTAATAATTATGTAAAATTGTTTAAAACCTTATTTATTTAATATAATTTTATAAGATTCTACAATCAGAGTAATAATTATATATAATTGTTTAGAATTTAAGTGGCATCTTACTATTACTTCAATGGTAATTTCAGTTAATCATCTTTTTTTAATTAATAATACAAAAAGCCCAATCAGAATTATCTGATTGGGCAATAATTATATTTTAAACAAAAAACTATTTTCTAAAGTAAAGCACCATTCTTAATTTCATCTACCACATTTGGGTCTAACAAAGTGGTTGTATCACCTAAATTACTGGTTTCGCCTTCGGCAATTTTGCGCAAAATTCTACGCATAATTTTACCACTTCTGGTTTTTGGCAATCCACTTACAAATTGAATTTTATCGGGCTTAGCAATGGCACCAATGATACGCGATACTGTCTGAATAATATCTTGCTTAGTTAAGTTTTCATCAGCTGTATGCTTGTTATCGTAAATTACATAAGCATAAATTCCTTGTCCTTTTATATCGTGCGGATAACCAACTACAGCACTTTCAACTACTCCACTGTGCATGTTAATGGCATTCTCCACTTCAGCAGTTCCAATTCTGTGTCCGCTTACGTTTAAAACATCATCAACCCTTCCTGTAATTCTATAATTTCCATCTGCATCGCGCAAGCAACCATCACCAGTAAAATACATATTTTCATAAGTTGAGAAATAAGTAGTACGGCAACGTTCATGGTCGTTATAAGTAGTACGAATAATACCTGGCCAAGGCTGTTTGATACATAAGTTTCCGCTTACCGAATTGCCTAAAATTTCTACTCCATTTTCATCAACCAAACAAGGATTAACTCCTGGTAATGGTAATGTAGCATGTGCAGGTTTATGTGGGGTAACACCAGCCAAATTAGAAATCATGATTCCACCAGTTTCTGTTTGCCACCAGGTATCTACAATTGGGCATTTTTCTTTTCCAATATTTTTAAAATACCATTGCCAAGCTTCTTCATTAATTGGCTCACCAACGGTACCTAATACTTTTAATGAACTTAAATCTTTATTGTTTACAAAATCTAAACCATAAGCCATTAAACTTCTGATAGCCGTAGGAGCTGTATATAAAACATCTACTTTGTATTTTTCTACAATTTCCCAAAATCTGCCAGCATCGGGCCAAGTAGGAATACCTTCAAACATTAACGAAGTTCCTCCAGCACTTAACGGACCATAAACTATATAACTATGGCCAGTAATCCAACCAATATCGGCCGTGCAAAAATGTACTTGTCCGGGTTGATATTGAAACACATTTACAAAAGTATAGTTAGCCCAAACCATATAACCCGCAGTAGAGTGAACTACTCCTTTTGGTTTACCTGTAGAACCTGATGTATATAAAATAAACAGAGGATCTTCCGAATCCATTTCAACAGCAGGAAAACTTACTTTGCCATTTTTCTCTACTTGCTCTTCGGCTTGTTCCATTTCATCTTCCCACCACAAATCACGGTTTTTTATCATACTCACAGGAGTGCGAGTACGAGTATAAACAATTACTTTTTTAACTGTTTTATTACCAATTAAGGCATCGTCAATTACACTTTTTAAAGGAATATCTTTATTGCCACGGTAAGCACCATCGCAAGTAATAATGTATTCAGCACTTGCATCTTCTAACCTATCTGCAATACTTTGAGCCGAAAAACCTCCAAAAATTACTGAATGAATGGCACCAATGCGAGCGCAACCTAAAACGGCATAAGTTAATTCAGGAATCATGCCCATATAAATACAAACACGATCCCCTTTTTTCACACCTAAATTGGTTAACATTTGAGCCACTTGACAAACACGTTTGTGCAAACGGTTATAAGTTACAATACGGGTTTTTTCCTCTGGATTATTAGGCTCCCAAATAATAGCGGGTTGCTCTCCTCGTTCTGCTAAATGTCTATCAATGCAGTTTTCGGTAATGTTTAATTTACCTCCTTCAAACCATTTAATATTTGGTTCTTTAAAGTTCCAATTCGAAACTTTATCCCATTTTTTTTTCCAAGTAAAATTTTCAGCTATTTCACCCCAAAATTCTTCTGGGTTTTCAATGCTTTTTTTATAGGCTTCGTTATATTGTTCTAAGCTTTTTATTTGATGTGGGTATGACATATTTTTTCTGTTTTGTTAATACGAATATAGAAGTAGAAATAAATGCTATGGGAAGTTTCTTGCTAATTTGGTATATTAATGACAAAGATTTGTTTTACAATCAACTTTAGTAAGTTAAAACCAAATACCAAAATAGTGTGGTTACAAATGCTGCTAAAATAGTAATGCCTGTTGCTATATTTACCAGTTTAGTATTTAAATGGTATTCATCGGCAACCACAGATGCAGTTAACAAGGTTGGCATTGCTGCTTCAAATACAGCAATATTGCTGGGCATACCTTTAATATTTAATACATATACTAAAAGCAAAACCAGAGCTGGTGCCAATATTAATTTATAACCAAGTATTGATAAAATAGGTTTCCAATCATTTTTTAAACCTGATAGTTTTAACTGCAAACCAATGGAGAATAAAGCCAAAGGAGCAACCGTACCTGCGAGTTTATCAAATAAAGGCATAAAAAGCTCTAAATCCATAAAATGAGGCAATATAAAAGCCAACAAACAACCCCACAAAGGCGGAAATGAAGCCATTTTTTTAAAAACCAAACTAGTGGTTAAAGTATGTTTGTCTGAATGGTTTATTGCCATGGCTATTCCTACAGTAGAAAGCAATACAAAAGTAACTTGATCGCAAATAACAGCTATACTAATTTGTGCTTCGCCAAAATAAGCCGTAATTAAAGGAAAACCTACAAACGAAGTATTGCTTAAGCCGGTACATAAATACAAAGCACCAATGGTTGCTTTTGATAAATTTCTTTTATAGGTAATTATTTTAACAAAAACATAAGCTCCTATCCAAACCAATATGGGGCCAATAACAGGAACCAACATGGTATAATTCCAATTTATCTGAGGAATGTACTTAAGCGAAACAGCTGGTAAAGCCACATAAATAATCCATGCATTAATACCTTTATGCGACTGAGGAGGCAATAGTTTTTTGTAGTTAAAAATATAACCTACTAAAATACAAATGGCTATTAATACAAATGAAATCATGAATATATGTTACGCCAATTATAAATATATTTTGTTGAAATAATACAAAAGCATTAACAATTGTTCAAACTTTTTAAGGCAACTATTTAATAATTCTAAAAATCTCATTTCTTGCTAAATTAGTATATTTATGCTAAATATATATAGTTAAGTTTTTATATTTACCATATGGAAACAATCAACTGCCCTAAATGTAAAAACGAAAATATTAACAAAAGCGGCTTTGTTAAAGGCCGTCAACGCTTTTTGTGTAAAGATTGCAATTACTTTTTTTCAGTAATGAAAGAAGGTAAAAACATAGATAATTATTATGTTATAAAAGCTTTGCAATTATATATTGAAGGTGTAAGTTTACGAGAAATTGAAAGATTAATTGGCGTTAGTCATGTATCGGTTATGAATTGGGTTAAAAAATTTAATTTAAAAGCGCCAGAAAATAACGACTACCATCCAACCTATAAAGTAATGCGCCATGACGAGCTAATTAATTATATGAGCAATAAAGAGAACACCAAAAACACAGGTATGATTATTACAGAATTGGGTGATAAATACATGCTAATAAAATGGGAAAGATTAAAAGGAAAAAAATAATAACTATACCATTTTACAACAAAATAGATAAAGACACGAAGTATAGGAATATGTTAGGATGTTTGTTCTACAATAAACAAAAAAAACGTATGAAAAAAATTACACATGCTATCTTTTTAATTGCTTTAGTGTTGGCCACAAAAGCAGGCCTTAAAGCTCAGGGTACCGACAATTATGGGGCGGGTTTAAAATTTAATTTAGACTCAACTGGAAAAAAATTTGTACGAATGCTTACTTGGCATCAAGTATGGGTTAGGCATAATGAAAATAATCCTGGTTCTACTGTTAATGGAGAAGCTAGCAGCAGCCAATGGGATATGAGTATGCGTAGATCTCGTTTTTTGATGTATGCCCAAATTAATCCAAACTTCTTAATATTAACCCATTTTGGAATAAACAATTCAAACCAAGTAAGCGGTGGGGCAGCAGGACAAGGTGCTACAGGAACTGATGGCAAAAAACCTCAACTGTTCTTACACGATGCTTGGGTTGAACATAGAGTATTTAAAGATAATTTAAGTATTGGAGCAGGTTTGCATTATTGGCAAGGCCCATCAAGACTTAGCTCTGGTTCAACTTTAAATTTTTTAGCCATTGATGCGCCTATATTTAATTGGCAAAATATCGAAGCTACAGATCAATTTGCTCGCCAATTTGGAATTTTTGCCAAAGGTAAACTTTTAAAAAGTAAACGTATTGATTACCGTATGAGTGTTAATTTTCCATATGCCTTAGCCAAAGGAACAGCACTTACTACATTAGATACTACAGCTGCTAAAAATAATGTTGAAATTGCAAATTACAAAGGTGGCGGACAACCTAAAAACTCTTACCAAGGCTATTTTCAATATCAATTTTGGGATGTTGAGAGCAATTTGTTACCATTTACAGTAGGAAGTTATTTAGGTACAAAAAAGGTATTTAATTTAGGTTTGGGTGCATACTTTCAGCCCGATGCCATGTGGAGTGCTAAACAAAATACTACTTCAGGAAAATGGGATACAGCTTTACACAAGCAGCTTTTTGTATCGGCCGATGTGTTTTTAGATTTACCTTTAAAATATAAAAACATGGCTGTAACTTTTTATGGTGCTTATAATTATTTTGACATGGGTCCAAACTATGTAAGAAATATTGGCATTGACAATCCAACCAATGGAACCATAGCAAGCCAAGTAGCATTTAATGGTGGTGGAAATACCATGCCAACCACAGGAACTGGAAATATTTATTATGCACAAGCTGGTTTGTTATTACCTAAATCAAAAACATTGGGTAAGTTTCAACCTTATGGAGCAATCACTGTATCGCAATTTGAAAGACTAAAAGACAATGTGGTTACTCCAGATATGGGTATTAATTGGTTTTTAAACGGTCATTCCGCAAAAGTTACTTTGAATTACAGAATGCGTCCGGTGTATAAATTTAACGAACCAACTCAAAGATTTAAGGATGTAATTTTTGATACCTACAAAGGCGAATTAACTATCCAATTCCAAATTTATTTATAACGAAACAAAAAACATATATACATGGAAAACAAAGACAACAAACAAAGTATTGTACAAGTAATTGGGGCCTCATCGTTAGGAACCTTAATTGAGTGGTACGATTTTTACATTTTTGGCAGTTTAGCCGTAATTATTGGCAAGCAACTATTCCCTTCCGATGCAGGAGCATCAGCATTAATTAACACCTTAGCTATTTTTGCTGCTGGTTTTATTGTGCGTCCTTTTGGTGCATTGGTATTTGGCCGTTTAGGCGATTTAATAGGCCGTAAATCAACATTCTTACTTACATTGGTATTAATGGGTGGTTCTACTTTTTTAATTGGTTTAATACCATCGTATGCCACTATTGGTTATGCAGCACCTATTCTAGTATTAATACTCAGGTTAATTCAAGGTTTGGCTTTAGGTGGCGAATATGGTGGAGCTGCCACTTATGTGGCAGAACATGCACCTGCTGGAAAACGTGGATTTTTTACCAGTTGGATTCAAACCACTGCTACCTTAGGATTATTCTTATCAATTGGTGTAATTGTAGCAACCAAAAACTTAATTGGTGCAGAAGCATTTGCTGATTGGGGATGGAGAATTCCTTTCTTAATATCTATTTTATTGGTAGTAGTTTCAATCTACATCCGTATGAAAATGCACGAATCACCTATGTTTAGTAAGTTAAAAAAAGAAGGCAATATTTCTAAAAATCCTTTAAAAGAAAGTTTTAGCAATAAGGCTAATTTTAAAATGGTTTTACTTGCATTATTTGGCGCTACTATGGGACAAGGTGTAATTTGGTACACGGGTCAATTCTACGCACAATCTTTCTTAGAAAATACAGTAATGCTAGACTTTAACGAATCGCGTTATATTATACTTTGGGCCATTTTATTTGCTACACCTTTCTTTGTAGTATTTGGAAGTTGGAGTGATAAAGTAGGAAGAAAATGGATTATGTTAGCAGGTATGTTTTTAGGTATAGTATGTTACAGACCTATTTATCAAAAATTCTTAGATAAAACCAATGTAGCAGAGTTCCAAAAAACAGAATTAAATACTGCTGCTGAGCCTACCATAAAAAAAGATGCGGTAGCGGGAACCATGGATACTTTAGTAAAAACTACTACTTTAAAAACGTTAAAAGATGGTGCAACTTTTAAAGAAGTTACCACCGATACTGTTTATGCTGATGCTTCAAAAACCATTGGCCACGCTAAAACAAAATACATTGACAAAACATTATCGAATAGTGACTTTTGGGTGTTTGTGTTTTTAGTATTTATTCAAATTATATTTGTTACCATGGTTTATGGACCAATAGCAGCTTTCCTGGTTGAACTATTCCCTACTAAAATTCGCTATACTTCTATGTCGTTACCTTACCATATTGGTAATGGTGTGTTTGGAGGATTGGTGCCATTTATAGCCACGTTAATAGCAAGTTTTAGTGGTTCAACACCATTATCTGGCTTATGGTACCCAATAGGTGTAGCTATTGCCTCACTAATAATAGGAGCAGTATATATTAACAATAAAGTAGACGAAAACGTTAACGACTAATTTAAAACAAAAGAAAAAAATTATGAACGCAATAAAAAAATTAGTAGGAGCTTTAATGATAGTATTAGCTCCAGCTTTAGTAATATTTATGTTTATGCAAGCTAGCGATAAAATAGGCAAAGCTGCAGAAGGTATTGCTAAGACAAATACCCTTTTACAATGGTCAATTATTTTAATTATTTTTATTCCAATATGTGCAGGTTTGGCCATTTTTGGTTTGTATGGCGTTAAAGGCGAATACGACCAATTACCAACGAGCTCTGATGAATTATAACTAATAATTTCATTAACTAAAAAGCCGCATTGTTTATATACAATGTGGCTTTTTTACTTTGTAAGAAAGTAAATTTAATCTATACTTTAGGCATATTTTTTACTTATAAAAGTTTGTTAAAACACCAATAGCTTGCAAATCACCAACAAACTAATTGACAATTATATTGATATTATTTTGCTGGCAATTCAAAAGTAAATATGGTGCCCTGCCCTTTTTCACTTTCGGCATAAATGGTGCCTTTATTTTGTTTGATAAAATCGTGGCAAAGCATTAAACCCAAACCTGTTCCTTTTTCGTTAGCAGTGCCTTGCGTACTTGGGTTTTTATGTTGGGTAAAAAGTTTGTTTAACTTATCTTTATCTATTCCAATTCCATTATCAATTACAGATACTTTGGTAACACCATTTTCAGTAATACTTGCTATACTTACTTCTCCCCCATCGTTGGTAAATTTAATAGCATTTACTATCAAATTTCGTAACACCAAATTGATGGTATTGCTATCTGCAAAAATTACATCTTCTGCATTACATAAGTTTATTAAATTGATATTTTTTTGGTGAGCCAAACTAGCTGCTAAAGCAATATTTTTATCAACTAATTCTATTACATTCAATGGTTCAAAAACCAATGGCATTCCTTTTATTTGCGCAGCTGCCCAAACCAATAAATTCTCCAGTAAGTCAATATTATTTTCAACCGATGAAGCAATTTGCCTTGTTAGTTCTTCTGTATTTTCTGGCTTGTACTTTTTATTACTCATCAAGTCAAAATACAATTTCATGGTGGTTAAATTATTGCGCAAATCGTGACTGATAATACTAAAAAATCTATCCTTAACATTGTTTAATCTACCTAGTTCTTCTGTTTGAATTTCTAAAGTTTTATTTTGATTAGCCAATGATTTACTGATACGTTTGTTATTGATAAAAAAATAAAAAAACACAATTGCCAAAAGCACAAATAACCCAACTATGGCCAAAAGCATATTTCTGAGTTGTTTTTCTTTTACCAATTGCGCTTTACTTAACTCTTCATTTTGTTTCAGCAAGCTAAGTTGTTGTTGTGCTTTTTCCTTATCGTAAATCAATTGTGTATTGGTCACACTTGCTAAAATAGAATCGTTGAATAATGAATCTTTTATTTGATTACTCAATAACGAAAATGTTTTAGAAGCCAAACCTTGGTTATTTGATTTTGAAATAATAGCCAAACCTTCATAAGCTTCTTTCAGTTCAAAACGTTGGTTTAACAACTTAGCTTTTTGTAAAGCTTGTTTGTAATTTTGCTCCGCAACACCATAATTATTGAGCATTAACTCGGTATTTCCTAAGCCTAATAAAATACTAGTTTCCAACACATCAGAGTTGGCTTGCTTCGAAATATTGTAAGACATTTGGTAGAACTTCAAAGCACGTTTATAGTCCATTTGCGCGTAATAAAGCTTGGCTATATTTTGGTAAGTAATGGCCTCTCCGGCTTTATTGCCAATGCTTTTGTAAATGCTCAAGGCTTTGTTATAATACACCTCCGATAACTTATACTTTTTTTGCAACGCATAAATTTTCCCAATATTTTCATATACCGTTAAAGTTCTAAAAGTATTTTTATTGCTTTCAAAAATTTGAGCAGCTTTTAAGTTAAACTCAATAGCTTTGGTAAAACTATTTTGCCTTTCGTAAATACTTGATATGAGCACATACACATTTATCAATTCATTTGGCAAGTTTAACGCTTCAAATATCTTTAGTGCTTCCAAACTTAGTTTGATGGCATTAGGTAAATTACCAAGGGCATAATTACAATCGCCAAGTGCGTAGTAAATTTGCGCTTTAGCTTTATTGTTTTCAGTAGTTAACTCCAATGCCTTTTGATAATTGGCTATAGCCATACCAAAATTAGCCGATAGGTAATAATAAGCTCCTAAAGTCCTGTATGCTTTAACTTTTAAAGGTATATCGTTGGAGTTCTCGGTTAAGACAACTGCCTTTTTACTTAATTCAAGTGCTTTAATTATATTTTGTGTACCTAGTTTGTTAGCAGCATCTATTAAACTATCAGCTCCATTTGTAGCATCTTGACAAAAAACATTGCCAACCAAAAACATAAATACAAATAGATAAATATAACGCATGAAAAAAGTTTATAAAGGCAAATCTAAAATAAAACTACTAAGTTTTTTCTTAAAATGAAAATGCGAGAAGGAATTTAAAAAACTATCTTAGAGTTAGCAGAGCGCTCTAAGGATTCATAATGAAATGTAGTTTCCGATAGCTATCGGAATCTGACATGGGCTAATTGCCTATGGTTGGTGTTTTCACCAACCAATAAAAGTTAAATGTATGTTTTGATATCACTAGTAAAACAGACGGAACTGTTGTTAGGTAAGTAATTAGTTGCTTAAGAGTAATTATAATTTTTCGTTTAAAAAGGGTGGTGAAAAGGCCAACCTCAGGCAAACAGAAAATTTTGTTTCATGTTAATTGATTAAATCCCAATTTGTATTTGTTAAGTTTTCTTTGATGTTTATAATGCCAACTCTGGGGCAAAAAACACCTTTACCAATTGTTGAATCACTAAAATTATGATATTCATAAAAGGTGTTCATGTAAGTTTTATTTTTTATCGTGGTGTTACCTAAAAATTTATTGTATGAATTATCATTTATAATATCTTCAAAAAAAACAAAATAGAAAGTGGTGAATTTTATTACAATTACATTGGGAACGGCATAATCAAAAGCTTCTGTATATTTTTTTTTACTATGCATCACATCAAAACTCCCATTACCTTTAATAGTTGTATAAGCATTGTGTATGGTTTGGTAGCAAATTGCTTTTTCTTTGGGGCAGTTGGGGTTGCTGTTGTCATCTTCGCAATACCAAGTGGTATCGGTTTTGGTTTTTACAAAGGTTAAAGTATCGCCTTTGTTGCTTGCAAAGCTTATGGTATCAAAAGCTTTATTGGAAAAGTAAGATGTTTGGCTTATTGAACTTGCACTAAGTGTTTGGTAGTTGGTGGAATACTTTGGGCAGCCCCCACCTGTGTGGTCTGTTTCGCAGCTTTGCAATAGTGTAATACTAAATAATATTATAATTAGTGTTTTCAGAATTATTAGTTTTAAATGTTTAACAAATATGGTTTATATTTTATGATTAAGCTAGTATGATTGAAACTAATATCCTAAGAGTTAAATTAGCACGCTATGGATTAAAATGAATGTAATGTAGCTATCAAACTGCAATGCTAACAAGATTACGAACGGAAGTGAGAATTAATTTCAAAGCATTATATAATCTGATAAAAATTAAACATTACCATGTAAATGGTATTTGTATTTAATTCGCATAAAAATTTTAAAACCATGTACAAAACATTACAACCCATTTTACAAGCCGAATTAAAGGAAATAGAAGAAGCAGGTTTATTTAAACGCGAACGTATTATTACCAGTCCGCAAGCTGCCGAAATTAAAGTAAGTACTGGAGCCGAAGTGTTAAACTTTTGTGCCAATAATTACTTAGGTTTATCAAGCCATCCTAAGGTTTTGGAAGCTGCTAAAGCTACAATTGACACACATGGTTTTGGGTTAAGTAGTGTGCGTTTTATATGTGGTACACAAGATATTCATAAAACTTTAGAAGCTAAAATATCAGAATTTTTAGGAACGGAAGATACCATTTTATATGCCGCAGCTTTTGATGCAAATGGTGGTGTTTTTGAACCATTATTCAATGAACAAGATGCCATTATTAGCGATGCTTTAAACCATGCCAGTATTATAGATGGAGTACGTTTATGCAAAGCAGAACGCCACAGATATGAGCATAATAACATGGCCGATTTAGAAGCTAAATTACAAGCCACAGCTCATTGCCGTAACCGTATTATTGTTACAGATTCGGTATTTAGTATGGATGGGACCATTGCACAACTAGATAAAATAGCTGAATTAGCCGATAAATATGAAGCATTGATTATGATTGACGAGTGTCACTCAAGTGGATTTATGGGCAAAACCGGAAGAGGAACTCATGAGCATTGTGGCGTATTAGGCAAAATTGATATCATTACTGGAACATTAGGCAAAGCATTAGGCGGAGCAAGTGGCGGATTTACCAGTGGAAGAAAAGAAATTATTGACATGTTGCGTCAACGCTCACGCCCGTATTTATTCAGTAATACTCTAGCTCCAAGCATTGTTGGTGCAAGTATTGCGGTTTTAGATATGTTAACCGAAACTACCGAATTACGCGACAAATTATGGGAAAACACCAAATACTTTAGAAGCAAAATTGAAGAAGCCGGTTTTGATGTAAAACCTGGCGAACATGCCATTGTTCCTGTAATGCTTTACGATGCTAAGCTTTCACAAGATTTTGCCTCACGTTTATTAGAAGAAGGAATTTATGTGATTGGCTTTTACTATCCTGTTGTTCCAAAAGGACAAGCACGTATTAGGGTTCAAATTTCGGCAGGACATGACAGAGTTCATTTGGATAAAGCCATTGCCGCATTTACCAAAGTAGGCAAAGAATTAGGAGTAATAAAATAACTTATAATCAATACTATAGAAAAGCGAAAACTAAAAACTTTCGCTTTTTTTATTTTAGCACAATAATTTTTTTTCAGCCATACTGACATTGGTTTGATTTTTGTTAAGTTTGTTTCAATAATATTTGTTTAATGACAATTCTTTTTAGCCAAATGCCGCCAAACGCCAAAGTTTGGATATATGCTAGCAATAAAATTATCGATGCTTCGCAATTAGAAACCATCCATCAAATGTCAGTTCCATTTATTCAAAATTGGACCGCTCATCAAAATCAACTAAAAGCAGAGTTTGGAGTTTTGTATAATTGTTTTTTAGTTTTTATGGTAGATGAAGGCTTTAACGAAATTAGCGGTTGTGGTATTGACAAATCAGTTAAATTAGTTAAAGAAATAGAGCAAGCCACAGGCTTAAATTTATTTGACAGACTAAAAATTCAAATACTAGAAAATCAAAACATACACATTTACTCGAAAGCAGAAGCAATAAAAAAAATAGAGAACAACGAACTAAGCCAAGAAGCAAAAACGTTCAATAATCAAGTAAGTGTAAAATCACAATTTGATAATGAATGGATAATTGACCCAGAAAAAGCTTGGTTTTACCCAAAAACAAAATTACAATCAGTTTAAAATACATTTTGCTAGGTCAAAACTATTTGTAGTTTTGAAAAAATATAAAATTAATCAAAAATAAATAATACCTTAAATGGCCGATATCAATTCAAACGATTTAAAACCTCAAAACGAAAACAACCCCAATCCACGCAAAAACAGCAATTTGCCTAAATTCAACTTTTATTGGATTTATGCCATTATAGCTATTGTAATGATTGGCTTGTTTTTCCTACCTAAAGATTTTGCACAAAAAACAACTTGGCTTTCGGTAAGAAACAACATGATTTTAACCCACGATGTTGAAAAAATTATAGTGGTTAACAAAGAAAAGGCAGAAGTTTTTATTAAGAAAAACTCCCTATCAAACACCAAGTACAAAGATGTAAAAGGCCAAGGCAGTTTTGGAGAAACAGGACCTCAATACTATTTTGAAATAGGCGATTTACAACAATTTGAAAAAAATATGGACGAAGTTCAAAAAGACTTTGGCCAAAACGAAAAAATTGTTGTTGAGTTTGCCAATACACGCGAAACATCTAACTTTTTAGTTAATTGGTTACCCATTTTATTATTAATTGGTTTTACTTTCTTTATGGTACGCAGAATGAGCGGTGGCTCAGGCGGAGGAGGCGGAGCTCAAATATTTAATATTGGCAAAAGCCGTGCGCAGTTATATGACAAGGAAACCAATGTAAATATTACCTTTAAAGATGTAGCTGGTTTAGACGAAGCCAAAGAGGAGGTAATGGAAATTGTTGATTTCTTGAAAAATCCTAAAAAATATACTGTACTTGGAGGAAAAATCCCGAAAGGAGCTTTATTAATTGGTTCACCAGGAACAGGTAAAACATTATTAGCTAAAGCTGTAGCTGGCGAAGCTGGTGTTCCTTTCTTCTCTTTATCAGGTTCCGATTTTGTGGAAATGTTTGTAGGCGTTGGTGCTAGCCGTGTTCGCGATTTATTCAAACAAGCTAAAGAAAAAGCTCCTTGTATTATTTTTATTGATGAAATAGATGCTGTTGGTCGTGCACGTGGCAAAAATGCCATGCAAGGTGCAAACGATGAACGTGAAAATACCTTAAACCAATTATTAACCGAAATGGATGGTTTTGGAACTGATATTGGAATTATCATTTTAGCAGCAACTAACCGTCCTGATATTTTAGATTCAGCTTTGTTACGTCCAGGAAGATTTGATAGACAAATTTCAATTGATAAACCAGACTTAAAAGGCCGTGCTGCAATTTTTAGAGTGCATTTAAAACCTTTAAAATTAGCTGCCGATGTAGATGAAACCAAATTAGCTACTCAAACTGCTGGTTTTGCTGGTGCCGAAATTATGAATGTTTGTAACGAAGCAGCTTTAATTGCAGCTCGTAGAAATAAAGAAATGGTTGACATGGCAGATTTTCAAGCAGCTGTAGACAGAGTTATTGGCGGTTTAGAAAAGAAAAACAAAGTAATTTCTGACCATGAAAAACAAATAGTAGCTTACCATGAAGCTGGCCATGCAATTTCAGGTTGGTTCTTAGAACATGTAGATCCATTGGTTAAAGTTAGTATTGTTCCTCGTGGAGTTGCGGCTTTAGGATATGCGCAATATTTACCAAAAGACCAGTATTTATACACTACCGAACAAATGATAAACATGATGTGTATGACATTGGGCGGACGTGTAGCTGAAGATATTATTTTTAATCGCATAAGTACAGGTGCTCAAAACGATTTGGAACGTATTACCAAAATGGCTTACGCCATGGTTACCATATACGGTATGAATGAAAAGGTAGGCAACTTAAGCTTTAACGATCCGAATAACGAATATGGTTTTACAAAACCTTATAGCGATAAAACAGCTGAGTTAATAGATCAAGAGGTAAGAGCTTTAGTGGATTTGTGTTATCAAAAGACAAAGGCCTTATTAATTGAAAAGAAAGAACTTCTTGAAATTTTAGCTCAAGAATTATTGAAAAAAGAAATAATATTCCAAGCTGATTTAGAAGTTATTTTAGGTAAACGTCCGTTTGAATACCGCAACCAAGAAATTGAAGCAATGGATGCTGAAAAACTAAAACTAGACGAAGAAGCAAAAGAGTTAGCTGATAAGAAAACAGAAACTCCGGAAATTAAAGATACTTCAAGCGAATCAATAGCTGATTCCAATATTTAAATTTAAGAAAAATAATTATTTAAGACAGCCTTGAAATTTTATTTCAAGGCTGTTTTTTTTGTTTATGGTAATTCGCCTACTGATAAAATGCTAATTAAAGACTGCTTTTCAGAAATTTACATATTTTGGTAAAATATTATTTCTACATTTCAAAATTGAACTAAAAAACTATATTGCACGTTCAAAATTCAACCAATAGTCTATAGAATATACATTTTACTTAAACAAACTTTATTTAGTAATTAATTTCATAAGCAAGTTACTTGTTATAAATAAAATGTATAGATGAAAAAGCAAACAATGTTAAATTTTAAAAAACTTAGTTTATTTGTTGCCGCAAGTTCAGTAATAACAACTGTTTTTGGGCAAAAAACCATTACTACCAAGGACTTACAGAATGGTCAAAATTCAATAAGTACAGCTGTTCCCTTCTTGGGTATTTCGCCCGATGCAAGGGCTGCAGCCTTAGGAGATGCAGGGGTGGCAATGCCAGATGACATTAATGCGATGCATTGGAATTTAGCCAAAACTCCTTTCAATACTAAAAATGGAGCAGTTGCAATTTCATATACTCCTTGGCTACGTAATTTAGTACCCGATATTTCATTATCTTATTTAACGGCTTATTATAAACTTGACAAGCGCTCTGCAATTGCAGGTTCATTGCGTTATTTTTCTTTAGGTCAAATCCAATTTACAGATAACTATGGTGCGAGTACTGGTAATTTTACACCAAATGAATTTGCTATAGATTTAGGCTATGCCACTAAACTAAACGAAAAATTTAGTTTAGGAGTAGCTTTTAGATATATTTATTCAAATTTAGCTGGTGGATTTAACCAATCCCAAACACCAATAGATGCAGGTGTTTCGTATGCAGGCGATATAAGTGCCTACTATAAAGATAATACTACTTTTAAAGACAAAGCAAACGGTAAAAAATACAATGTAAACTATGGTTTTGGTGCAGTAATTTCAAATATTGGTTCTAAATTAACTTATACCTCAGCTCAATATGAAAATTTTATTCCAATTAATTTGCGTTTAGGGGGTTATGCCAATGTTGATATTGACGAATACAATAGCGTAGCATTTATGTTAGATTTAAATAAGTTATTGGTTCCTACAAATCCTTATTACTTAAGAAATTCAAAAAATACTGCAGATTCATTGGATAAAAACAGAAAACCAATAATATCAGAGGGAGTGGATCCAAATGTGCCAGTGGTTCAAGGAATGATTCAATCGTTTTATGATGCTCCAGGTGGATTCAGTGAAGAAATGTCAGAAATTAATATTTCTACAGGTTTAGAATATTGGTACAATAAACAATTTGCTTTGAGAGGTGGTTATTTTCACGAACCGCTTACAAAAGGAAATCGCCAATATGCAACATTTGGAGTTGGATTACGCTATAATGTATTTGGTTTAGATGTAGCTTATTTGTGGCCTTTCCAACAGCGCCATCCATTAGAAAATACTTTACGATTTACACTTACATTTGACTTTGACGCATTTGTGGATCAAAAGGATGAACCTACCAAGAAAAAAACAAAAGTAGTAGAAGAAGACGCTCCTGCTGAATAATAATAATTAAATGAGAATAGGTTTTGGGTTTGATGTGCATCAATTGCAAGAAGGTCGTGACTTTTGGTTAGGCGGTATTAAAATACCTGCGGAAAAAGGAATTTTAGGCCACAGTGATGCAGATGTGCTTTTACATGCTATTTGTGACGCAATATTGGGTTCTTTGGCCCTTGGTGATATAGGAAAACATTTTCCTGATACTGATAGTTCATTTAAAGGAATAGATAGTAAACTATTACTTGTAAAAGTAATGGAATTAATTACGAATAAAGGTTATAAAATAGGCAATATTGATACAACTGTAGTTTGCCAAAAACCTAAAATTATGCCTTACGCTGATGAAATGAGAAGCTGTATTGCAAAAATTTGTAATATTGGAATGGATGCCATTAGTATAAAAGCAACTACCAATGAAACCATGGGCTTTATTGGTAGAGAAGAGGGAATAGTTGCCTACTCAGTAGTACTTTTACTACCTATTTAATTCCATACTTTTGTACCTTCAGTACAATTAGTACAAATATCAATTTCTTTTCTGCTTTTTAAAATGGCTTTTCTAAAGTTGTTGTATTGTTCGCCACTCCAAACACTTTTAAAACTTTGCTTACTAATATTGCCAAATCGATGAGTTGCGTCTTTATCAAAACAACAAGGAACAACTAAACCATCCCAAGTTATAACACTTCCTCTCCACATTCTCCAGCATTGATTTAACAATTTATTTTTTATTTGATACCCAGTTTCAGTTTTTGAGTACCTGCTCAAATCTTCGTTTTCTGGAATAAATTCATTGCTTGTTTGATAATCATAAATTTGAGCTGTTTTTATTCCAAGCTCATCCACACCAATTTCTTTCGCAAGTTTCTTAATTTCAGGAATTTGATGCTCATTGTGTTTAAATGCAATAAATTGCCATATTATATGTGGTGTTTGAACACCAAGCTCCTTTTTCCATTTTAAAAGATTTTCAGTACCTTCAATCACTTTATTCAATTGTCCACCTTTTCTATATTTACTGTAAGTTTCTTGATTGGTTCCATCAATTGATATGATTAATCTATCTAAACCCGACTCAACTGTGGCTTTCGCCATTTCATCTGTAAAATAGTGAGCGTTACTACTTGTAGCTGTATACAAATTTTTAGATGCTGCATACTTTACAAACTCTAAAAAACTTTTGTTTAAAAAAGGTTCACCTTGAAAATACAAAATAAGCCAAACTAGTTCGGGGTGTATTTCGTCAATAATTTTTTTGTACAAATCTAAATCTAACATGCCGGTATCACGAGTGAATTCTCTTAACCCACTTGGACATTGGGGGCAACGAAGATTACAACTGGTAGTTGGTTCTATTTCCATACTTAGAGGCATACCCCATTGTATAGGTCTTTTAATGGTTTTTGAAATATAATAGCTGCTGAATAATTTAGCCGCATTTAATATTCGCCTACTATTTAACTTAGAAAATAAGTTTATACCATCTTTTAAATTTCTATTCATGTATTATTTCAAAAAACGACATAATTTTATTGCCAAACAAGTACTATTAAAGGAATATTGGAAAGAGCTATCAATTAAGGTTTAACAATATTAACCAAATAAAAAACTAAGCATTTCTTCAATCTTCCCTACTTCGATAATTTTTATTGATAAGCCTTTAGGAAGCTTATTAAATTTTGACAAATAAATGGTGGTAAAACCAAGTTTTTCAGCTTCACTCAAACGTTGTTCTATTCTGTTAACAGCTCTTATTTCTCCACTTAAGCCAACCTCTCCTACAAAACATATTTTACTATCAATGGCAATGTTTTCGTAACTTGAAACAATAGCAGCAATAATACTTAAATCAATTCCAGGGTCTTCTACTCTTAAACCACCAGCTATATTGATAAAAACATCTTGCATACCCATTCGTAAACCACATTTCTTTTCTAAAATAGCCAAAAGCATATTCAAACGTTTGGTATCGTAACCATTGCTATTACGCTGAGGTGTACCATAAACCGCTTGGCTTACCAATGCTTGAGTTTCAATAAGTAATGGACGCATGCCTTCAATGGTGGCAGCAATGGTTACTCCACTCAAGGCTTCGTCACGCTGACTAATTAATATTTCAGAAGGATTTGAAACTTCTCTCAAACCGCCATTTTGCATTTCATAAATCCCAATTTCACTTGTACTCCCAAAGCGATTTTTAGTAGTTCTTAGTATTCGGTAAACATGATGTCGGTCGCCTTCAAATTGTAAAACAGTATCTACCATATGTTCTAATAATTTGGGGCCTGCAATCGTTCCATCTTTAGTAATATGGCCAATTAAAAAAACTGGAGTTCCTGTTTCTTTTGCAAAACGAATCATATCACTTGCAGTTTCTTTTACTTGAGAAATACTACCAGGAGTTGCATCAATTAATTCACTTTGGAGTGTTTGAATAGAATCAACAATGACAATATCAGGTTGTAATTCTTGGAAAGCTTTGCCAATTTTTTGAGTAGAGGTTTCGGTAAATAAATAGCAATTATCGTTTTTATATGGTAAACGCTCAGCACGCATTTTTATTTGTGTATCGCTTTCTTCACCACTGATATAAAGTACTTTTAAGTCGTTAAATTGCAAGGCTATTTGCAATAATAAAGTTGATTTTCCAATGCCAGGTTCTCCTCCAATTAAAATTACAGAGCCGGGAACCAATCCACCACCCAAAACCCTGCTGAATTCTCCATCTTTTAATACAAGTCTAACATCATTTTTTTGTTCTACTTGATTAATTGGAACAGGTTTTAAAGCCCGTTGTGCATTGCTCGTTTCTTTCCAAGTACTTTTATAATCAAGTTTTTCTTTATGAATTACTTCTTCAACATAAGTATTCCATTCACCACAGCTATTGCACTTACCGACCCATTTACTCGAAGAAGCACCGCAGTTTTTACAAAAAAAAGATGTTGAAGTTTTTGCCATAATTAATTTGCTAAAATAGTTTTTAAATAAACATAATGCATTCTAAAATCAAAATCCTGTTTTTAAGTTAACACAATTCCTTTCAATTAAGATTTAGCTTGTAAAAATAAAATAAATATATTTGTTTTTTATTTTTAAAACCTTTTCAATAAATTAACTCATTATTATGCTGAGATATAAAACAAAATTTATTTATTTAATAATAATGCTCCTCTGTACTTTTATGCACTTAAAGGCTCAGGTAGAAAGTGAAAAAGATAGCTTAGAATCACTATTACCATATGCGAAAGACAATCAGCGAGCAGATATTTATATAGGATTAGCAGAAGCAATTAAACAAAATGACACTGTAAATGCTATTAGTTACGCAAAACAAGCTTTAAAAATATCCAATTCATTAAGTTATGATAAAGGTATAGCCGGTGCTAATATCATTTTAGGTTATATTGACCGAAACAATGGAAACTACAAAAATGCCAAAATAAGGTACTTATTTGCAGTTTCCTATGCATTAAAATCGAAGGATTTAAATACGATTGCTTGGGCATATCAAAACATGGGTAATTTGTACTACATACAATCGGATTATCCTAAAGCAATGCGCTACTATTTAGGGGCATTAAAAAAAGGAGAAGAGGCTGGCAATTTAAAGAGAATTGCATTAGCATCTAACCAAATTGGTTCATTATACTCAAGTATAAATGACACAGATAGAGCTGCTTTTTTTTATCAAAAGGCGTTCAATATATTAAAAGATTTAGGAGACGAAATTGCGTATGCTCGCATATCTACAAATTTAGGGAATATTTATAAAAGTAAAGGTCAGTTTATTAGGGCTTTATATCATTACAACCAAAGTTTAGAAGTTTTTAGAAGAAATAAACTTCTTACAGATATATCAGCTGTTTTGAACAATGTTGGTACAATTTATTTGGCTCAAAAAAATATTAAAAAGGCGTTCCCTTTTATTGCAGAATCATACCAAATAGATTTACAGTCAAAAGATATGCTATCTGTAGCCATATCGTCCATGAACTTATCGAGCTATTATTTTGAAACTAAAAAAATTGATAGTGCCATTTTTTATGGGGAAATTTCATTAAATACAGCAAAAAACAACAACTTTGGGCTTGAATACACGGAGGCTTGTTTGCATTTAAGCAAAATTTACAATTCAAAAGGAAATAAAGAAAGAGCTTTTTATTATTTAAATGAAAGCAATAATTCGCAAGTGCTAAGTGCAAACAAAGGTGCAGAAATAGAGGGTGTAAGATCTGATTTTGAAAAGGCAAAAAAAGATGAAGTATTAAATAAACTTGATGCCGAAAATAAAGAAAGTAAAAGTACAGCCATAGAAAGCAAATTAAATTCACAAAAAAAGAATGTGGTATTGCTAGTTTTGGTATGTGTTATTGTATTTTTAATATTATTAAGTATTCTATTTTTTTACTTTTTAACTCAAAAGAAAAAAACTAAAAATTTAGAAATTACTTCTGCGTCTAAAAGCAATATCCTTAACAGAATAAATCACGAATTAAGAACCCCATTAAATTCATTAATTAATTACAGCTATTTGGCCAATGAAAGTAAAAATCTATCTGAACTAAGGGAATACCTTTCAGGTATCAATGCATCGAGCAATGACTTGTTATTTAGTATGAATAATATTGTGAGTTATTTACAAATTGATGCAAAGAATGATTTAGTTTTTGAGGAGCATTTTGACTTTTTAGATACTTTAAAATCAATTTTTAGTACATTTCAAAATCAATGTAATCAAAAAGGTATTTTATTTTCTCAATTAATTTCACCAGAGCTTCCAAGATATTTGTATGCTGATAAAATAAAAATTACCACAATAATTCAAAATTTATTAAACAATGCACTCAAATTCAGCGAAAATGGCGTCATTAAAATTGAAATCAAACATCTTATTCAAGATAAAATTCAAAACTATACTAAGTGCTCCATTTTAATTTCGGTTACTGATGAAGGAAAGGGCCTTAATGGTAAAACTTTAAAAGATTTAATATTAAATACTAAAAAAGAAAATAATAACGGCTTTGGGCTTGGGTTATTCATTGTGAAAAAATATGTTGAAAAACTTAACGGTTCTTTTGAATTAACTAATACTGAAACAATAGGCTGCAATGCAATTGTTAAATTTGAATCTACTATTGATAACAAAGAAGATAATGAGAACACTATTTCTAGTATAAATAACATTAAGCTAAGTAAAAATTTATCCATTTTATTGGTTGAAGACGACTTAACAAATAGTTATACTTTACAAAAAATATTAGAGCGTAAAGGATATAATGTAATTTGTGTAGATAAAGGAAAGGATGCTTTTACTGAATTGCTAAAAACATCTATTGATATTGTTTTAATTGATTTAGGTTTACCTGATATGAGTGGATTAGAAGTAGCTAAATGTATTAGGCTTGGAGGAGAATTCTCTCTAGAAAAAGACATTCCAATTATTGCTTTATCGGCCAATGCAGACCCAATAGAAATGCAAGATTGCGTAAAAATTGGAATTAATGAATACCTAACCAAACCAATAAATAAAGAGTTGTTGATTAATAAAATGCATGAATTAGTTAAATAAAGCTGTTATACCAATTCATGATTTTAATTTTTTTTGAGAAAACAACTCTATAAATCAAATAATTATAAATTTTATAAAATCAATAAAAATATTTGGTGGCTTATAAAAACGCTAGTTTTATTTAAATAAAATAGCATATTTGCCACACTTTTAAAAAAATAAAAATGGCAGTTTTAGTTAATAACGATTCAAAAGTAATTGTTCAAGGATTTACAGGTAGCGAAGGAACTTTCCACGCTCAACAAATGATAGAATACGGAACCAACGTAGTTGGTGGTGTTACCCCTGGTAAAGGTGGTCAAACTCATTTAGAAAGACCTGTATTTAATACAGTTAAAGATGCTGTAGAAAAAGCAAGTGCTAATACATCAATTATATTTGTGCCACCAGCTTTTGCTGCTGATGCAATTATGGAAGCAGCTGATGCTGGAATTAAAGTAATTATTTGTATTACTGAAGGAATTCCAGTTGCTGATATGATTCCAGTAAAAGAATACATCAAATCGCGCGGTTGTACTTTAATTGGTCCAAACTGCCCAGGTGTTATTACTCCAGGACAAGCCAAAGTTGGTATTATGCCAGGTTTTGTTTTCAAATCGGGTAGAGTGGGTATTGTTTCTAAATCAGGAACTTTAACTTATGAAGCAGCTGACCAAATTGTAAAAGCTGGTTTAGGTATTTCTACTGCCATTGGTATTGGTGGCGATCCAATTATTGGAACTCCAACTAAAGATGCAGTTGAATTATTAATGAACGACCCTGAAACTGATGCCATTATTATGATTGGTGAAATTGGTGGAAGTTACGAAGCTGATGCAGCACGTTGGATTAAAGCTAACGGTAACAAAAAACCTGTAGTAGGTTTTATAGCTGGACAAACAGCTCCTGCCGGCCGTAGAATGGGTCATGCTGGTGCAATTGTTGGTGGACATGATGATACTGCTGCTGCTAAAATGAAAATTATGGCAGAATGTGGTGTTCATGTAGTTGATTCTCCTGCAGAAATTGGTTCTAAAATGGCCGAAGTATTAGGCTTAAAAGCCAACTAATACATCCTATAATATTAATAAAAAGAAAAGCTAATTCAATATTAGCTTTTCTTTTTTTGGCCTCATAGTTCAATGGATAGAATAGATGTTTCCCATTTTTTCACTTTTTTTAGGTTATAAAATTCTGATTACCTGTATTCTACATTTATTTTTCAATATTTCAGTGCAAGTTCAGCGTGCAAGAGTGAAGATTTTGAATGGATTTTTACCCCTCTACTTTGCGTCTTGAGATAGTATGTTGGAGCAATAAAAAACCCCCTGCTTTTGAAACAAGGAGTTCAACTCTCTCTAACTAATAATTTTAAAATGGTTAAATCCGAAATTCACCTAAATTAGGCTCAGAATGTTGGATTGACTTTGGCTTGTAAATTATTGTCAGAAAAAATTATTTCTTTCTAAAAATTAATTTTTGATATACTGACTCCGCTTGACTAACTGCATCTTCTTTAAAATTTAATACAAAAGAAGTGTCGCATATTTCTTCTATACAGGTTTTACCATAATCATTTTTGCCAATAGTAATAAGGTATAATTTGTTATTGGAATTCTGAACACTGTATGTTCCTGTTAAAGGAACTGTATCCTTACCAATAGTTGAATAAGTTAGGTCTGGCTTTAACGTAATTACGATAGCGTCTTTTCCACTTTGTTCATAAACCAATTTGTTGTCTGAAACGTTTAAATATTGAGCTTTAGTTGTGCCCCAAGTACCATACAATGAAGCATAGTTAAAATTTGGAGTTGGAGTAGTTGTTGCCTCTTCTTTTTTACAAGAGAAGCAAAAAACACATAATAGTGTGCTAATAAGAATAAAACGGATAGGTGTTTTCATTTTTTTTATTTTGTTTTAACGAAAATACTTATTGATTGATAATTATTTTGACATTAAGTAATAAATGAAATATAATAATACATAATTATAATATAACTTTAGATTCACGAATTAAAATAGCCAAAATTAGGTAAAGAATTTAACCAGCATGTTTAGATAAATGGATAAACAAAATCAGAACCTATTAAATTATAATAATCAGTTTTATAACTCAAAATAATTAAAAAAATCTACCCTCCATTTATTTAGTACAGTTCAAACGGATGTTCTAGTATATTTTAGCAAATTATTTCGTTTTAAATGAATTCAATTTTTAAAGTTGCAGAGATTCAAGTTAAATACAAACCTAGAAAAAAGTTAGGACCTAAAATAGATGACTCTAATGAGGCTGCTTCTATCCTTAGAACATTCTACAACCAAGACACTATCCATCTTCAGGAAGAATTCATCGTTTTATATTTAAACAACGCATCAAATGTTATTGGTGTATATAGATCATCAAAAGGTGGAATAAACTCAACCATTGTGGATATTAGAATCATTTTAAGTGTTGGCTTGAAATTAGCTTGCTCTTCCATTATCCTATCCCATAATCATCCTTCAGGAAATATGAGACCATCAAATGATGATATAAAACTTACCAAAAAAATATATGAAGCAGGAAAATTACTTGATATTATTATCATTGACCATATTATAATAAGTTCCAATTTAAACTTCTATAGCCTTGCTGAAAATAATGATTTCTAAAGTTTGTTGTCTAATACAATAAATCTATTTAAAACTATCTTTTCTTTGACCAGAACAATTCAATTTCTGTTTAAGGGTATTTGGATATCATTGAATAAATAACTCACCAGAAGAAAGAAAAATGGGTGAAAATGAACTTTGATTGAGGTGAATCTAAGTTGGCTCTGTCCAAATATTTTAAAAAACTTAATAGAAACACGTTGCACTTTATATTTTTCATTTTAATCCAAAATTCTAAAATTGGAGTTAAAGCTATAATTTATCGTTACAAGTGTAATCTATGATTGACAAGATGATTGTAATCGCTTAATACAGAAAACAAAAAAAAGTGATACTTGATTAAAAAAAACACAATAGAAAGTTTATTGGGGAAAAACAAATAAAGTCACTTTGAATTGATAAACATCAAAAACCTTTTTACATGACTAACTCTCATTTGTCATTTATTAATTCGAGTTCATATAGCAATCTGACAACACAGTTAATGCTTAAGCGAAAGACTGCGAATATTTGGAAAGTATTGACCGAAAATATTAATTTTTAACTAAACAATCCAAGACTTGGGTTTCAGTATTTAATATATCATTTTCAATTTTTGTTAATAAGACCAAAACAATTGCGGCCGGTTTTTTATTAAACATTTCTTTTTCCCAAGAATCCCCATTTGTTAAATTCTCTGCAATCAAATCACTTTTAACTTTTTCTCTATCAATATCAGATAAAAGATTAATCATTTCTAACCTACAGGAATTAATATTATTTTTCAGCTCAATACCTAATCCTTGTTCCAATATAAATGATGTTGACAAATAGGCATTATTAATTTCTCTATTTTTATCTGATTTACTATCACCATTATTTTCCCAACCACCTGCTTTCGTAATAATTAAGTCTTTAAAACCTTTTACATAAAACAATAATTTTTTAGCAGACTTATCACATTTTTCTGCTTGAACTTTATTGAAATTATATCTTTCATTATTAGGGTTATTAGATAATTGTGAATCTATTGATTTTAAACAATTATTATTTTTTATTTCTAACATATTTCTAGATTTTACCAGTGTAACTTCTAAATCACGGAAATCCTTTATTAAATTTGGATATTTAAATTTTAATAAAAAATCAGAAAAATAAAATACCGAAACAATTACAATTATTGAAATTGATAAAAGTTTTTGATTGTATGTTAAAGTATAATTTAAAAATTTGAGTTTCATTTAGGTTTAAGAGTTTAAAATGCTGTTTTTTGTAAATTACTATTTGTTTTTATTTCTCTCTTTAGTAAAAGGATTATTATAAACTGCATCTATGATTTCATTACTGTTTTCTATCATTGAATCAATTCTTTCTTGCTCCGCTGCTGCTTCTTGAATATCATTAACGTTATCAATAATTTTATCTTGAATAACCCATGATGCCCTTGCATAGGCTGTGTTTTTAAATACATTCCAAAATGACATATATTGTTAGTTATAAGCTGTTAAAGTTTGTTCTAATTTATTGATAAAATCTGCTATTGAAACCGAATTTTCCTCACTTTTGTTAAATAAAAATTTACGATCAACACCTGAAAGAATAATTCTGAGATAACTATTTAAGATGGGTTCAGATAATTTATTGCTAATGTTAAATCCAATTATTGCTATTATTATACCAATAACAATCATTGTTGTTTCTTCCTTTGAAATTCCTAAACCTAAAAATAAAATTCCTACACCAATACAAGCAATTTTTTTTATTGAATTTTTTTCATCTTGTTTTTTAAATAATGTCAATTCCTTGTTATAGGTCTCAAGGTCATCATAAATTCCTATTCCATTTACAGCTCTTAATGCAAAAGTCTCTTCATTACCTAATGATGAAACATAAAACCTGTCTTTGGTTAACTTACAAGTTAATCCTTCATTGTCTGAAAATTCTGCTATTATTTCCATTTTTTTTGTTTTGAGTATTAATATTATTTATGCTACTTTATGTGTTTATAATTAGATTGGGTAAATCAATCTTATAGATTTGATAATAAAACTCCCTACATAAAAACTGAATAAAAAATAATTCTAATTTTTAGCTAGTATTGTTTTACGATGGCTATTATTTATTTATTTTTATATTCTTAGATCCAATGTCTAACTTTATGGTTGGCGAGGTTATTAATAGATCACCAACCATAGACCATGTAAAATGATTGGTTTAAACAAAAAAGGATAGGTTGAGACACCTGATAACACCTCTAAGTTTAATTCCACTACAACGTTTCTTGAACATACCAATAAAAATAAGAAGCTATAGCACATTTATTTTAAGCAATAATTTTTTATTTAATTAATCGAAAAGGCTGCATCAATTTAGATAGTTGATATACCTCTTTTGATTATCAAAAACTATTTTACTCAATTATTTTAGATTTTTAGTTATTATTTGTAAAGGTTTTACAATCATATAGAATGTAATCTTTTTTAAAATAGTAGATTTTTCAATAACATTAGCAGCTTTTGGACCATGTTGGTAATACCACCTTGTAAAACTTACGCCCCAATCTCTTTGTAATAGCCAGTTATCTCTAAACATTCTCAAATCCATAACTACTGGATGATTGTAGTTACCCATTGCAGCAGTTGCAATGAAACATCCCTTTTCCTCTATGACTAATGATTTTTCTGTAGATTCTAAATACTTAGTTTGGTCAAAAACATTATTATAAAACTGTTGACATAAAATTCTGAATAAATCACAATTTTTTTGAACAATATCTTCATTGCTTTTAGATCCAGTTATTCTTATAGCCATATTTTTTGAATTACAAATTTTTTCTAATAATGATTTATCAATTCTATATCCCGCAACTTCCCAAACTCTTCCAGAGGTATTATCACTTGAAAGTTCAATCGAGTTTAAATTTATGTTTTCATTATCAATAACAAATCTGAGTTCTCCATTTCTCAGAAACATCCACTCTTCATTTATATATCTTAATACAATTTGTAGAGAATCACCATTGACACTTTTTATATAACTCAATGATGCTAGTAAATTACACCCAAAATTTTCATATTTTACTAACATAAGACTTCCAATTGGTTGATCTTTTAAGGGAATTGTTTCAATTTTTGTTGACTGATTAAACTTATCAAAAGTTTCATTTACACATTTTTTCATATTGTATTTTTTAATTTATTTAAGTATTCATTGTATTTGTTTAAAACATATTTCTGATTATTTATGAAATCATTGTCATTTATAAAGTTTTTAGAATTCGTATAAAATTTAAATTGCTTAAAAAATGTTTCACCTAATTCAGAAATAAACATTTGCTGAATGAGTTTATCCTCTATCTGCTTATCCTCATCTCTATTTATTGAATTTAAAAATGATTGAATTGCTTTAAAATCTTCTAAGAAAAGTTTAGTGTGAGAGGTTGGAAAAAGTACAGAAAAGTATGTTATGAATTCAGTCCAATAATCCTCTGATATTTTAGAAATAGAATTAACTATGTGAAAAACCTCACAAAATTCACCTGCTTCTATAACACCATCATTTGCCATATAATTTATCAATAAAACCTTTGCTTTTCGAAAAAGTATAATTGGATGATCTTTATATTTTGATTTATTAATATTATTTAAAAGTTCAAATAAATCTGTAGTATATATTTTCCTATCAATCTCATC
This sequence comes from Bacteroidota bacterium, assembly GCA_947464275.1. Taxonomy (GTDB): domain Bacteria; phylum Bacteroidota; class Bacteroidia; order UKL13-3; family UKL13-3; genus JAAFJM01. The sequence goes on from CANHVU010000009.1 coordinate 112,860, forward strand.
TTTGAATCTCAGAATTTCAGCTGATGAACCATTGTTTTTAAAGTCATTGCCACAGAAGTCACAAGAAATTCCTTCAGATAACACTGTTGCTGTACACATATCACAAACTACATATTCCTTCATTATTTATATTTCTTTTAGTAGCTCTACTTTTTTATCATTAAATTCCTCTTGTGTTATTGCCCCAATTTCAAGCAGCTCTTTTAACTTTTTAATTTTTTCCATTGAGTCTATTGGACTTGAATTTGCCTTGTTAACACTAGAGCTTATCATTTGTGGCAATAGCATTCCTAAAGCTAAACCGGCTCCTGTATTGAAAGCATCGCCTACTCCTGAATTATTATTTGCAGCATCTCCGATAGCATTTGCAACCTGAAATTTCATATACTGGTCTAAATTCCCCAAAGCTCCTATACCACTTCGAGTATCTATTAACTTATTTACTTCTTCTGGAACTGATATACTTTGGATATAAAAATCATGAATTTTTAATCCCAAAGCACTGAAATCAGTATCAAGTTCAGTTCTTAAAATTAGATTTAACGTCTCTATACTTTTGGCTATATCAAATACTGATTTTAGCTCTTTTGATAAAATTGAATTCAGTTTAGATATAATAATTCCTTTTAAATAATCTTGAATTGCCTCTGTTGTAAATAAACCTCTAGTACCTACTACTTTATTTACAAAAAGTAAAGTATCACTAATTTGAATTGAGTAGCTACCAAATGATCTAAGTCGAACCGCACTTAATTCATTATCTCTAAATAATATTGGCTCTCTAGTACCCCATTTAAAATTGGAAAACAATTGCTTTCCTACAAATAGCACTTCTGCTCTAAAAGGTGAATTAGGACCGTATCCAAATGAGGTTACCCATTTCCCGATAACGGGTATGTTTTGCGTTTGTAAAACATGTCTCCCTGGACCAAATACATCTAATGCTTGACCATCACGAAAGAAAACGGCATCTTGACTTTCTCTGACTGTAAGTTGTGAGCCCCATTTAATCTCAAGCAAACCATTATCTGGAAGTCTTTTAACTAGAACATTACCGTTATTATCTAAAAACTCTAATACTTCCATTTTATTTAAACTTGCATATATAAGTTGAACGCTCAATTAGAACTCCTTCAATTTCTTTGATACAGTTCATTATCAAAATGGCACTTAAACTCTCTTCAAGATCTACATGACATGTTTTAAATATTAATTGAACACGATCAAAAATTCGCTCGTCAAATTCCATGATTTGGTCTAGTTCTAGTTCTTTTATTTGATTCATAGCGAAGAAAGAAGACTCTCCATAATTGGAGTGTTTTAATATAGAAGTTAAGGTATTTAGTTTTTTTCTAACTAATTCCCAATCTTTAATCAATGGTATTTTATTATCAGCTAAGAGTACCTTTTGAAATTCTACAATCGAAGTTTCCGATTTACTAATTAGAAACGAATTATGGTCACGGAAGATTTTATCAGAATTTCTTTTGTCTGATCTTACTTCATACCCATTGTAACCGGGAATTAAAGAACCAATTTTATTTAATATATTTATACTTCTTTTCAAAAAATTAAGCGTTATAATTGTTCTTATTTAAATAAGAAAGTATCCTCATTTTTACATTGCTGTATTTTGTATTAACTCCAGAAGGAGAAATTGCATCCAACAAATGCAACACATTTTCAACAGTCAAGTAATTATAGCCTCGCCTACTATAATCTGTATTGGGCGGTAAAACTTTGGCTTTATCAAAACTTTCAAGTGAAATGAATGTCTCAAACAAATGAGTATTACGAACTTCTGCTTTTATACAGCAACTTAATTCAGATAAAAAATGAGCATATTTACTCTCAACTGGAATTTTATGTTCTTTTATTTCAGGGAATGCATAGAAACCTACCAAATTGGTTATGCCATCTGTATAATCTTTTGATTTAATAAATATAATTTTTACTAAATCCTTATGCTGATCAGCTGGCATATTGTTATGTATAATAGGGCAATCTGCAGAATGTAATTCTTCATTAGCTTTCCCTTCAAGAGCAAAATTAAGAAAAGTATGAGTGACCTTGTTTTCTAGAACATAATCCATATCAACATTTTGGATATCTTGAGTTGTTGGCAATCCATCCCACTTATTTGAATTCCAGTCAATAGAGGTCAATATACCGAAATGTGTTTTTTCTAAATCTGTCATTTTTTGATTGTGGCAATGTGTAAGCGTTCTTTGATAATACTATTTATAGCAAATAGTATCAGTTCTTTTGGTGATTTTCTTTTAATAGAGCTGCTTGCCACTCCTTGAATAAAGGCATATTTCTTTACATTTATCAATGTTGATTCATTAAACAACCATTCTTCAAAACCAAAATGATATTTACCTTCAAAAGAATTAGGATTATTACTTTTTCCCTCTTTTCCTGAAAGCTTTTTCCAGTTGTTTGAATTAAACGTAAGTCGTGTGTATACTAATTGTTTATTATTATCAACTGTAAATTTATACTCTTCATGAATCATAACTTGACCTTTATAAAAAATGCTTACATCAATTTTTTTCTGTTTATGAATTACAAATAAAATAAAATAATTATCAAAATGATAATTATTTTATCATAAAGTAAATAAATACAACAAAGTGACAAGTAATTATAATGTTAATTCACTTAAATATAATAGGTAGATAGCATAACAAACTAGCTAAAATTTTTCAGTTGTTGAAAACTACTAATGCTAGGAAGTTCCATTATAAATTCCAAACGGTTATTAGTCAATATTGTAACCTACAGCTGTTGGGTACATATTTATTAATAAATTTGAATGACAGCTGCGATAAATAAATAATGGAATTACAACTAATAAAGTTAAAATTATTAAACACATTTAATAGGTAGTAAAAAGATTTTTATGTATTGGAATTAATCAACTTTAAAAAAACCACTCACCAGAACAAAGAAAAATGGGTTTTTTATAACTTACAGTCATCAGATAAAAAGTTGAAATAATTTTACATATAAATCTTTACTTTTTATTCCTAATCCTAATATTGTAGCATACCCATAATATATTTTGTCTCAGGTATTACTCCTTTTAGCTCATTTAACATAATTAACTAGTATATAAACAGCTCAACTAGAACATTACCACTAGAACCTTAAATCTCTTTATTAGCTTGCTTCTAGGTAAATTAATATAGGTATCTAATTATAAATAATTTAATACAATTCTAGGGTGTCTAGACCATTTAATGTAAAGATACTTTATTTATAAATCAACTATTTATTGGTATGAGAAGCTTAAAACTAGTTGGTAATTCAATCTTTAACAAAATGATTGAAAATAATTATTACCTGATAAATAATCACCTTTTATTCAAGTATTCTGGTATTGAAATAGACCTAAACAATCGTAAAATGGTTATGGGTGAAGGTAAGTTCGTAAATACGTTATATGGCACTTTAACAATGCTAGAAGACCCCTTAGAGAAAATTGAAATTATACCATTCAATCAGGTAAATACAATTCAATATATTTCATCAATTGATTTTGATGAACTATTAACTGAAACCTATTCTAATTATAACCAAATATGACATTTAGAGAACTAAAATCACAAATAGATAAACTTGACCCAAAACAACTCAATCAGGAAGTTTATATACGTTTTATTGATAATAAACTAAACTTCCATATCATTCAACTTCTATCCCTTGAGCATAGAAATGAAACACAACCAAGTATCAATTGGGCTTGGTTGTTCGCTGAAATACTAACTGCCAAACAAATATACCAAATCAAAAACCAAGAGGAATTTATTATTAAACCTTTAAGTTATTAATACCCTTATAAACAAAAAATGGTGTCATTTATGATGACACCATTTCTTTAATTAAATCAATTCTATAATACACCCCAATCTTCCGCATCCTGTGTGGTATCAAAATATTTCCCTTTTTTTAACATATAATCAAAACAATCCTTTTTCTTTTCTTTATCAAAATTTTTGAATAGAACATTTACATTTCCGCTTATTTTTCTTTCGTAATCAATCATTCTAAATGATTTATCATTTTTCATAACAACAAAATGTATATGGTAAGGTCTATCTAATAGGGTTTCATTTTCATACTTCAACATTCTATGAACGGAATAAAATATAACCAATCCTGTATCTGATATAAAATCCTTTAATCGCTCAGGTGACCATTCACAAACAGGATTTAAACAACAAAAATAGTCCCACTCAACAGAACGAAACCATTCCCAATAACTTTCATATTTTACATTATTTAATAAATTAACATACCCCTGTTCTTGTGGCTTATAGGTTCTCTCTATTACCTTATCCAATATCCTTATATCAACTTTATACTTATTGTTCGCTCCAGGCTTCCCTCCTCCCTTAATATACTGAGGATATTTGGATTTTAATTTTCTTACTTTTTCCTTTAACCACCTAGTTTTTAAAGTGGTGTATTTTGATAATTCTGTGATTGTAAATGTTTTCATCTATTAATGTTTTTGTGCAGTAAGACCCTCTATATTTTATATGAAGTTAATTGTCTTTATTAGTAGAAGACCAGAATAAGCATAGAAGGTCTTATTAGCACTTGAAAAATTTAATTTTTACTTATTCCTATAATATAAATAGGCAGTA
>CANHVU010000010.1 GCA_947464275.1 Bacteroidota bacterium
CAACTATTTTTACCAACCAAAATTTGCAGCTTAAAAATTAGCTATTCTATAAATGAAACTAAACACGTAATAAAGGACATTTTAAACCTATTTTTTATTAAAAACTTAGTTTTTTCACAACCTGACGTTCCGCAGCTTGGCGAAGTGGCGGATTTACAGCACAAAAGTTCAATCGAAGAACTGCACTTGAACCTACCACAAAACTGTAATACGAAGCACTGAACCCGCCATTACGCCAAACCGCTGTTAGCAGTAGTGGTTCTGTTTTCGTCCGTCATTTCGATAGTTTCAAGATTTTAAATGCTCCTTGTCCAACGATGAAAAATACAATTGTCCCAACGATAAGGTCAGGATATTTTGAGTTTGTCAAGTAAACAAGTCCGCCTGCTACGATTACTCCAAGATTTACAATTACGTCATTAGAAGTAAAAATCATACTTGCTTGCATATGAGCTTCTTTGCTTTTACTTTTTTGCAGTAAATACAAACAAAGTCCATTACCAATAAGAGCAAGAATTGAAATAATTATCATTGTCTGAAATGCTGGAATTGTTTCCGTTCCAACAAATCGTCTGATAACTTCTATAAAACCAAAAACCGCAAGTGTCAATTGAAAATAACCTGCCGATTTTGCAATATTTTTCTTTCGTGTCATTGTTCCGCCAACTGCAAAAAGTGCAAGTCCGTAAACAATACTGTCGGCAAGCATATCCAAACTGTCCGCTACAAGTCCCATTGAGTTTGAAATAAAACCTGTCGTAATTTCAAGTGCAAAAAAGAAAAAGTTGATGGCTAAAACTTGCCAAAGTAATTTTTTCTCTTGGTCAGTGTTGTTTTTCGTTGCAGTAAAATTGTCTACTGAAACGCTGTCAATAATTGAAGTGTCAAATTTTAAGTTGTCAAGTCGCTGAAAAATTTGGTCGTGGTTGTCTGTGTGAAAAACGGTCAGTTGTCTGTTTGCAATATCAAAGTCCAAGGAGTTGATGTTTGTCAAGTCGGCAAGTTTCATCCGTATCATTTGTTCTTCGGATGGGCAGTCCATTTTTGAAATTTTAAATGTCGTTTTTTTCATTCTCTATCTTTGTCGGTTGGGTTGTCCTACCATTACTGCTAACTTGTATATAACCCTGATTTTATCAGGCATATCTACCCAATTTGGAGAGATAACCCTGATAGTACTAAGATTTTATTTTTCAAATGTATTTTATAATTAGAACAAACAAACATAATTTTATGATATTTTTGAAAGCTGATTTGCTGAATAAAATTTTTACTAAATATCTAACTGGAAAGTGAAGTATTGACTTAAAATTGTACCTTATTTGTACCTTTTAAAAATTAAAAACTCGTAAATAACTTAAAAACAATATATTATAATTATTATTACTTTCTGTATCGGAAAGTAATTTAATTATTGATAACGCTGTTAAACTATTTATCTATTCAGGTAAATAGTTCCTTTGAAAATAGTAGAACCAAGACCTAAATCAAGTAAATAAAAATAGGTACCAACTGGAAGTTCGTCACCACCAATAGTAATGCCGTATTGAGAGTGTCCGCTCCAATTATTGGTATACGGACTTTCTTCAAAAACTTTTTGTCCCCAACGGTTAAAAATTTCTATTTTATTGTTTGGATAATTTTCAATTCCTCTAATCACCAATAAATCATTTATACCATCGCTGTTAGGAGAGAAACCTTCTGGAATAAAAAAATCATTAGGATTTGGAACAACCACAACAACACTGGGTTGATGAAATCCTTGGGTAAAGTAATAATCAGCACTTGCAAAAGTTTCAATCATTACCTCCCCTATAGTCCATTCCATAGAACCATATGGTGAAGTAGCAAATGTTCCAGCCGAACCAATTATTTCTCGTGCAAATGATTGTGCTTTTACTTGTTGAAATATTAAAGTAAATAGAAGCAAGTTGAAAAAGAAAAAAGTTTTTTTCATTTTGATTTTTTTAAGTTCATCCAATTTTTAATAAAACATCATGCTAATTAATCTTCTTGATAGTTAAGCTTTGAGTGTTGGCATGTGTATTTGCTCCATTAGCTGGAGTAATAGTAAGAGCGGGTGTATTTCCTATTGGATTAATTACTGCCAATATAGAATTAACGGAAGTAGTGGTAATAAAGAAATTACCCATAATTGGATGTCCGCCCGCAGTTGGATTCATATTTACCGCAACCGTTTCGGGTAAATCAACATTATTCAATTCGAGTTGTAATTGACCAGGCTCTGTAGTATTTACATGAAAAATAATTTCATAAGTTCCAATGCTTGGCAATGTAAAACTAGTATTATCTAAACGAGTTATTCCTGTTGCAGGACCATTACGTGGAAAGGTAACTCTACCTGTTCCAACAGTTGTTTTAACAGCTACTGTTGCAGCATAATCCGTTCCAATACTGTTTCCAGTTCCGGCAGTTAAGCCATAAAACATAGCAAATTGTAGGATGGTTCCAGTAACTCCAATTAGTCCTTGAGCACCAGTTGCTCCTGAATCACCTTTTATTCCTTGTATTCCTATTGCTCCAGATAAGCCTGTTAGTCCAATTGAACCTTGTGGGCCAGTTGAACCTGAGTCTCCTTTTACACCTTGTGTTCCTGTAGCTCCAGTTAAACCAATTGAACCTTGCGGGCCAATTGCGCCTGAATCTCCTTTTATTCCTTGAATTCCTATTGCTCCTGTTAAACCAATTAAACCTATATAACCTTGTGGACCAGTTGAACCTGAATCTCCTTTTATACCTTGAATTCCTGTTGCTCCTGTTAAACCTGTTAAGCCTGTTATACCAATTGAACCTTGTGGACCAACTGCGCCTGAATCGCCTTTTATACCCGGAATTCCTGTTGCTCCTGTTAAACCTGTTAATCCAATTGAACCTTGTGGACCAGTTGAACCTGAATCTCCTTTTATACCTTGAATTCCTGTTGCTCCTGTTAAACCTGTTAGTCCAATTAAACCTTGTAGACCTGTTGCACCTGAATCTCCTTTTAAACCTTGTATTCCTGTAGTTCCTGTTAATCCTGTTGCTCCTGTTAAGCCTGTTATACCAATTGAACCTTGTGGACCAATTGCTCCCGAATCACCTTTCAACCCTTGTATTCCATTTGCACCTGTTAAGCCTGTTAAACCAATTGAACCTTGCAAACCAACTGCGCCTGAATCACCTTTTAAACCTTGTATTCCATTTGCGCCAGTTAATCCTGTTAGACCAATTGAACCTTGTGGGCCAGTTGTACCTAAATCTCCTTTTACACCTTGAATGCCATTTGCACCTGTTAAGCCTGTTAATCCAATTGAACCTTGAGGACCAACTGATCCTGAATCGCCTTTTATACCTTGAATTCCTATTGCTCCTGTTAAACCAATTAAACCTATAGAACCTTGTGGACCAATTGAACCTGAATCACCTTTTATACCTTGTGTTCCAATTGCTCCTGTTAAGCCAGTTAAGCCAATTGAACCTTGCAGACCAGTTGAACCTTGCGGACCTACTGCGCCTGAATCACCTTTTATACCTTGTGTTCCTGTAGCTCCGGTTAAACCAATTGAACCTTGTGTACCAATAGAACCTGAATCTCCTTTCAATCCTTGTATTCCGGTTGAACCTGTTAAACCTGTTAGACCAATAGAACCTTTTTGACCAACAGCTCCTGAATCACCTTTCAACCCCTGTATTCCACTTGAACCAGTTAATCCTGTTAAACCAATTGAACCTTGTGAACCAACTGCACCAGCATCACCTTTTACGCCTTGTATTCCTGTTGCTCCCGTTAAACCTATTAAACCAATTGAACCTTGAGGACCAATTGCGCCAGCATCACCTTTTACGCCTTGTAATCCTGTTGCTCCAGTTAAACCTGTTAGTCCAATTGAACCATGCAGACCAGTTGGGCCTATAGGTCCAACAATTCCATTGCCACAATTAAGTGCATACGGTACACTTAATAATTGCGATGCTCCCATTGCTATAAATCCACTGCCAAAATTGGCTTGTATTTCCATCCAATTTGTTCCAATAGCCCAAGAGATAGCTGAAAAAGTTCCGCTTTCGACAGTTCCATTTCCAATTTCAAGATTTATTAATCCAAACTGATTAGTGGTTACATTGTGTGATTCTTGATATAATATTGGACCTGTAACAGAGTTTGCATGAATAATTGCCATTATCCGGATAGAAGCGTTAGCCAATGGAATTCCATCAGTAGATCTTACTATAGATTGATATTTGAAAGCTTGAGGTGGTACTTGTGAAATTGCAAAATGACAGCGAATAATAAAAAGAATTGCTGTTATTAGAATATTTTTTTTCATTGTGATAGAATTTATTTCCTTGATAGCCGAAAGAAAACGGCAAAAGTTATCTTGTCACAAAGGTGATTTAGTATTTCAAGTTATGTTTACACATCATTTCATAAGTGTTGTATAAATCACATAAAAAAAATTAACAAAAATTTCAACTTCAAAAAAATAATTCAAATGCTTGCTAACACCAACATTTACAATATATTTACTCATAAACCAACATATAAAAATTAAAAAAAAGTTGAATTTATTATTAACTTATAAATTGCAAAATGTTAATTTTTAAATAAATATCTTTCATGAGTAAAATTAATGATTAAATTTGTAATCTTAATTACCAAACCTTAATACATCATTTTTATGAGAGACGCTGGAGTTTATACGCAACTTTGGAAAAAATATTTACCCGTTATTAGACTTTTATTAAAAAAAACAGTTGATAACGATCAAAAACTTCAAATTTATAAGCACGAGTTTGTATCTACTGGAGCTAAAAACAAATTAGGTTATATTTTTAACTTAGAAATTGTAAACGGTAAAGCTATCAACAAATCAAACACTTTAGCTTCTTCATTTGATTTATTAAATGTTTTAAATGATAATGAGTTAACCTCAGAGTGGTTAAAAGGAAAAAATGTTAAAATTAGTGTAAATAAGGCATGTGAGTTATCCTTACAACTTATAAATAAGCCAGAAGAAGTTCAGCAATTAGAAACTGCAAACGCTTAATAAAATAAAAAAGGTGGAGTATTATAAATATTCCACCTTTTTTTTGTTTCCTTACCTTAATCTAATTTTTCGGCCTCTCTTAATTTTCGACTTTTTAGACAATTTATTTAACCTAGCCAAACGCTTAACAGATATGCCATATTCTCTGGCTATTTTATATAATGTATCGCCTTTACGTGCCTTAATATATTTAGGTGTCTTAAGTTTTAATTTAGCTGCTTTAACCTCGTAAAGGTGCTTGAAACAGCTTTTATCAATTTGTAACGAATCCGACAAAAGTGAACCTGTAGGGAAATGTACAAGTTTATTAGGGTTTATTTTTTCTCCTTTAAACCTTACCTCAAAATGCAAATGAGGCCCTGTAGACCTACCAGTACTTCCTGCCAAACCAATTATATCACCAGCATTAACATATTGACCAGGAAAAGATAATAGTTGAGAAAAATGAGCGTAAAGTGTTTCTAAGCCATTGTCATGCCTAATCAAAACCATATAACCATAATCCGCACTTCGTTTTGCAATTCTAACAACCCCAGCAAAAGCAGCATAAACAGGATCACCAACATCCATTCTTACATCTACTCCAAAATGAAACTTAGCTCTCCTACCCCAACGCCTAAAACCAAAAGTTGAACTTAAATCACCAATTGCAGGAGGATGAAACCCACAACCATCAGTTATTAATGGAAGAATTATGGTATCATCCATTAATTTTAAATCGCGTTTATATGGATTGATAACAACTGTATCCCAAAAATTGTAATACTGATTTGCGGGTGCCTGACTTGTATCAAAACTAAAATTACGAGGCCTTAAAAAATCCCAATAAGGACCATTATTATCTACTATAACACTATCAAATTCAATAGCTTCTTCATCTTCCTCATCCTCTTCTTCAGTATCAACCAATTCTGTACTATCTGGCTGTGATGACCCAATTTGCGCATAAACATTTTGAGAAATAAAAAAACCAAAACACAATACAAAAACCAAACAAATTCTTTTTATCATTTATATATAGTAAACACTAAATAATTTTTATTATTAAGTGTAGGTAAAACAATCTAACAAGATTATTAATTTTAGAAAATTAATAGTCATCAAAAATAAACTATTTCAAGTAAGAATTGCTACTATGGTATAAGTTGTGAGTATAAATTTCTATTCATTTATTACACCCTTACCTACTCTAATCAATACAATTTCATCATTGGTACAATCAATAATTGTAGATGGAATATTTCCACCATTTCCACCATCAATTACTACATCCACTAAATTCCCAAACTTATCATTAATTTCTTCGGGATCAGTCATATATTCAATAATCTCATCATCATGATGAATAGAAGTAACCACAAGTGGTGTTCCTATTTCCTCAACTAACGTTTGAGCAATAATATTGTTAGGGACTCTAATTCCAATTGTTTTTTTATTGCCTTCAAAGTATTTGGTAACATTACCTGTTGCTTTCAAAATAAATGTAAATGCCCCAGGCAAATTATTTTTCATTAACCTGAATACTGATTTATCTAATGCGGTAGTATAATCACTAAGATGACTAAGACTTGAACATAATAAAGAAAAATTTACTTTATCTGGTTTTTTACCTACTATTTTACACATACGCTCAATAGCTTTTTTACTATCAAGTTTACATGCAATGGCATAAATTGTATCAGTTGGAATTATTATTACACCATGATTATTTAGTATATCTACTACTTTTTTATAATCTCGTGGATTAGGATTTTTTGAATGTAAAACTATAATCATAATTATAAATTTTTAACAAAAGTAGTCATTTAAAAAATAAAAAAGCCTCATCAAAAAATTTGATAAGGCTTTTCAGTAAAAAGTAAAATTTACTATTTCTTTTTTGCTGCTGCTTTTTTAGGAGCTGCTTTTTTTACCGCTGCTTTCTTTGGAGCTGCTGCTTTTTTAGGAGCCGCTTTTTTTACTGCTGCTTTCTTTGGAGCTGCTGCTTTTTTAGGAGCTGCCTTTTTTACTGCTGCCTTTTTAGGAGCTGCTACTTTTTTAGGAGCTGCTTTTTTAGGAGCTGCTGCTTTCTTTGGAGCTGCTTTTTTTGCTGCTACTTTTTTAGGTGCTGCTGCCTTTTTAGGAGCTGCTTTTTTTGCTGCTGCTTTTTTTGGAGCCGCCTTAGTTGTTTTTTTAGCTGTTGCCATAATTTGGTTAATTATTTAATTTGATTACGAAAACAAAGTTATGATGTATGATATAAAAGTCAAGTGTTTACAAATTCATTTGAAAAATAAATATACTTTATATAAAATATTTACTGTTAACAATTAAAGCATGATGACTGAAGACGCCTTTATTTATTGACATCACACACATTCATGTTTTTATAAAACTATGTTATTAACTCGTGAAAAATTTATAAACTTATTATAAACAAAAAGTTATATTACATAATAAGTAAGCATAAAATTTTTAACATATAATAAAACATAATCTTTGTTAACACCTTATTTTACTATACTCTCAACGATTTATATAAAACAGATTTATAGTTATTCAATAATGATAAAACATTTTACTTAAACTTTTGATGATTAAAAATTAACATAAAAATTAGCATAAAATAGTAGTATAAATTATACATAAATATTAATCATGTATCAAATAATTTTTTGAATTTCTAGAATCATTATAAAAAAATATTTAGTAATGTTGTTGAGAATAAAATAAAATAAATATGAAGGCAGAAATTATAACGATTGGTGATGAATTATTAATAGGTCAAGTAATAGATACAAATAGTGCATGGATTGGTCAACATCTGAATTCACTGGGCATTAGCCTATATCAACGGACTGCTTGTGGTGATAACAAAGAACAAATATTAGCATGTTTAAATGATGCATCACTTCGCAGTGATATAATAATTTTAACAGGTGGTTTAGGTCCTACCAAAGATGATATTACAAAGAAAACTTTATGTGAATATTTTAATACATCATTAGTTATAGATGAGAAAGTACTTGAATGGGTTACTCGAATTTTTAGAGTAAGAAAAATGCCTATGTTAGATATTAATTTACAACAAGCACAAGTACCATCAAATTGTAAAACATTATGGAATAGAAGTGGAACAGCACCAGGCATGTGGTTTGATATTAATAATAAAATTTTTATATCTCTTCCAGGTGTACCTTTTGAAATGAAAGTTATTTTTGAAGAAGAAGTAACCCCTTTATTGAAACAAAAATTTGAACTACCATTCATATACCATAGAACATTACAAACTTGTTCTATTGGTGAAAGTTTTTTAGCTGAAAAAATTAAGGATATAGAGAACGAATTACCTAGCCATATAAAATTGGCTTACTTGCCATCAGTTGGTGCTGTAAGACTTAGACTAAGTGCCTATGGTAATAACGAAGAGCAATTAATTAATGAAGTTAATGTAATTTGTAATAAAATGTATGAAAATATTGGTGAATATATTTTTGGTGAAAACAATGATTCATTAAGTGAGGTAGTTGGAAATTTATTAAAGCAAAAAAACAAAACATTAGCTACTGCAGAAAGTTGTACCGGAGGTTTTATTGCACATCAAATAACTTCTATACCTGGTAGCTCTAAATATTTTATTGGGAGCATCATTAGTTATGATAATAAAATTAAACAACAGGAACTAAATGTAACCAATGATACTTTATTAAATGATGGTGCAGTTAGTGAAGAGTGTGTTAAACAAATGTCTATTGCAATTCTAAATAAATTTGGTGTTGATTATGCTATTGCCACAAGCGGAATTGCAGGACCTGATGGAGGCACAGATGAAAAACCTGTTGGCACTGTATGGATTGCAATTGCAAGTAAACATGAAGTAATAACAAAAAAATTTAATATGGGTGATAACCGGGAACGAACTATTTTAAGAACTAGTTTGATGGCATTGGATATGCTAAGAAAGATGATTCTATAATTCTATATTTTAGTTTATAAACTATAGTTGATTTATAAATCTAGCATTTGTTTATTACTAATGATTTGAGTCCCTTTTTTATGATTTGTACTTGCTAGCCAAAACATTGCTTTAGCTACTTGTTGGCTTTCAATTGCTGCATATTTTTTCATACTTCCAAACATCAGTTTTGATATTGGTTTCATAATAATTTGCATGATTTTTTCACCTAACCTAAATTCATTTCTATTGCCTAATAACAAGGAAGGACGAAATATATAAAAGGAGTTGAAACCAACTTTACTAATGGCTTCTTCCAATTCACCTTTCACTTGATTATAAAAAATTTTAGACTTTGAATTAGCTCCTAAAGCTGATACTAAAAAAAAGTTTTTCGATCCTTTTTTATGCGTTTCTTTTGCTAAGTTTAAACAGTAATCATAATCAACTTTTTTAAACGCTTCTTGTGAACCTGCCTTTCTGATTGTAGTTCCTAAACAACAAAATACATCATCGGCTTTTAAATTATCTGCTATTAAAGGTAGGTTATCAAAATCAATAATTACTTGAACCAATTTTGGTGAATGGAAAGGAATTTCTTTTCGAACCAAAGCAATTATTTTATCATATACCTCGCTTTCTATTAAATTGAATAATAACTGCTTTCCAATTAATCCTGTTGCGCCTGCTATAATTGCCGTTTTCATTATATTATATCCGTTTAAAATTATTTACAAATAAAAGTGAAAATATTTAAGAAACACTTTTCAATTTATGAATGTATAAATTTATAATTGCATCAATTAATAAAATAAAACTATGGCAAACAATCATGAAATAGACTACCGTTTATTTGGTAGCGAAATGCAATGTGTAGAAATTGAATTAGACCCCAACGAAACTGTTATGGCAGAGCCTGGCAGCTTCATGATGATGAATGATGGTGTTCAAATGCAAACTATTTTTGGAGATGGTAGTCAAGATAACGGAGGAATGTTAGGCAAATTATTTAGTGCAGGTAAACGACTACTAACTGGTGAAAGTTTATTTATGACAGCTTATACCAATATGGGGCAAGGAAAAAAGCAAGTAACTTTTGCAGCACCTTATCCAGGTAAAATTATTCCTTTAGATCTTATGCGTTTAGGTGGTAGAATAATTTGTCAAAAAGATTCATTTTTATGTGCAGCAAAAGGTGTTGCAGTTGGAATTGAATTTCAAAAAAAATTAGGTACTGGTTTATTTGGAGGCGAAGGTTTTATCATGCAAAAACTAGAAGGAGATGGAATGTGTTTTGTTCATGCTGGTGGACATGTGGAAGAACGAGAATTATTCCCTGGTGAAATGTTGAAAATAGATACAGGATGTATTGTTGCGTTTACAAAAGATGTTGACTATGATATTCAATTTGTAGGTGGAATAAAAAATACACTTTTTGGCGGAGAAGGAGTATTTTATGCTACCTTACGTGGTCCTGGTAAAGTTTGGATACAAACATTACCAATTAGTCGTTTGGCTGGTAGAATACTACAATATGGAACTCGTGGCGGTAAAGAACAAGGTAGCATTTTAGGCGGACTTGGCAACTTGCTTGACGGAGATGGGTTTTAATTAATATTTATTTTAAAATTTATAAAATAACTTCAAAAATATTATCAACTCCTTATATAAGCGTAGTTCAAATTCATTTTGGACTGCGCTTTTTTTGTGTTGTATTAAATAACTTTTTTAGCCAATTAAATAGTGTGATTTATTATTATTGCCAAAGGCAAAACAATAAAAATGATAGATAAAATACGAAAGACAGAAAACTTGCATGTGGTGTTTTGGCTGTTTAAAGATATGTGTTGGATGATGGAGTATAAAACAGCGGGCGCTTTGCTTATTTTACCTACGTTGGCAATGGCTTTTTATGTGCTTTATTTATCAAAAAACAAATTAGATTTAATTATAGTAAATGTGGCCATCATTTTTTGGATTTGTGCCAACAGCGCATGGATGCTGAGCGACTTTTACAATGATTTACCAAAATCGGTTTCATTACTGTTTTTTATAGCAGGTATTTTAACTATGTTTTTTTATGTTTGGATTGCCTTTATAAAACCTAATTATACAAAACAAAATACCGATGACAAACTCTGATATAGCCGATTTATTTAAGCTTTTTGCCGATTTAAGCGAACTTCATGGCGCCAATCCTTTTAAAATCAAACAATTTAGCAATGCCTATTTTAGGATTGATAAAATGATAAATCCTTTGGAGGGTTTAACCATTCCTGAATTAGAAAAAATAGAAGGAATTGGTAAAGGAATAGCTGCTAAAATAGATGAAATAAACAAAACAGAAACCTTTACTGAACTGAACGATTTAATAGCTCAAACGCCTGCTGGTGTTATGCAAATGATGCGTATAAAAGGAATAGGACCTAAAAAAATTGCTATTATTTGGAAAGAGTTAGAAATAGAAGAAATAGGCGAACTACTTTATGCATGTAAAGAAAACAGGTTGGCACAAGCCAAAGGTTTTGGTTTAAAAACACAGCAAAACGTAATCAATCAAATTGAGTTTATGTATGCCAGTGCCAATAAATTTCATTATGCCAAAGTTGAAAATGCTGCTTTAAACTTAGTGAAATTATTGGAGCAAAATAGCAGTTTTACCAACGTTTCTATTTGCGGAGCCATGCGCAGAAAATTAGAAGTAATTGATGAAATTGAAATATTAGTAGCAAGCAATGATGTAAATGCTACAGAAAATAGCTTAGCTCAAATAGATGCTTTAACTGATTTAACTAATAACGACAAAGGATTCAGTGCAAAATATGAGCAATTTCCTGTTCAAATTTACGCTTGTAATTCACAAACATTTACTTGGGAGTTATTTGAAAAAACTGCTATTCAAGCGCATTTGCAATTGCTAAACTTAGCTGCTATTGACAAAAACGCCAATTCAGAAAAAGCCATATATCAAAGTATCAATTTGCAGTACATTGAACCTGAAATGCGAGAAGGAACCAATGAAGTTAAGTTAGCTGAGCAAAATAAACTTCCTACTTTAATTGAATACAGTGATTTAAAAGGGGCTTTGCATAACCATTCAACTTGGAGTGATGGATTAAATACCATTGCTGAAATGGCCAAGGCTTGTCAAAAAATGGGTTACAATTATTTTGGTATTGCAGACCATAGCAAAGCTGCATTTTATGCTAATGGATTAAGCGAAGAACGCATTATTGCGCAGCACGAAGAAGTAGATAAACTGAATGCAAGCAACCCCAAATTTACCATATTTAAAGGAATTGAGTGCGATATTTTATACAGTGGTCAACTAGATTACGCTAATGATGTTTTGGCTACATTTGATTATGTGGTGGCTTCGGTTCATAGTATTTTAAAAATGAATGAAGAAAAAGCCATGAGCAGAATAATTACTGCTATTGAAAATCCTTATACCACTATTTTAGGGCACCCAACTGGCAGGTTATTATTATTACGCGAAGGTTACCCAATTAACCATCATAAAATAATTGATGCTTGTGCGGCCAATAATGTAGCCATAGAAATTAATGCCAATCCATACCGATTAGACCTTGATTGGCGCTATATTGATTATGCTTTAAACAAGGGAATTAAACTATGTATAAACCCTGATGCACATAGTATTGACGGGTTAAAAGACATGTATTACGGAACCTTAATTGGACGTAAAGGTGGCTTAACAAAAGAAAATTGTTTAAACGCATTTACCACTGAGGAACTAAAAAATTACTTTAAACAAAAAAATAACACTAATTCATAAAAAAAATAAATAGTTTCGAAGCGTTATGATTGAAAATTTAATAAACTTAATAAAAGAAAATGCTGGAGATTTAATTGTTAATAATCAAGCAATTGCAAATGAGCACAACGATGCTGCTATATCAGAAACAGGAAATTCAATCATAAATGGATTGAAAGCTGAAGTTTCAAAAGGAAATATTGCTGGTTTATCTGATATTTTAAAAACCAATGGAAATTTAACCAATAACCCTATTGTAGCCAATATTATCAGTGGCCTAGGTAGTAATTTGGTAAGCAAGTTTAATGTAAATCAAACAGATGCAAACCATATTTCTAGCGAATTGATTCCAAATGTTATGAACCAATTAATTTCTAGAATAAACGACCCTAACGATGATTCATTTAATGTACAAAGTATGTTAAGTAATTTAGGTGGTGGTGGTTTAAGTGGTATGCTTATAAACATGTTTGGAAATAAAAATAACAGCGAAGAAAAAGGCGGTATCAGCGGAATGTTTAAGAATTTTTTAGGATAAACTTTGTAAAGTCAAAGTAAAAATTATATTTGCTAAAGTTCAAAAACAAAAAAATCATTCACTCATGGCTCGTAAACAAGTAATAATTGAATTCCCAATAAAAGCATCTCCTGCTTTATTATTTAATTATATCAGTACCCCTAGCGGTTTATCGCAATGGTTTTGCAACGATGTAGATATTAGAAATAACACCTATAAATTTAAATGGGATGGTGAAGAAACTAGTGCCGAATTACTGAAAAAAGTCAATAATAAAAGCATGAAGTTTAAATGGATGAATACTGAAAAAGATGAGTTTTTAGAATTTGACATTAATGTAGATGAACTTACTGATGATGTAGCTTTAGTAATAACTGATTATGCAGAAGAGGGTGATGAGAAAAATACCATTCAACTTTGGGAAAGCCAAGTACACGATTTAAAAAGTTGTATTGGCGCCTAAATTCATACTAAATATTAAAAAAAGCTGCATTGTATGCGGCTTTTTTGCTTTTTAGCCCTTCAATTCAACTGAAAAATTTTATAATTATTAGCTTTTTGAATTTTAAATAAAACCTATCTTCGCGCAGCAAAAAAATAATTCCAATACACATGTTTGAAAGTTTAAGTAGTAAGTTAGATAAAGCATTTAAAAACCTAAAAGGACAAGGCAAAATTACCGAAATTAATGTTGCCGAAACGGTTAAAGAAATTCGTAAAGCCTTAATTGATGCCGATGTTAACTACAAAATTGCTAAACAATTTACCGATACGGTTAAAGAAAAAGCTTTAGGTCAAAATGTGCTTACTGCCATTAGCCCAGGCCAACTATTGGTAAAAATTGTAAGCGATGAATTAACTGAACTTTTAGGTGGTAAAACCGAAAATATTAATACTAGTGGCAATCCAAGTATTATATTAATGGCTGGTTTGCAAGGTAGTGGTAAAACTACTCACTCTGCAAAATTGGCTAGCTATTTCAAAAAACAAGGAAAAAGCGTATTACTAGCAGCTGCGGATGTTTACCGCCCTGCGGCTATTGAGCAATTAAAAGTATTAGGTGAACAAATCGAAGTGCCTGTGTACTTTGAAATGGAAAACAAAAATCCAGTTGAAATTGCCCAAAATGCAGTAAAAGCTGCAAAAGATGGCAACCACAAAATATTAATTATAGATACTGCAGGTCGATTAAGTATTGACGAAGAAATGATGGCTGAAATTGGCAATATTAAAGCCACCGTTCAACCACAAGAAATTTTATTTGTTGTTGATTCAATGACGGGTCAAGATGCTGTAAATACTGCAAAAGCATTTAACGATGTATTAGATTTTACCGGTGTAATTTTAACCAAATTAGATGGTGATACACGTGGTGGGGCTGCACTTTCAATTAAAACAGTAGTTGAAAAACCTATCAAATTTGTGGGTATGGGCGAAAAAATGGAAGCCCTTGATGTATTTCACCCGGATAGGATGGCCCAACGTATTTTGGGTATGGGTGATATCGTTACTTTAGTAGAACGTGCTCAGTCGGTTTTTGATGAAGAAGAAGCTGCTAAAATCCAAAAGAAATTACTTAAAGACCAATTTACGTTTGAAGATTTTTATAGCCAAATTCAGCAAATAAAGAAAATGGGTAACCTGAAAGATTTGATGGCTATGATTCCTGGAGTTAGTAAAGCAATCAAAGACATAGATATCAGTGATGATGCATTTAAAGGTATTGAGGCTATTATTAACTCAATGACACCCGCTGAACGCAGAACTCCAGATATACTTAATGGAAGCCGTAGAAAACGAGTAGCCGAAGGAAGTGGAACCGATATTCAACAAGTAAATCAATTACTGAAACAGTTTGAAGAAATGCGCAAAATGATGCGTACCATGAACAAAATGCAAGGAGCTGGTTTAAGTATGAAAAACTTACCATTTAAAAGATAAACCAATAAAAAAGCCTCAAAAAACAAATGTTTTTTGAGGCTTTTTTATATAAACAATTCAATTTATGCTAAAATCCAATTGAATTTATATTCTGTATCAGGTATTTTAATTCTGTCAGCTATTTTAGCCATTCTATCAGGTAAAGCCATCACAAAGTCACGTGCTTTTTCACCATTTTCCTTCAACCCTGATAATCCTTCAATTTTCCATTCATCAATTAATGAACGCATAATATCAATATAATCGTGAGCTGTATAAACACCTAAACGTTGGGCAGCATCACTAAAATTAGAGAAAATCCCTACTTCTTCGCCTAACTGACGTAAACATTGCGAAGGCATTAATATTTTTTTACGCATCATGACTTCAAAAGCCATCATCATTTCGTTGGTATCTATTTCAAATATCTTACTTACAAAGGTTTTGTATGCTTTGGCATGTCTTGCTTCATCGGCCGCTACTAACCCACATAATTTTGATAAAATATTATTTCCTTCTTGTTTAGCCATACTAGCCACCCTGCGGTGTGAAATATTAGTTGCTAATTCTTGAAAACTAGTATACACAAAATTTTTGTAAGGATCGTTTGCAGCTCCATTATCAAAACCATCGGCTATTAAATATTGAGTAGAGGCCTCAAATTGGCGCATATCAATTCTACCACATAAGTATAAATAACGATTCAATGCATCGCCATGACGGTTTTCTTCGGCACTCCAGCTGCGTAACCATTTCATCCAACCATTATTTTCATATTGGTTGATACCTTGCACACCTGCTAACCAAGTTTCATAAGTAGGCAAAGCCTCTTCTGTAATGGTATCAGCTACCAAAACAGCTAAAAAATCATATGACAAATTTTGAGCTTGGTCTTGAATGGTTTTCAAGTCGGCAATAAAAGTTTTATCTGATGTTAATGGAAGTAATTCAGATGCTTGCCAATTGGTTTCTACAGGTTTTAAATATTCATTATTTATTTCCTCTACGTTTTTACCAATATGAAGCATCACTTCAGATCTACTTGCACTTAATTGTTGTATCATTTAAAAAAATTAATAAGTATGCAAGTTTAGCCTAATTAATTGTTTTATCAAAACTAAGTTAATTGATAATAATTTGATGTTTTAACATGATAACATAAAAAATCTTTTTTAAACATTAATTATTGCCTATTATAAAAAAGCAATTGCATTTACATTCTCAATTCTGATATTCGAGCGTTAATAATTACAATAATTTCTTGAAAAAATACTTTTTTATAATACTAACCAATTTAGCGCTTATAGCGCAAGCGCAACACATGAAAGTTACTAGTTTTACTACCAATTCTAATTTAAAAACCATTATTGATACCGCTAAATGGAAAGGAAATCCTTTAGATGAAAAAGGACTTTTTATGAACCATGAATTTCCGTTTTACCCCAAATTTAGTGAACTTTGGCAATGGCAACGTGAAACCAATCCGCAAAAAGAATTTAAGAAAAAAGATACTTTTCAATTGGCTTTATTACAAAACGACACCTCGTTTTTACATGCTAAAAATGATGTAATAGTTTGGCTTGGACACGCTACTTTTTTTATTAGAATAAATGGAATTAGTATAATAACTGATCCCGTATTTGGCAGTCCGGGTACATTTTTAAAACGTAAAGTTGCTATGCCTTTTGATCCAGCTATTATAAAAGGTCTTGATTATATTTTACTAAGCCACGATCATAGAGATCATTTAGACGAAAAAAGCATTCAACTAATTCATAAAAATAATCCAAACGCACCTATTTTAACTGGGCTAAAAATGGAAGAATGGCTTAATAAAATGCTGAATAAGCCTAAATACCAAACAGCAGGTTGGTACCAACAATACGATACAGATAATACGCAAATAAAAATTTATTTTATGCCTGCTCGCCATTGGAGTAGACGAGGTTTAACTGATACCAATAAACATTTGTGGGGCTCTTTTGTAATTGAAGCAAATGGCAAACGCATTTTCTTTAGTGGCGATACAGGTTATGGAAGCCATTTAAAAGAAATTGGCGAAATATTTGGCAAAATTGATGTTTGTATTATTGGTGTGGGTGCATTTAAACCTGAATGGTTTATGGGTGCTAATCATATTTCGCCTACGGATGCTATAAAAGCGGTAAACGAAATGGGTGCTCAAATGCTTATTCCCATGCATTTTGGAACTTTCGATTTAAGCGATGAACCCATAGGCCAACCTCAACAAATACTGGAAACGGAAAACAAAAATGGCAACTTAAAAGCCAAGTTAAATGTGTTAACGGTTGGAAAAGCATTTGGATTTTAAAAGTTAGTTAACATTGTTTCACTAAAATTATACTAGCAAATACTATACATTTTTTTATTCATTTCAAGTTTGCTGTGGCTAACATTTTTTACAACAACTCATTTTATAATCTATTTTCGTATCAAAATAATAAAGAATGTCATCATTTAAAGTAAAAGGCGGTAAGCAACTAAAAGGCGAATTGATTCCACAAGGAGCCAAAAACGAAGCATTGCAAATTATCAGCGCAGTGCTAATTACATCGGAAAAAGTAATCATTGAAAATATTCCAAATATTAGAGATGTAATGAAATTGATTGAACTATTGGCCGATATGGGCGTAGTAGTTGAACAAATCAATACCGACACTTACGCATTTACGGCCAATAATGTTAACTTGGAGTACTTATTAAGCGATGAGTTTAAAAAGAAGGGTGCTAGTTTACGCGGTTCAGTTATGATTATTGGACCACTTTTAGGCCGTTTTGGAAAAGCATTTATTCCAGAACCAGGTGGTGATAAAATAGGAAGACGTCATTTAGATACACACTTTAGAGGTTTTGAAGCTTTGGGTGCTCGTTTTGACTATAACCACGATGAAAAGTTTTACAGCATTGATGCCAAAAACTTAAAAGGCGATTACATGGTGCTTGATGAAGCATCGGTTACTGGAACTGCAAATATTTTAATGGCAGCAGTTTTGGCTAAAGGTAAAACAGTAATTTATAATGCTGCTTGCGAACCTTATTTGCAACAGCTTTGTAAAATGCTAAACAGCATGGGCGCTAAAATTACAGGTGTGGGCTCTAACTTATTAACCATTGAAGGTGTAGATAGCCTTGGAGGATGCACGCATCGTATGTTGCCCGACATGATTGAAATAGGCAGTTTTATTGGTCTTGCAGCTACTACTAATTCAGAAATTACCATTAAAAATTGTTCTATTCCATCGCTAGGAAATATTCCAAAAATATTTGGCAGAATGGGAATACAAATGGAGTTTAGAGGCGATGATATTTTTATACCAAAACAAGATTCTTATAAAATTGAAAGTTTAATAAATGGTTCCATGCTTACCATTAGAGATGGTATTTGGCCTGCCTTTACGCCTGATTTAATTTCAATAGCTTTGGTTACTGCTACGCAAGCTAAAGGTTCAGTTTTAATTCATCAGTGGATGTTTGAAAGCCGCTTATTCTTTGTAGATAATTTAATAGATATGGGCGCTAAAATCATTTTATGCGACCCACATCGTGCGGTGGTTATTGGTAGTAACCGCGAACAAAAATTACGTGGCATTACCATGAGTAGCCCCGATATTAGAGCAGGTGTGGCCATGTTAATAGCAGCTTTAGCAGCCGAAGGAACCTCAACCATTAATAATATTGTTCAAATTGATAGAGGTTATCAATTCATTGATACACGTTTAAATGCCATTGGCGCTGATATTACCCGCATTGATTAATCGTGGCATAAAATATGGCTTTACACTAAGCTTGGCTTTACTATTTTGTAGTTTTTTAGTTGATAATAAAGAACTGAAAATTGGAAGCCAAGCTCCTGATTTTTCGGCCAAGTTATACAATAACAGAGATTTTAAACTAAGCAGTTTAAAAGGTAGTTATACCCTTGTTCAGTTTTGGGCTAGTTGGGATTTACCTTCGCTTAAAAGCCATGTAAAATTGGTAAAAACTTATAACCAATTTAGGGATTACAAATTTGTGAATGGTAAAAAGTTTAATGTGGTTGAAATTAGCATTGACCAAAAACCTGAAACCTATAAAATAGCCATAGCCCGCGAAAATGTTCCTTGGAATTATTTAATATGCGATTTTAAAGGTTGGGATAGTCCATTAATTGATACCTTTAATATAGAAAACATTCCTGCTAATTTTTTACTTGACCCTAGTGGGACCATCATTGCTAAAAATATTTTTAACGATGATATAGAAAACGAACTTCAAAAAAATACAAAAAAATAAGCTGCTTTTACTTTTCTTTCCATAAAACTGCCCCCAAATAGTGTCTAACTTTTTGGGGGCAGTTTATTATTGTAGCTTTTTTTGTTTAAAAATTATCTACCTCTCCCCTACCAAATGTCCGCTCTTCAAGCATCGTTAATAAACATTTCGTCACCATCTTTTCAATGCTCATTTGATATTGGCGAGTACGCCAACATTGGCTAAAAACGAGTTATTATTAAGCTTGCCTACCAATGCCAACTATTTGGTAGAAATAATTGACCTATTAGGTAAAACCCAAATAAATAGCATAATTAATAACAGTGGTGCACAAATAAATACTAGCACCTTAACCAATGGTATATACATAGTAAAAATTAAAGATAATAATGGTACTATTGTGCTAACTAATAAACTATTAATAGAAAAATAAACCAAATATTAAAAACAAAACCAAATACTTTTCGAATGAACAAACTAAAATGGATATTATTATTAACTAGCCTTGCTTGTATGGTAAGTAAATTATATAGCCAATGTTCGTTCGAAAAGTATTTTCCTTATACCAATACTTTAAATGGCAATATTTACAAAACATCCGATAATTATTTAATAGTAGCTGCTGACGGAACAACAGATAGTAATGATCCTAGAAATGGGCAAATAGATTGTATTGCAATAAAAATGGATACCTGCGGGAATATAATTTGGCAGGATACTTACGGGCATCCAGTAGAAACTGATGAAATGAGTGGAGGTTTTACTGAAACAGATAATGAGGATTATATTTTTATAGGCAATGCTGCATTTCAGGCAAAAGAAGGCATTAATATTAGGTTTTACAAAACCAATAAAGATGGCAAAATGCTCAGCAATAAATTATACAATAAATATACAGCAGGGGCTAGGTTAGTAGTGAAAAATGGCTTTAAAAAAAATTCGTTTTTTGTTGGTGGTTTTGTCACAAATGGAGGATTTAGCAATACAGAACCTTATTTAATGGAGATAGATGAAAATGGAAACATAATAAGAGATAAAGTATTTTATTTTCCTGTGTATTCCGAAAGCAAATATTTAAGAAAAATATTACAACTCAATAATAATTCCATGTACGTATTTATGCAATTAAATTACGACTCATTGGTGGTAGCTAATATTGATAGTAATTTTAATGTAAGATGGGTTAAAATACCCGCATCAGATACCATTCAAAATATTAAAAGCTATAACGATGCTTGCTTTAGTTATGATAGTACTAGTATAGCTGTATTAGGTTCGTTTTTCGAATTCCGTAACCCTAACATATTTATAAGAGATAATTGGGTTAGTTATGTAAAAACCGATTTAAATTTAAACTATCAAAAAGTAAACGGAGTAAAACAGGAGGATATGTATGGCGGATATTTGTTTATAAGGCCAACACCAGAAAATGGCTATATAGTAAGTAATAGTAGAATAGATAGCAATTTAAATTTAACAAAAATTGACACATTCTATACTTTAGATGGTGAGCAAATATTTGATTATTGGATTCCAAATGGTAATAAATCATTCTATGGGTTTGCCCGTGGCGCAAGGCCTACAGACCCATTTACAATAATTTTAGTAGCCAAAACCGACCAAGATGGAAGGGTAAATATAATAAAACCCAAACCCACCTTACCATTAAAAATATACCCTAACCCCGCTAAAGATATACTAAACATAGAAATAAGCGAAGAAGGAAAAACCTATACAGTTGAAATAATAGATATGCTTAGTAAAACCATACTTACCCGACAAATAGCAGGTACCAGTACCTTAAATATAGAAAACCTTACCAATGGTTTTTACAGTGTAAACCTAACAGATAATACCGGTAAAGTAAGCGTAAATAAATTATTAATAGCTAAGTAAAATAGGTGTTATTAAAACCATTAAAGAGGCTTTCTCAAATGCCTCAAAATACTTGTCAGTTCGGACGAGAACTTAATATGTATGTTTTCAAAAACATTTCTACCGATAGCTATCGGTATCCGCTCAATGTGACAAAAAACACAAGAGGCTGCCCTTTTGAGGCAGCCTCTTTATCTATTACTTATTATCTACCTCTCCCCTACCAAATATCAGCTCTTCCAGCATCGTTAATAAACATTTCGTCACCATCTTTTACTTTAAATGCCTCGTAAAAAGTAGGCATATTGCTCAATGGGCCTTTTACCCTAAATTCTCCTGGCGAGTGCGTATCGGTTAGTATTAACTGGCGAATAGCTTCTGGTCTTGCATTGTTTTTCCATAATTGCGCAAAACCAATAAAAAAACGTTGTTCAGGTGTAAAACCATCTTTCACTACGTTTTCTTCAGGATGTTGTTTTAAGTATAATTTAAATGCATCGTATGCTATGCTTAAACCTCCTAAATCGGCAATGTTTTCGCCTAATGTAAGTTTACCATTTACATATAAACTATCGCCTACTTTAAATTTGTTAAACTGCTCCACCAATACGTTGGTTCTGGCTTCAAATTGTTTTCTGTCGTTTTCTGTCCACCAACTATTTAAGTTTCCGTTTGCATCGTATTTGCTTCCTTGGTCATCAAAACCATGTGTAATCTCATGGCCAATTACAGCACCAATAGCACCATAGTTTAAAGCAGCATCGGCATTTTCATCAAAAAATGGTGATTGTAAAATAGCTGCTGGAAACACAATTTCGTTATTAATTGGGTTATAGTAAGCATTTACTGTTTGTGGTAACATGCCCCACTCTGTCTTATCAATTGGTTTGCCCAAACGGTTAATCATTTCATTGTAATCAAACTCATTGGCAGCAAGTACATTTTCAAAATAGCTAGAATTGGTAATATTTAAAGCAGTGTAATCAGTCCATTTATCAGGATAACCAAACTTGCGCGAAATGCTTAATAATTTGGTATTTGCTTTTTCTTTGGTTTCGGCACTCATCCAAGCCAAACCTTTTAAACGAACAGCAAAAGCATCCGAAATATTAGAAACCATGGTATTTACTTGTGTTTTAGCATTTGGACTAAATGTTTGTTTTACGAATAACTGTCCTAACATTTCGCCCACACCACCATTACAAGCCGCAATGGCTTTTTTCCATAAAGGTTTTTGCTCCTTAGTTCCACTTAATACAGTAGCATAAAAGCTAAACTGAATTTGCTCTAACTCTGGTGTTAGTAATGAAATGGTATTATTCATAAAACTCCAACTCATGTATGTTTTCCATTCTTCAATACTGTATTTGGTCAGCAAATCGTTAAGGTTTTTGAAAAATTTAGGTTGTCCTACAATCAATTTATCGAACGAAGCAATGCCTGTTTTAGCAATATAATTTTTTAATGGAACCGCGCTAATCTCAGTATAAAGTTCGTTTAATACATATTTGTTGTATTGTTTATCAGGGTCGCGTCTTTCTAATCTATTTAAACTACCTGAAGCTAAATCGGTTTCTATTTTTAGAATCAATTGTGCATCTCGCACTTGTGTAATTGTATCTTTACCATAAACTTTTAAAACCTTAGTAATATAGTTCATGTACTCATTTCTAATTTTTACCGATTTTTCATCCGTTTTAAAGTAAAAATCTTTATCAGGCAAACCTAGTCCGCCTTGTGATAAATAGGGAATATAAACTTGGCTATTTTTGGCATCTTGCGAAACACCAAATCTAAACAAAGTAGAAATTCCAACTTTGTGCATTTCGGCTGCCAGAACAAACATTTGTGTAGTATTTGATACCAATTGTATTTTGGTTAAAAAAGGCTCAGTAACCATTAATCTATCCATTTTACGTTTATTGGTATCAACATAAAGCTTATAAAAAGTAGCAATTTTATCTTCAATAGAACCTGCCTTGTGAGTATTTATAGCTAAATTTTCTAAAATACCACGTAAAATATCATTGTTACGCTCGGCCACAATGTTAAAATTACCCCAACGACTTTCTGTACTAGGAACAGGATTATTTTTAAGCCAAGTTCCGTTTGCGTATTGGTAAAAATTTTGATTTGGCTTTACGCTTAAATCCATTGTAGCCTTGTCAATGGCAGGTTTTTTAGCACTTTTCTTATCCTTTTTACCATCTTGAGCCGAGGTAGTAAGGGCACAAACTGCCGATGTTAACAATAAGTAATGTTTAATTTTCATATAAATTTTTTACAAATTTTAAAGGAACGAAAATATAAACTTACACCTAATTATTGGTATGAAATATTATAAATGGAAAATGATGTTGGTTAAACTATTCGTTCCATCATTTTTTCGGGCGATTTCAAGGCAGTGAAACCAAACTTTTGATATATATAATGTGCATCGGTGGTGGCTAAACGCCAAACCTTTATGCTTTTAAGTTCAGGGCAATTTAAAATAAACTCCATTAACTGGGTTGAATATCCTTGCTTTTGGTGTTGTTCAATAATAAACACATCCAATAGATAAGCAAAAGCTACGTAGTCTGTAACCACACGTGCGTAACCTATTTGTTGGTTATTTAAATAAATGCCAAAGTTAAAAGAATTGTCAATACAAGTTTGAACTTGTTCCAAACTGCGGCCTTTAGCCCAATAAGTATTACTGATAAACGCATGGATTAAGTTTATATCCAATTGGTTTTTATCGGTAGTAATGGTGATGGTGTTCATGGCTAAAGATTATCCTAAATTTTTAAAATAGTTTCTAGTTAACACCTTTTTCAATTCACGCACTATGATTTCATGCGCAATTACTTGTTGTTGATTATCAAAATTGTTTGTGTTACCATTAATAATTAGTGTTTGATTACTATTTGCTAATGAATGTTGAAGTGCTTTTTTGATAGCAATTTCCGAAAGGTCAATTCTATATAAAATGGATTGTAATTTACTTTTATCGTTAGCTAATAATTGTTTTACCTCTATAGTTAAACCATCCATTAATTGCTCGTAAGCAGTTTCTGTATTTCCATCAAACTGAATATTGATATTATACATCCCAAAATCTTTTTGAATTTGCGCAATAGTTTCGTTAATAATGGTTTCTTTATTTAGAAGCTGCGCAATATTTTGATGAGTAATTTCGGGTAAATTCATAGCTTTAAATTATTCAGCGTAATACACTCGCTTTACACGTTGTGAAATAGAAGTCAATATTTCGTAAGGTATTGTTCCTAGTTTTTCAGCCAAAATTTCAATACCTAATTCACCACCAAACACTATTACTTCATCGCCTTCTTGGCAATTAATTTCCGTAACATCTATCATGGTCATATCCATACAGATGCTACCAATAATAGGTGCTTTTTTTCCATTTACCAACATATAACCATTGCCATTACTCAACTTTCTATCCAATCCATCAGCATAACCAATGGCAACAATAGCAATGCGCGAAGGTTTATTTACGGTGCCTCTTCGGCCATAACCAATGCTTTCATCTACACTTATATTTCTAATTTGCGAAATCACCGTTTTTAAACTTCCAATGGCTTGCAGTTGTTTTTGAACTTCCAATGCTGGGTCAATTCCATATAAGCCAATTCCCAAACGAACCATATCGAACTGTGCATTTTTAAACCTAACAATTCCACTGCTGTTTAAAATATGCCTTAAAATTTTATATGGAAACACACTTGTTATTTTTTGCGAAAATTCATCAAACTTAGCTATTTGGTTTTGTGTAAAAGCATCGTGTTCATGCGCTTCACTAGCTGCCAAGTGCGATAAAATACTTTTTATTTGAATGTGATTATTATGTGCTAAAATATTTAATAAATCTGGCAATTGAGGTTCATCAAAACCCAACCGTTTCATACCTGAATCTAACTCAATATGAATACCTATTTCTTGTCCGTTGATGGCTTTTATTAAATCGTTTAAAATACTTAAATTATAAATGGCCGGTTCTAAGTTGTATTTTACAATCAAATCAAAACTCGATTTTTCAGGATTCATTACCATAATAGGTGTTTTTATTCCTGCTTTGCGCAACACCACACCTTCATCGGCATAGGCCACAGCAAAATAATCCACCTGATTAAATGCCAATGTTTTGGCAATTTCATAACTACCTGTTCCGTAACTAAAAGCTTTTACCATAGCCATAATTTTGGTTTTGGGTTCCACCAATTTACGGTACACGTTAAAGTTATTGGTCAGTGCATTTAAGTTGATTTCAAATACCGTTTCATGCACACGTTTTTCGAGTAAAGCATTTATTTTTTCAAACTCAAATTGCCTTGCACCTTTTAATAAAATAATTTCATTTTCAAAAGTTAAACTACTGAAAGCATCAATAAAATCTTGGGTTTTATTATAAAATTGTGTGTTTACTCGAAATAAATCTTTATGCGTTTCAAACATATTTCCAATACTGATAAACTTACTTATTTGGTTTACTTTTATCAATTCATTTACCTGTTCGCACAATGCTAAATCAGTTAAACCACTTTGAAAAATATCAGATAAAATAAGGGTTTTGTTTAATCCATTACCTTGATGCAATAAAAAATTCAAAGCAATTTTTAAACTATCAATATCGTTGCTATAACTATCGTTTATTACAATACAATTGTTATTGGCTTCCTTTAATTGCAAGCGCATTTCAACTGCTTGCAAATTTTTAAATTCCACTAAAACTGTTTCTAAATCAAAAGCAAACAGCTGCAATTCATGCAACATTAATACCAATGCCAAACAGCTACAAGCATTCCAAATACTGGCTTCATCGGTAAATGGAATAATTATTTTATGTTG
Source organism: Bacteroidota bacterium (assembly GCA_947464275.1). Taxonomy (GTDB): domain Bacteria; phylum Bacteroidota; class Bacteroidia; order UKL13-3; family UKL13-3; genus JAAFJM01. Next base: position 26,199 of record CANHVU010000010.1, read on the forward strand.
CTTAAAATTAATTTCGGTAACATTGATTTGTTCTTTTACCTCAAACTGAAAATGAGCCTCATTGCCTGCTTTACTCCAAGAAAATAAATTGGTGTGATGATGATTAGCAAAACTTTGAATAGACTCATTTACCAAAGTTTGGTCTGCACAAAAAACCAGTTGTTTTACATGAGTAAATAGTTGTAATTTTTCGTTTAACTTTTCTTCATCATTGGTAAAACCTTCGCTGTGTGCATGTCCCAAATAATTAAACAAACCAATGGTTGGATTGATTATTTGAGTTAGCGTTTGCATTTCGTTTGGTTCCGAAATACCCGCTTCAAAAACGGCCAATTGTTGTTGGTTATTTAATTGCCATACACTTAGCGGAACACCTACTTGCGAATTATAACTTTTAGGATTTTTACAAACATTTAATTGGTTAGCAAACAATTGAAACAACCACTCTTTTACAATGGTTTTTCCATTACTACCTGTAATACCAATTATTGGAATATAAAATAAATTGCGATGATGCTTGCTTAATTTTTGTAAAGCCAATTGTGTATTTTCAACTAAAATGATATTGGCATTTTTAAAAGGTGCAACATCAATTTTTTCACTTACTATGAAGTTTCTAATACCAGCTTCATAAGCATCTAACAAGTATTTATGTCCATTATTTTTATTGCTTTTAAGCGCAAAAAACAAGCTTGTTTCAGCAAATATTATTTTTCTTGTATCAAAAAGTAAATGCGCAATTTTATCATTTCCATTGCTTTTTAAAAGCATGGTTCCGTTGATAATTGAGGCAATATTTTCAATGGTGTAATGATTCATTTTATAAGCAATATTAGCATTTATTACTTAAATATTTCAGCCCAAGTTACTTCATTAAATCCAACATAAACTTGATTGTTTATTTCTATCAATGGACGCTTGATTACCGAAGTATTTTCATTGATTACACTAAAAGCGGTTTCAGGATTTAAAACTGCTACTTTTTTTTCATCAGTTAGTTTTTTAAATGTAGTTCCTTGCTTGTTTATAATTTGTTCCAAGGGTAATTTTGTTAACCAAAACTTAAATTGCTCCTCTGCTAATATTTCTTTTTTATAATCAAAAAACGTGTATTCAATGCCATTATTGTTTAACCATGTAAACGCTTTTTTCATGGTATCGCAGTTTTTTATTCCGTAAATTTTCATTTTTTTCTTTCTTTAATTAATCGTTCCGTAACTTCTTCAATTAACAAGCCAGCTCTCAGTGTCATGCGGGTTTGATACGTTTTACCATTTAAAACATATTGTGTACAATTACTTGAAGTAGTGGCTTTAAATAAAACTGAATCGTTTTGCATAAAGATTAAACTACCTTTTGGTGTGCAGCCTAGCTTCTTATCTTGTCGGCCATTCATTAATTCTTTAAAAGTAATAATGGTACTTTTATCTTGCGTAAAAGTAGTAAAAGTATCTCTGTTTTGATAAGCCTCAATGATAACTTTATTGCAGTTTTTCAGCTTGGTATCAAGTATTGCTTTCACCTCATCTTGATTGCTTGATGAACAAGAAAATAAGAATAAGATGGTTATTATGTTTATGTATTTCATTTTTTTGTTTTTAGTCGTCTTTGAGATTCAGATAGCTATCGGAAACGAAGCAATCTCCTTCAACTTGGGATTGCCGCTCACGCTTTAGCGTGATCGCAATGACGTTTGATTGTAAGCCTATTTATTATTAATAAAATAAAAATCTCGTCATGCAGCGCATCTCCTTTGTTTATTGACCAACTTTTATAAATCAAAGTTGGTTGCCTTGTAAAGGAGTTTCCTTCTGAATGACACAAATTCATATTCGTTTTTCAACGAGAAACCTTTTTCAAATTTCGTATTTTTTTATTCGAATTTATTCCAATGTATTTTTTCAATTCTCCATAAATCAATAATGAATTGATAATTTCAGTATTATCATCTCTTATGTTAATTAACACACATTCAAAATCGTTGTTTGGTTTTGGTGTTAAAAATAAATTTTTCTTGTTTCCATATTGCTTACAAGTATCGTGTTTGGTTTGATTACAGTATTTGTAAGTGATGATGCTATTTGATTTAGGTTCATAACGGGTAAACGATAATGTATCCCAATTAAATAGTTTGGGTTGTTTAGTTATCAAAGAAGAATCTTTAGGAACTATTGCCACATTACACCAAACTATGCGCTGAGCTTGTGTTTTATTAATAAAAAGTAGTAAAAAAATAATTAATAAAAATTTACAATTCATAATTCAATATCCAAAATTCATAATCCAACATTCATAATTCATAATTAAAGCGAAGCTAGTACTTCCCTAATGGTTCTATCAACTATTTCAGCAGGATTTTTACTAAACACATTATCAATTCTATTTGCTAAAATACAATTTACCGAAACTGCATGATGACCTAAAACATTGGCCATTCCATATATTCCAGCCGTTTCCATTTCAAAATTAGTAACACTTTTACCGTTCACATTTAACTGATTCAACTTTTGAATTAAAGTATTGTTTACTCCTTTAGCCTTTAAAAATCGGCCTTGAGGCGCATAAAAACCACAGCAAGTAGCAGTAATTCCTTTTATATAATTATTGGGTAATAAATCACTCAACGCTTTACTTCCATTTACCAAATAGGGATTGATAAAATCAAAACCTAGTTGTTGTTTTATGGACTGCTCCAAAACTTCATCCTTTTCACGTTCATAAAAAAGCATCAAACTATCCAAACCAATGGCTTGTTCACTTACCAAAACAGAATTAATGGGAATATTTGATTGCAAAGCACCCGATGTACCAATACGAATGATATTTAAAGCAGTATGATTTTTTTTGATGGTTCGTGTAGCCAAATCAACATTTACCAAAGCATCCAACTCGTTCATTACTATATCAATATTATCGGTACCAATACCCGTACTGACAACAGAAATACGTTTTTTACCAATAAAACCAGTATGTGTTACAAACTCGCGTTTCGCTTTTTTAAGTTCAATGCTATCAAAGTATTTACTAACTTCAGGAACACGCTCTTGGTCACCCACAAAAATGATGGTTTCGGCTATATCTTCTGGCAATAAATGTAAATGATAAATGGAGTTATCGTTGTTTAAAATCAATTCGCTTTCTGGTATTTGGTATTCCATTTTATAAATGTTTAGCAGCTTCGAAATTAGTGTTTTTAGCTACATTATTTTTTAAAAGAAAACAAAGATTTAGCAACTTAAATTCAATTAATTAAAAATCAAATTTTATTACTTTGAAGCAGCTGTTAAAGAAAAGTAAATTTTAAAAGTAGTGCCAATATTTACTTCACTTTCCACATCTATTTTACCATTCATGGCTTCAATTTGGTTTTTAGTAATAAACAACCCAATACCACGAGAGTTTGGATTATTATGAAATGTTTTATACATGCCAAAAAGCTTATCTTTAAATTTATCTAAATCAAGCCCCAAACCATTATCTTTTACTAAAAGCACCAAATAATCACCATCTGTTTGAGTAGAAATTTCAATAACAGGAAATCTATCTGGAGAGCGATATTTAATGGCATTGGTAACTAAGTTTAATAAAATACTATCTAAATAGGCAGGAATAACCTCTAATTCTATTAAATCAGAAACCTTATTTTCAATAGTAACTTGCGATTCTAAAATAACATCTTGCACTACTAAAAAAGTTCTTTCAATTTCCTTTTTCAAATTGAGTTTTACCTTAGCTTGATTTAAATTATTTTGGATGGAAATAATTTCATTTAAGTTCTGAATAGTTTCCTCTAGTTTTTCAGTGCTTGTCTTCAGCATTTTAAACAAAGCCAATTTTTCTTCCTCATCATTGGTATTATCAATTAAATTTATCAAACCTGTTAAGTTTGCTGAGTGTGAGCGAATATTATGTGAGACTATATAAGTAAAATTTAAGAGTCGTTTATTTTGATCTGCAGTAACATCGGTCAGTGCTTGTAACTGCTTTTGTTTTTCCATTCGTTCAGTTACATCCTTCTTTACATCAATAAAGTTGGTACAAATGCCATTTTCATCAAATACAGGTGTAACAGAAATATCAAACCAAATTGGTTTGCCACTTTTAGTGTAGTTTAAAAGTGTTGCGTTGGTGGCTTCAAATACTTTGGTAGCTTCCATCATTACATTAACAGAACCCCAATCAGTTTTAGGACCAGCTAGTAAATCTTTTTGCTCTTTACCGATAACTTCTTCTAAAGTATATTCAGTCATTTTTTCAAATGCACTGTTTACCCAAAGTATTTTAGCATTTGAATCGGTAAGTATTACAGCATCGGAAGTTTTTGAAGCAACTAGTGCTAATTCTTTTATTTTTTCATCTTTTTCTTTTTGGATGGTTATGTCCTGTAAAGTACCGAATACTTTAATGCACTCACCATTTTCAAAAAGGGATTTTCCAATTGCTCTAACCCATTTATGATTTCCTTTAGCAGTAATAAGTTCTAATTCTTTATCATACTCCTTACCATCAGTAACAGCTTGGTTAAAAAATTCAGTAATTTTTATACGACTTGGGCCTTTTTTAAAATAGCGAAGTATAGAATAGATATTGGGTTTAAAGTCTTTTTTATCAAGTTCATACATTTCGTAAATAAGATCTGTCCAAATTACTTCTTTGGTTTTCATATTTACTTCCCAACCACCTACTTTTGCTAAAAAACTAGTTTGTTCCAACATACTATTCAGCTGTTCAAACTCAATTCTATTCTTTTTTTGCTCGGTTATATCTCTTGCTACAATTATTTCTTTAATTTTTTTTCCATTTTCATCATAAAAAAAACTAAAGGTGTCTTCTCTCCAAACATAATTGCCATTTTTGTGCAAATAGCGGTATTCATATACTAAGTTTTCTTTCTTGTTAATTATTGAATCATCAAAGGTTTTTAGTAAATTAGGTCTATCATCAGGATGAATCAAATTTAATATTTCTTCTTTGGTCCGTTTAAAATACTCCTCTTCTGAGTAACCAAACATATTAATGTAGGATTTTGATAAATAAGTTATTAATTTTTTATCTAAAACCACAATTCCGTCTGAAGTATTTTCGCTAATAAACCTAAATTTATTTTCACTTGCCAAAAGTTTTTCTTCCTCAAGCTTTCTGTCAGAAATATCTTGTTTAAAACCATACCAAACCACCAAACCATCTGCTTGTTTTTCGGGTTTAGCTAAAATTAAAATGTGTTTTACTATACCACTTGGCGTAGTAATTTTATGCTCATTTGTAAAATAGGTTAAGTTGTTAAATGATGTTTTCAAATCACTATTAAACTTATCAATAGTGTCTCCTGTAATCATTTTATACAATAAATATCCATCATTATAAAGTTGCTCACTTTTTACTTCATAAATATGTTCAATGGTGGAGCTGATGTAATTATAAACCACCTTCCCATTAACTCGCATACTAAATTGAAAACTAACACCAGGTAAATTTTCAGCTAATTTGTTAAAAAAATTCTTACTTTCAATTAAATCAAGCTTACTTTTTTCAAGTTCTTCATTTTTTAATTGAACTAGTTTTCTTTCTTCGTTATAACTACTTTTAACACTGTTAACCAAAATTTTAAGCATTACCATCGCTAAAATACAGCCAAATGTTATATCTAAAAATCGGTCAAGTCTATTTGGATAAGTTTGTAGAATAAAGTCAGGTCTTTGGTATTCTATAACATGTAAAATAACAATAATGAAGATTGATAAAGCAAAAAACTTATTTTGATTTTTTATTTGAATAATAAACGAGGAAATAAAATAGAGTACAAATACTAGTAGATTAGTGCTACCAAGTGAACCCGAATTATTAAACCACAGAAAAATACAATAAATAAAAAATGATAAAACCACAGTTAAATTAGTTAATCTGATAGTTTGTTTTTTCTTTAAAGTATAATAAATACCAAAATAAAACAATGCACCTATTGCAGTAACTAATGCAGTAGCATGTAATTTTACAACCAAATTGGCAATAGTAGCCAATACCGACATGATTGCAGTATTAAGAGTTACTTTTTGTAAAATTTCAAATTCTAATGAATCTTTTCTTTGCATATAAAAAATCTACAAAATGGCAACTTGTTTTATATAAACTGCCATTTTACAATTGGCTAATTAAATATTTATTTATGGTAACAACAAAATAGATTTTTCAATCTTTGAAAAATAAACCATTTTTTGGCTTTTTGGGGGACAATATGTGTTTTAAAGATGTTTTATACAAAAACCAAAATCTTTCCACAAAAACTAAACCTTGCATAAAGTGTTTAGAAAATTTAGTAGTAATTAGTATTATTGCAGGCTTTTAATAAAATATTATGGTAATTAGTCAAATTATATTTTACATGCTAGCAGCATTTACCTTGTTAAGTGCGCTGTTTGTAGTGTTCAGTAAAAATCCAATTTACAGCGTTTTGTGGCTTATTTTGTGCTTTTTTTCAATAGCAGGCCATTTTGTAATGTTAAATGCACAATTTTTGGCTGTGGTACACATTATTGTATATTCAGGCGCAATTATGGTTTTGTTTTTGTTTACCGTAATGCTTTTAAATTTAAACAGCGAAACAGAACCTCACAAGCCAACTTTATTAAAGTTTGCAGCAGTTCTTTCGGGAGGTGCGTTGTTTTTAATCATTATTGCGGCAGTTCGTAGCACCATGCCAGCACCTTATGTTGCCCCTCAATTATCAGAAGTAGGTTATGTAAAAAATATAGGTATGAAATTGTATCGCGATTATACTTTGCCTTTTGAAGTAGCATCAATATTATTTTTATCGGCCATGATTGGTTCGGTAGTTTTAGCTAAAAAAGAACGTTTTAATTAATATGGAAAATAGCATTCAATCAGTTCCTCAAAATTGGTATTTATTACTAAGTACTTTTATGTTTTGTATTGGTGTAATGGGCGTGTTGTTACGCAGAAATGCCATTATAATATTAATGTGCATAGAGTTAATGCTTAATGCAGTCAACTTGTTACTAGTAAGTTACAGCAGCTATGCTGGAAATGCTGAAGGACAAGTGTTTGTGTTTTTTATTATGGTAGTAGCCGCAGCCGAAGTTGCTGTTGGTTTGGCGCTATTGGTTAGTATTTACCGAAATGTAGCCTCTACCGATATTGATATTTTAAATAGAATGAAGTGGTAAGAACCAAATTCGAAATTGAAAATAATAAATCCGAAAAGAGCTTTAACTAACTAACAAATTAACAAACTAAGTACTTCGAACTTAAAACTAAGAACTTAAAAATGACAGATACAGTTATACAAACATCAAACTTATTTATGCCAACAATACTCATTCCTTTGTTGCCGTTAATTGGTTTTATTATCAATGGTTTATTTGGCAAAAAATTAGGTCATGCCTCAGGTTGGATTGCCACCACCATGCTTTTGGCTTCATTTGCATGCGCCTTAGTTTTGTTTTTTAATCTTCCTGCAGGAGGTTCAGAAACGGTAGTTTTAAGCAATTGGTTTTATTTTAAAGATATATTTATTCCATTTGCCTTCTTAATTGATCCTTTAACCATTACCATGCTTTTGGTTGTTACAGGTATAGGAAGTTTAATTCATCTGTATTCAATTGGTTACATGCATGATGATGAAGGTTTTTCAAGATTCTTTACCTACTTAAATTTGTTTGTGTTTTTCATGCTTATTTTAGTAATGGGAAATAACTACTTAATGATGTTCATTGGATGGGAAGGTGTTGGTTTATGCAGTTATTTATTAATTGGTTTTTGGTTTAAAAATCAAGCTTATAATGATGCAGCTAAAAAAGCATTTATCATGAACCGTATTGGCGACTTAGGTTTTTTAGTTGGTATGTTCATGATGTTGTTCCATTTTAAAACTTTAAACTACGATCAAGTAGCAATTGGGGCTTTGAATTTAGGAATTGGTAATATTACTATTGTTGGAATTACATTGGCTTTATTTATTGGAGCTATGGGTAAATCGGCTCAATTACCATTATATACTTGGTTGCCAGATGCAATGGCCGGTCCAACGCCAGTTTCAGCTTTAATTCATGCTGCAACCATGGTTACAGCTGGTATTTACATGATAGCTCGTTCAAATATTTTATATTCATTAGCTCCACATACGTTAGATGTAATTTTAATTGTAGGAACAGCTACATCAATTTTTGCAGCCATTATTGGTTTATTACAAAACGACATCAAGAAAGTATTGGCTTATTCTACTGTTTCGCAATTAGGTTTAATGTTTGCTGCTTTAGGAATGGGCGCCTTTGAAAGTGGTATGTTCCATGTTGTTACTCATGCATTTTTCAAAGCATTATTATTCTTAGGAGCAGGTTCTGTTATACATGCATTAAGTGGTGAGCAAGATATGCGCAGAATGGGTGGTTTAGGAAAATACATCAAAATTACTTTTGCTACTTTCTTAATTGGAACAATTGCTATTTCTGGTATTCCTCCATTTGCAGGTTTCTTTAGTAAAGATGAAATTTTAGCAACCGCTTTTGAACATAATAAAATTATTTGGGGCTTATTATCATTTAGCTCTATGCTAACTGCATTTTATATGTTCCGATTATTGTATTTAACTTTCTCTACTTCTTTTAGAGGAACTGATGAGGTAAAACACCATATTCACGAAAGTCCAATGGTAATGACTTTACCTTTGATGATTTTAGCAGTTTGCTCAATTGTAGTTGGTTTTATTGGTTTACCTCCAGTGTTAAGCCATACTCATAGTTTTAAAACTTATTTATCAAGTGTATTTGCGCAATCAAAAACTATTATGCCTGCTGGCCATGAAATGAGTCATTCTATGGAATGGATTTTAATAGGAACTGCAGTTGGGTTAGCTTTGGTAAGTATTGCATTTGCTTACAATAAATATGTTATGCAAAAACAAACTCCAGTTGAAGATGAGCAATTAAATGGCTTAAATAAAGTGGTAGCTAATAAATTTTATGTTGATGAAATTTACAATGTAGTTTTTGTAAAACCAATTATGCTTTTAAGTGATTTGTTCTTAGTAATTATTGATAAATTAATCATTGATTTATTAGTACATGCAGTGGCATTTATTACCAGCCAAGTTGGGCGATTATTGCGCTTATTCCAAAGCGGCCATGTTGGTTTTTACATGTTTGCAATGGTTATAAGCATGATTATTTTATTAGCAGTTCAAATTTTTGTTGTCATTTAACTTTTATATTTATCATTAATGTTAACACTTATATTATTACTTATACCTTTAATAGCAAGCATTATTGCTTTATTTTTAAGAGGTGAATTGGTTAAATGGTTTAGTTTAGTTGCTACTATTGTCCAATTAGCCTTCACTGTTTATGTATTTACAGTTTTTAAAACACCTGATACAACAGAAGTCACAAAAAATCTTTTATCGTTAAATATTGATTGGATTAATTCTCCAAAAATAAACTTCAATATTGGTTTAGATGGCATGAGTTTATTGATGGTTATTTTAACCAATTTGTTAATGCCTTTAATCGTATTGGCGGGCTTTAACCGTAATCAAGAGCGCACCCATATTATGTATTCATTGATGCTTTTGATGCACTTTGCATTAATTGGTGTTTTTGTGTCGTTCGATGGCTTTTTATATTACATTTTCTGGGAGTTAGCATTGATTCCAATTTATTTTATTTCATTAAATTGGGGTGGTGTAAATAGAGCAACCGTAACTTTAAAATTCTTCATCTATACATTAGCAGGTAGTTTATTGATGTTGTTTGGTTTCATATTCTTGTATTGGAATACTTCAAGCCATAGCTTAAGCTGGGTAGATTTAACCATGAACCATATTTGCTCATGTAAACAAGGATTTATATTTTGGATGTTCTTTTTAGCTTATGCCATTAAAATTCCAATTATTCCTTTCCATACATGGCAGCCAGATACTTATAGCTCTGCACCAACTCAAGGCACTATGTTACTTTCAGGAATCATGCTAAAAATGGGTTTATACAGTTTATTGCGTTGGTTATTACCCATTGTTCCAATGGGAACTGCTGAATACACTCCTTATGTTATTGCTATGTGTTTTATTGGAGTGGTTTACGCTTCGGTAATTGCCATTATGCAAACAGATTTAAAGAAACTATTTGCTTATTCATCAATTGCTCACGTTGGATTAATAGCAGCAGGTATCTTTGCATTAAATGTTCAAGGTATTCAAGGTGGATTGGTTCAAATGTTAGCGCATGGTATTAATGTAGTTGGAGTGTTTTATTGTGCTGATATAATTATTAACAGAACAGGAAGCTCAGATATCAATACTTTAGGCGGTATTCGTGTATTATCACCTCGATTTGCTACTTATTTTATAATAATAGTTTTAGGCTCAGTAGCTTTACCATTAACCAATAGTTTTATTGGTGAGTTTATGCTTTTATTAGGCTTATTTGAATACAACAGTTGGGCAGCTTTATTTGCAGGTTTAACAGTTATTTTAGGTGCAGTTTATATGTTACGCATGTATCAAAAAGTAATGCTAGGCGATATAAACGAAAACGTTACCGTTTTTGAAGACTTGAAATGGAACGAAGAGTTGGTGTTAGCAACCATTGCCATTTTAATTTTTGCATTTGGAATTTTCCCTAAACCTATATTAGAATTAGTTGCACCTATTTCGGAGCAAATTTATAGACTTAGTTTTGTTAGATAATTTTACATTTTAAATATACCATTCATTAATGAATACTTTAATATATACAGCTTGTTTAGGATTATTTGGCTTACTAGCCGAAATATTTAATTTACGTAAATATTTAATTCCAATTTTGGTATTGGGTTTAGCTGTTATTTTTAGCTTAAACTTACAAACTTGGAACAATCCGCAAACACATTTTAACGGCATGTTGAGCGATAGCAATTTTTCAACTGCATTTAGTGGTTTGGCATTGTTTATCATGCTAATTATTTTAATTCTTTCTGGCGATTTTTATACCAGCACCGATGATGAAAAACACATCAGTGATTATATGGCTATATTAATGTTTACACTTTGTGGTGCATTAATGATGTTTAGTTTTTCAAACATGGCTATGTTGTTTTTAGGAATTGAAACTTTATCTATTTCACTATACGTAATGGCGGGAAGCCGTAGGTTTGAGTTAAAATCAAACGAAGCAGGTTTTAAATACTTTTTAATGGGTTCATTTGCTAGTGCATTTTTATTATTTGGAATTGCTTTGGTATTTGGTGTAACTGGTACTTTTAGTATTGATGGAATTGGTAACTACATGCGCATGCATGCTGATAAATTAGATCCCTTATTTATTGTAGGTATGTTGCTTATGATATTTGCAATGCTGTTTAAAGTTTCAGCTGCTCCTTTTCACTTTTGGGCTCCCGATGTGTATGAAGGTGCACCAAGCTTAATTACAGCATTAATGAGTACATTGGTTAAAATTGCTGCTTTTGCTGCATTTTATCGCTTGTTATCATCATGCTTTGTATTTGCATTAGGTAAAGCCGAAATAATTTTAACCATTTCTTGTGCAGCTACTTTGTTAGTAGGAAACTTAGTAGCATTGGTGCAAGACAACTTCAAACGTCTTTTAGCTTATTCTGGTATTAGTCATGCTGGTTATATGATGTTAGCCATTATAAGTATTCAAGGAAGTACCGATAGTGCATTGTTTTTATATTCGGTAGGTTATGCAGTGGCAAGTTTAGCTGCTTTTGCAATTGCCATTACTGTATTTAAAGCAACTGGAACTGAAAGCATAAGTGGTTTTAATGGATTGGCCAAAAAGAATCCTTTATTGGCTGCTAGTTTAACCATGGCTATGTTAAGTTTAGCTGGTATTCCTCCATTTGCAGGCTTTTTTGGTAAATACTTTATATTTAGCGAAGCTTTTAGAAATGGATGGCAAAATATGGTTTTTGTTGCCATTATCAGTTCTATTATTGGTGTGTTTTATTACATGAAAGTAATTGTAGCTATGTACAGTAAACCAGCTAACGAGTTTGAAATTAAACCTACTTTTGCTTATCAAATGGTTATAGCAGTATGTTTAATTATAAGCATAGTTCTTGGTTTATATCCATGCGTTTTTACTAAGTTATTATAAAATTATTTTAGCAATTAACTAAAAGCCAAATGTGAAAACGTTTGGCTTTTTTTATTAATATTGTTAATTAAGTACAAATGAAAAAAATATATACCTACTTTATAGCTATGATTAGCACAAGCATATTAACATATGTTTTGGTAAGGTTTTTAATAAAAGATACTGAAATAATAGACACAGGATGGCATAATACTATTTATCCTCCCGAAATAATTGCAATAGCTATTACTATTTTGATTTTGTTATTTATTACTCTAGCTTATTTATTATTTGGTTGGTTCAATAAAATTTAACTTGTTTTACAACTCAAAAAATTGGCCTTGTTCAGGCATTTCAGCTTTAATTCCTGATAAAGCTAATCTATCGCGCATGGCAGTCATTTGCGTTTCATCGCCATGTACTAAAAACACATTTTTACAGCCATTTTGATGAGTTTGATTGATATAATTAAACACCTCATCGCAATCAGGATGAGAACTAAAAATATCGGTACTGGCTATTTTGGCAAACACACGTTTTACTTTATTTTTAATATTAATGGTTGATTGGCCATTTAAAAGTTTATGTCCAAAAGTTCCTTCAGCACAAAATCCTGAAATTAAGATGGTTGAAAAAGGATTTTCAATATTATTGGTAATATGCTCTTGAATACGCCCACCTTCAACCATTCCAGCAGCTGAAATAATGACACAAGGGTCGGTATAATACATCAAAGCTTCATGGTGTTTGAACTCGGTTAGGTATTCAATATCTTCATGTTCGAGTAATGAACCATATTGTTTTTGAAAGGCGAATGCTTCAGGATTTAATAATTCTTTATGTTTTTCGTAAACATCTGTACTTCTAATTGCTAGTGGACTATCAACGAATATTTTTACATTTGGAAGGAATCCTTGACGTTTTAGTTGATTAATGGTAAATACAATGGATTGCGTTCTGCCTACACTAAAAGCAGGAATTACCAATCTCCCCCTAATATCAATACATGTGGTGGTAATATAATGCAACATTTCATCTTCGGCCGAGCGGGTAATTTTATGTTTTCTTCCTCCGTAAGTACTTTCAGAAACCAAAGTATCAATTCCGGTAAGTAAAGTAGTGTTATTTATTAACTTTGAATTACTTCTGCCTAAATCACCTGTAAAACCGATAGATTTGGTAATTCCATTTTCAACCACTTCCATTTTTACTGAAGCTGCTCCAAGTAAATGGCCAGCTTCAATTAAAGTAACTTTTACTTCTTGGTTTATGGTAAACGGTTCATTAAATTTTGCAATAGTAAATCTATCTACACAATCTTTAACATGGCTTGTCATGTATAAAGGTTTTGGAACATTATTTCGTTTAGTTTTTTTGGCATTACCAAGTGCCTTTCGGTATTCCATTAATTGAATATTGGCACTATCGTAAAGTAAATATTCGGTTAATTCGGCTGTAGCACCGGTACAAATAATGCTTCCTCTAAAACCTTGGTAAACCAAACTTGGCAAATTGCCAGAATGGTCAATATGCGCATGTGTGAGTATAACGGTATCTATATCGGCTGGATTAAAAGGAAAAATATCTTCTTTAAAAGTTGGGTTACGCTTTAACTCGTAATCCATACCACAATCTATTAGAATATTATAACCGCTTTCTAGCGTTACTAGGTGCATACTTCCCGTAACTTGTCGGGCGGCACCTAAAAAGGTAATTTTCATGGAGTGTTTTTAGTTCTTAGTTTAAAGTACAAAGTACTTGTTTGTAAAGTCGCAATTAAATAATAAAAAATCACTTTTAATTATTCAACTTTATAACAACTAACAAACAAATGGTAAAGGAGTTTTAACAATATCCAAATTCAACGCATTAAAGAAATAATCAATTTAAAACAAACAAATTGTGTCTAGAAAAAATCAATCCAATTAACTGATTAATTTCCCTTTTGTAAAAAAAATTTAAGTGTACTGTAAATAATTTTTACATTCGCCACCCATTAAATAAATTTATTACAAAAATGAAAAGAATAATTACAAGTTTACTACTTTTAATGATACTTGGTGTAGAGGTATCAAAGGCCGATGAAGGCATGTGGTTTTTAATGTCTATCAAAAGATTAAACCACCGTGATATGGAGAAAATGGGTCTTCAATTAACAGCAGAAGAAATTTATGCTATTAACAACAGCTCGTTAAAAGATGCAATTGTGCAATTTAATGGAGGTTGTACTGCCGAGTTAATTTCGAAAGATGCATTGGTATTAACTAACCACCATTGCGGATACGATGCAATCGCTGAATTATCAACTCCCGAAGCCAATTATTTAAAAAACGGTTACTGGGCTTCATCAAAAGATAAAGAATTAAAACCTAAAAGTTTATTCGTAAGGTTCTTCGTGAGAATGGACGATGTAAGCAAAAGAATTTTGGCAAAAGTAAATCCTCAAATGTCGGAGGCTGATAGAGATAAAGCCATAATGGAAGAAATAGCTTTAATTGAAAAAGAAAATAATGAAGGTGGAAAATACACTGTATCGGTACGTTCTTTTTTTCAAGGTAATGAATTTTACTATTTTGTTTACCAAGATTATAAAGATGTACGTTTTGTAGGTACTCCGCCTGAAAGTATTGGTAAATTTGGTGGCGACACGGATAATTGGGAATGGCCTCGTCAAACTGGCGATTTTTCTATGTTTAGAATTTATGCTGATGCAAAAGGTAATCCAGCTGAATATTCAGTAAATAATGTGCCATTAAAACCTAAAAAATATTTAACAGTAAATACTGGTGGTGTTAAAGAAAACGATTTTGCTATGATTTTAGGTTATCCAGGTAGAACTAATCGTTGGATGCCTGCTGGTGGTATTGAGCAAAATGTAAAATTTGCATACCCAGCTTGGGTTGAAGGTTCAAAAACAGGAATGGACAACATGAAAAAATACATGGTTCAAAATGATAAATTGAATTTAATCTATGCCTCAAAATATGCTGGTGTAGCTAACTATTGGAAAAACCGTCAAGGTATGATTGATGCTTTAACCAAATTTGGAACTGCAAAATCGAAAGCTGAGCAAGAAGCTAAATTTAATGCTTGGGCCAACAAACCAGCTAATAAAGCCAAATACGGAACTGTGGTTGAAAAGATTAACGCATACTACAAACTTACCAACGAAAAAGCACGTCATGATAATTACTTACAACAATTGTTAAGAACATCATCGTTTGGATTTATTTCAAGAGGTTTTGGTAAACAATTAGCTAATTATGCCGCAGCTGATGCAGCTGGCAAAGAAAAAATGAAACCTGAGTTAACAACTGAGGTAAAATCGTTTTTTGAAGAAATGCACTTACCTGCAGAAAAAGATATTTTAAAAGCACAGTTAGCATTGTATAGTGCAAAATCGGTTGGTTATCCATTAGCACCATCAGTAATAGCTATTGGTAAAAATTTTGATGCTTATGTAAATGCTATATTTACCATGAGTATTTTTACTTCAGAAGAAAAATTGATGGCATTTTTAGATGCACCTTCAAAAGGTCAAGTAACCAACGACCCAATCTATGCATTATCAAATGATTTAATGACACATTTAGGTTACAAATCAGATGAAGTAACTAAAGCTCAAAACGACTTCTTAGCTTCATATCGTTTATTAGTTGAAGGTTTAAGAGAATCAAAATTAGCTACCATTCAATATCCTGATGCTAACTCTACTTTACGTTTAACTTACGGAAAAGTACGTGCTTTACCAGCAGATAAAAGAAATGATGCTAAAGTAAATTACTACACCACAATGGAAAGTATGGTAAAAAAATACAAAGCTGGCGATTCAGAGTTTGATTTACCTGCGCGTTTATTAGAATTATACAAACAAAAAGATTTTGGAAAATATGCTGATGCTAAAGGTTATATGCCTGTTTGTTTTTTAACTGATAACGATATTACTGGTGGAAATTCAGGTTCGCCTGTATTAAACGGTAAAGGTCAGTTAATTGGTTTAGCTTTTGATGGTAACATTGAAGCTATGGCTGGTGATGTTATTTTTGATAAAAAATTACAAAGAACCATCAACGTGGATATTCGTTATGTACTTTGGGTTATTGAAAAATACGCTGGTGCAAAAAACATTGTTGACGAAATGGATATAGTGAACAAATAAAATAGACCATTAATTACCAAAGATGAAAAACAGTATTTTAGTTTTAACTATTTTATTAAGTTTAATAGCCTGCGGAAACGATTCAAGGTCAAAATTACCTACCTCAGGTAATTTTGGTGCTGAGGTAAAAACCGATTCGTTAAAAACCGTAAGTGATGTATTGAATGTTTTACAAACTCAAACAGAAGCTAATGTTAATGTAACAGGTACTATTGAAAAAGTATGCAAAGGCGAAGGCTGTTGGCTCACTTTAGAAAACAAAGGTGGTGAGGCTTTATTTATAGAAATAGAAAAAAAAGCGTTTGTATTACCAAAAAACATTGAAGGTAAAATAGCTACAGTAACCGGTAAAGCTGTTAAAGAAACAAATAATGGTAAAACTGAAATAAAAGTTTTGGCTACGGCTGTTAACATACAATAGTTAGCTCAAGCTAAATAAAAAAAAGAGGCTGTTCATTTTTTGGACAGCCTCTTTTTTGTTAATTCAATAATTACTTTTTAAGTTAATTGGTTTGGGTTAATGTGTTTTGCTGTGAACCAAATACTATTTTAAGAAAAAATCTTGTGGATGATTGCATAGTAATATTTAAATTAAATTAAATTTTACAAAATAGTTAAAAGATAATCATAAATATTGTTATTTGCAATCTAAGTAGCTTATTAAATAGTTTAAGCAGCGAACAATACATGATAAACAAAGAAAACTACCCTCATTATATAGTTGCCATTGGAGCTTCGGCCGGAGGATTAGAAGCATTACAAGATTTTTTAACCAATTTTCCAGTAGAACTAAAAAATATAAGTATCATCATTGCGCAGCATTTAAGTCCAACACATAAAAGTATGTTGGTTCAGCTACTTGGTAAAAACTCCAAATTAAATGTACAAGAAGCAAAGCACCTTGCAATAATAGAACCTAGTCAAGTTTATATAGCTCCACCGGATGCGGATATAACTGTAAGCAATGAAAAAATAATTTTAACCAAACCTCAAAATCAACTTGGGCCAAAACCTTCAGTCGATTTATTGTTTCAATCGTTGGCCAATGCATTACACGAAAGAGTAATTGGAGTAATTTTATCAGGTACAGGAACCGATGGTGCCATAGGTGTTAGGGCAATTAAAAAAAATGGAGGCTTTACCCTTGCACAAGAACCTCATACTGCTAAATACAATGGTATGCCAATAGCAGCAATAGATACAGGAGATATTGACTCGGTATTATTGCCTGAAAAAATGGGTGAGGAAATAAAAGAATTTGTTTTAAACCCTGTTCAATTTAAAGTAATAAAGTATTCTGACAACGAAGAATATAATAGTTTAGACCAAATTTTTAAGCTTTTAAGCAGCAGAACAGGCACCGATTTTTCCAATTATAAAGAAGCTACCGTAAAGCGTAGATTAGAAAAACGCATTAATGAACTAAAGTTAAAATCAATAAAAGAGTATTTAGTGTTTATTGAAAACAATCCATCTGAATTAGATGAAATGTTTAATAAAATATTGATTGGAGTAACTAGTTTTTTTAGAGACAGCGAAGCATTTTTAGCATTAGAATTATACATAAAAAAAATAATAAATAATTCAGCAAAAAAACACATTAGAATTTGGGCACCTGCTTCGTCAACAGGCGAAGAGGCTTATTCAATAGCCATTATTTTGGCTAGGTTGTTAAAAGATAAGATTAACCAATATAATATTCAAATATTTGCTACTGATATTGATGACAGGGCAATAACTATAGCTCGAAAAGGTTTATACACTCCAGAGGTTATTCAAAATATACCCAATGATATTTTAAACGAATATTTTTTAAAAAATGGCAACAATTACGAGTTAGTAAAATCAATTCGTTCCATGGTATTATTTTCAAAGCATGATGTAACCAATAATCCTCCTTTTTTAAAATTAGATTTAATATGTTGTAGAAACCTGTTGATTTATTTTGGAGCCAATTTACAAAAACAAATTATTCCATTATTTCATTACTCCTTAAACGAAAATGGTTATTTATTTTTGGGTAAATCAGAAACAGTTGGTCAGTTTTCTGATTTGTTTAATACCATTGATGCAAAAAATAAAATATTCCAACACAAAAAAGGCTATGCCATAAAAACCATTCAGTTTTCGAACTTTAAAGCCAAATTACAGCATGCCACTAAGTTAGATGATAACGCCAAAGCAAGTAAAACTAAAACAAGTAGTAGCTTAGAAGATATTATTAAAGAAACAATTTATACTGATTTTGAAAACCCATATGTAATAATTAACGAAAACTTTGACATTCAAAGCGTTCATGGCGATGTAAGGTTGTTTTTAAGTTTTACCTCCGGCAATGTAAATGTTAACCTAATAAAAATGGTAAATGCTGAGCTGCAAATAGAGCTCAGAGCCATAATTACTAGAGCAATAAAAGACTTTAAAAACATAAAAAGTCCTATAAAAAAGTTTAATTTATTTGGGCAAATACATTATGTAAGACTTTGTGTTAAACCACTTAAATCAATTAGTTTCAGCGATAATTTATTGATGGTTATTTTTGAAAAACTTGAAATAGATGAATTTATTTTAAAGGAAAATTTAATTACCGATAAAGAGCTAATAGATAATAGAGTTCAGGAGTTAGAAAAAGAATTAATTCAAACCAAAGAGCATTTACAAACTTTTATTGAGGAATTAGAAACCAGTAACGAAGAATTACAATCTCTTAATGAAGAGATGCATAGTACAAACGAAGAGTTACAATCATCGAACGAGGAATTAGAAACCAGTAATGAAGAGTTACAAAGTACCAACGAAGAGGTTCAAATTGCTTATACCGAACTAAAATTGGTAAACGATGAATTATTTAAAAAAGAAAAATTATTAACTGAAAAACAAGCCAAATTAAATGCCTTGTTAGATAATAATTTGCAAGGTTTTATTTTGGTTGATGAATCGTATTTGGCTATAACTTTTAACGAAAAAGCCAAAAGCATTTTTAACTTATTTTCGTTTAAACCGCTACAAGAAGGAGCCTCTCTTTTTGATTATTTTGAATCCCAAGCTTTAGAAGAGTTGATAGTTGATTTTAAAACTGCCATATCAGGTAAAAGCATTACCAAGGATTTTTATATTAACGATTTAACTCAAAATAAACTATGTTTCAGTATTAATTTTACTCCTATTATTAATGAACTTGGAGAAGTAAAAAGTTTTTCATTTGGCTTAATTGAAATTACCAAAGCAGTAAAAACTTTAGAACAGCTAACTAAAGCCGAAAAGTTGTTAGACGCAGTATTTAATGCTACTGCAGTTGGGGTTTGTATTACCAACGAAAATGGGGTATTTGTTGATGTAAACAATGAATATTGTAAGATATATGGATACACCAAAGAAGAATTAATAGGTAATAATTTTACCTTAGTTGTTCCTTTAGAATACAAACAAGCACTTCAAAACTTACACGATGAATTTATTGATGGGAAAGAAGAATTAGCAGCAGAGTGGCAGGTTCAACGTAAAAATGGAACTATTATAGATATTTATGCCAGTGCAGAATTATTGGTTCAACCCGATGGAAAAAAATATAAAGTAACTTCAGTACGCGATATTACCGAAAATAAAAAATACAAAAACTTATTATTTGAAACCCAAGAGTCGGGTAAAATTGGAGGAATTGAACTTGATCTTATTACAAATGAATTTAGTTGCACTGAAGAAATTGCCACATTGTTTGATTTAGAATCTACTGAAATATTAACCTTTGAAAGCCTAATTAATTATTTTAAGGATGAAGCCAAAATATCTATCAAAAACAACTTTGATGAGATTCAAAAAAATGGAAATTCATTTGATTTAGAATTGGAATTATTAACTCAAAAAACAAAATATAAATGGGTAAGAATAACAGCTAAAGCTACTAAAAATGGTAATCATATTGTAAAGGCTTATGCTACCATTCAGGATATAACAAAGGAAAAACAACATGAACTTCAAATATTAAATAATAAAGAAAAGTATAAAGCCTTTGTTGAAAATTCGCTCAACTCATTTATAATTACCAATATAAATGGCGATATAATAGAAGCAAATCAATCAGCTTGTAATTTATTTGTTTGTTCAAACGAAAAATTACTGACTAAAAATGTTTCGGATTTCTTTGAAATTGAATCTCCAGCATTTATTGAAATAACGAATAATCAAAAAACAAATAGAAAAGCCAAAGCTGAAATAAACGCTGTTAATGCTTTTGGCAACTATTTTATGGCAGATTACTCATCAGTAGTTTACAAAGATTTAATAAGCCATGAAGATAGGATATTTATTTACTTATCAGATATTACCAATAGGGTTAAAAACACCAATTTACTGAACGAAATAAGTATTATGGGTAAAATTGGTGGTTGGGAAGTTGATTTGGTTGCTAATAAAGCCACTTGGAGCGATGTGACAAAATTAATTCATGAAGTTCCATTAGATTATGAACCTAATTTAAATACAGCTATTCATTTTTACAAAGAAGGCTTTAGTAGAGATACTGTTTCTAAATGTGTTGAAATTGCCATGACACAAGGAACACCTTGGGATTTTGAATTACAGTTAATAACTGCTAAAGGCAATGAAAAATGGGTACGTGCTAAAGGAGAAGCAAGTTTTATTAATGGTAAATGTGTCAAATTATTTGGTGTTTTTCAAGATGTGACCTATCGTAAGGAACGCGACTTAAGAATAGAAGAACAAAGTAATGAACTGAATAATATTTTAAATACTTCGCTTGATATCATTTGCATTATTGATAATGAGAATAAATTTGAAATAATTAGTAAGTCAGCCGAAAATATTTTAGGATATAAACCAGAAGAACTTAAAGGAAAACCTTTTTTAGATTTTGTATATATCGATGATGTAGAACAAACAAAAGCAATAGCAGCTAAGGTTTATGAAGGTAGATCAGTAACAAATTTTAAAAATAGGTACGTACATAAAAACGGTAGTTTAGTGCCATTTTCTTGGGCAGCCAAGTGGGATAAAAATGCTGAGAAAATGTATTGCATAGCCAGAGACATTACCGAAAATCAAAAATTTGAAAAAGAAATATTAGAAATAAACGAAAGGTTTGAATATGTAACCAAAGCTACTTTTGATGCCATTTGGGATTGGGATTTACAAAATGATATGATTTATTGGGGAGCAGGTTTTAAAACCCTTTTTGGTTATGACAACGTAAATACATTTGTAAAAGGTAAAGAAAATTGGGTTCAAAGAATTCATCAAGATGATCTTGAAAAAGTAGAGTTAGAACTAACTAAATTCATTGAGTCAACCGAAAATAATTTAAAATTTGAGTACCGTTATTTAAGAGCAGATGGAACTTATGTTTTTGTAATTGATAAAGCCATTTGCATCAGAAATGAAAAGGGGAAAGTGGTAAGAATGATTGGTGCAATGCAAGATTTAACCGAACAAAAAATTAATGAAGAAAGGTTAAAGTTATTCCAATCGGTTATAGAAAACACAAACGATGGTGTAATTATTACCAAAGCTGAACCTTTTGATGCGCCTGGTCCTGAAATAATTTATGCTAATAATGCAATGTCAAAAATTTCGGGATATACATTAAACGAATTAATAGGATCAAGTCCAAGATTAATGCAAGGCCCTGATACTAGTAGGGAAGAACTTGATAAAATTAGAAAAGCCATAGAAAATTGGCAACCGGTAGAAACGGAAATAATTAATTACAGGAAAAATGGGGAAGAATATTGGCTTAATTTTTCAATAGTTCCGGTGGCAAATGAAAAAGGTTGGTTTACTCATTGGATATCGATAGAACGTGATATAACTGCCCGCAAAAAAGCCGAACAAGAGCGCGAACAACTATTAAATGAATTAACTAATAACAACAAAGAACTTAAGCAGTTTTCGTACATTACATCGCACAATATGCGTTCGCCATTGACCAATATATTGGCTATTTTAGACTTGTTTAATTATGAAAAAATTAATGATAAAGAAACCACTGAATTAATTGATGCCTTAAAGCAATCAACCAATAAATTACATGAAACTTTAAATGACTTAATAAAAATACTTATAATAAAAGAAAATACCAACCAAGAACTTGAAAATGTAAACATTGAAGAGGTTTTTATTGAGGTAAAAGATTCTATCAATTCATTAGTTACAAGAAGCAATGCCCAAATTAACCTTAATTTTTCAAAGGCAAATAAGTTAAGTTATAGCAAAAGTTATTTAGAAAGTATTTTCTTGAATTTATTAACCAATTCAATTAAATATGCCAGTAAGGACCGAGACTTGCAAATTACAGTTAGTACTCAAATAGAAAACAAAAAAATTAAGTTAACCTATACCGATAATGGTCTTGGCTTTGATATGGATAAAGTTAAAGATAAAATCTTTGGATTATATCAAAGGTTTCATACCCATACTGATAGTAAAGGAATTGGATTATACTTAGTTTACTCTCAAATAGTAGCTTTAGGTGGCAATATAAAGGTAGATAGCGAGGTTAATAAAGGCACTACTTTTACCATACATTTTTAAAAAAAATTCTATTAAAATTTAACAAGCAGTTGTAAGGTATTTTACTTTATGACTGCTTCTTTTTTTATACAAACACCAATAACCGATTTAATGGTTTATTCTAAAATATTTTATACTTTGTAAAAATAAGGTTAATAATAGTTGATTTTGTCAACTATTGATTTATTCAACTACATTTGCTGCCATAAATGGAAGATAAAGAAAACTGCAAATCGGATTTTGGTACTCCATTGGCCTATAAGTTTACCCTTTTAGCCAAAAACTATTACGGAGCTGCTGCTGCTCATTTTACCGAATTTGATTTTGATAAATACTTTTATGTATTAATGGTTATTGGTAATCATGAAAAAATTACCCAACAATGTTTAGCCAAATATTTTGATATTGACAAAGCAAGTATTGTTCGAATCATTGATTATTTAACTGATAAAGGATTGGTAAATCGCGAAAAAAATGCACTCGATAGAAGAGAGCACATGATAGTTTGTACCGAAAAAGGCAAAACTTATTTACCTAAAATAAACGAAGCCTTTAATTTGGTAAACAATTCAGCTTTTAAAAACTTTACAGAGCAAGAGCAAATATTATTTTTTGAAATGCTTAACCGAATGCTCCATAATATTTCGGGTTTACCTGCCGAGTACTACGAATTAAAATATGTAAAATCAAATAATGTAAGCAAATAGAAGCTTATTATAATTTTAATAAAAACATGACTAAAAAACAAATTATAACTTATTCAGTAATTATAGCCATAGTAGCCTTGTTGGCCTATCCTAAAATTTTTCCTAAAACCGAAGCTAGTGCTTCGGGTGCAAAAGGTGGTAAGCCTAATGTTGCTCCAGTAAAAGTGAGTGTGGTAGTAGCTCAAAAACAAAGTGTATCAAGTTCAGTGCAAGCCATTGGCAATATTATGGCTGATGAGGAAGTAGAGTTGCATGCCGAAACGCAAGGTAGAATTACAAAAATTAGTTTTACCGAAGGCGCTGTGGTGGCTAAAGGCAAACAACTTATTAAAATTTATGATGGCGATTTACAAGCGCAGCTAAACAAAGCATTGATTAACAAAAAGCTGAAACAAGAAACTGAAAAACGCAATAAACAATTGTTAGATAAAGGTGGAATTAGCCAAGAAGCTTATGATTTATCGCTTACCGACTTAAATTCAATCAATGCCGATATAGAAATACTTAAAGAAAGTATTAAGCATACCGAAATTGTAGCACCATTTAGTGGTAAAATAGGTTTAAAATATGTAAGCGAAGGTTCTTTTGTTAATTCGGCTTCCAAAATTGCTTCTATTCAAAAAATTGATAGGATAAAAATTGAATTTTCGGTTCCTGAAAGATATGTAGCTCAAATTAGCAATGGCACAGAAGTAAATTTTACTGTTGAAGGAATTCAAAAAACTTTTAAAGCTAAAATTTATGCCATTGAACCAAAGGTAGATGTGGTAAATAGAAATGTGGTTTTAAGAGCTATCTGCGAAAATAGCAATGGTGTTCTTTTACCAGGATTATTTGCTAAAGTAAATGTGCCATTGAACGATAAAGAAGGTGTGTTTTTAATTCCAACACAATCAGTAGTGCCCATTTTAAAAGGGCAAAAAGTATTTGTAGTAAAAGGTGATTCTGCGGTTGAACAAAAAGTTGAAGTAGCGGGAAGAAACGAGTTAAACGTAGAAATTATAGGTGGTTTAAAAACTGGCGATTCGGTAATTGTAAGTGGAATTATTCAAATGAAACAAGGAGTGAAAGTTAAATTTTAAATGTTGAATAATGAATGTTGAATTATTGCGGAATGCGAAATGACAATCACGCAAGGCGTGGGTGAATTGAGAAGCGGGAAATGAGAAATAAAAAATTTAACTAAACAACAATTTATCTTTAATTCCACAGGCTAATTCCGAAAGCTTTCGGAACATGTGGCAATTCATCAATAAGCAAACAGCAATTTAACAATTCAACCATTTAGCAATCTAACTATCTAGCAATCTAACAATCTCCAAATCAAAAAATCACTAAATCTTTAAATAACAAAAAATGAGTTTATCAAGTGTAAGTATAAGTAGGCCTGTATTAGCAACGGTTATGTCTATAGCCATTGTATTATTTGGTGCTATTGGATATAAATATTTAGGTGTGAGGGAATTTCCTTCCATCGATCCACCAATTATAACGGTACGAACAAGTTATACCGGTGCCAATGCAGAAATAATTGAATCGCAAATTACAGAGCCATTAGAAAAATCAATTAATGGAATTGCGGGCATTCGTTCTATTTCGTCTGCTAGTAATTTAGGAACCAGTAATATTACTGTGGAGTTTAATTTAGATGCCAATTTAGAAGAAGCTGCCAACGATGTGCGCGATAAAGTTTCGCAAGCTGTGAGGCAATTACCACAAGATATTGATGCACCTCCGGTAGTGAGTAAAGCCGATGCAAACTCAGATGCTATTTTGGGTATGACCATTCAAAGCGATAATAAAAACCAATTACAGGTAAGTGATTATGCCGAAAATGTGTTGTTAGAAAAACTACAAACCATTCCAGGAGTTAGTACCATTCAAATTTGGGGACAAAAACGTTATGCCATGCGTTTATGGTTAAATCCTGCTAAACTTTCGGCTTTAGGAGTTACTGCTTTAGATGTAAAACAAGCATTAGACAGAGAAAACGTAGAACTTCCGGGTGGTAAAATAGAAGGAAATACCACTGAGTTAACGGTAAAAACGGTTGGTAAATTTACTACCGAAGAGCAGTTTAACAACTTAATTATTAAAGCCGATGATACCAAAACCATTAAGTTAAAAGATGTTGGTTACGCCATTATTGGAGCAGAAAACGAAGAGACTATTTTAAAGGAATCAGGAATTCCAATGATTGGTTTGGGAATTGTACCTCAGCCAGGTGCTAATTATATTGAAATAGCTGATGAGTTTTATAAACGTTTTGAGCAAATTAAGAAAGAAGTTCCCAAAGATTTTAAACTGAATGTATCTATTGATAATACCAAGTTTATCAAAACATCTATTACCGAGGTAAAAGAAACTTTGTTAATAGCATTCATATTGGTTGTATTAATTATTTTCTTATTTTTTAGAGATTGGTTAATTGCTTTTAGACCATTAATTGATATTCCTGTTTCGCTGATTGGTGCATTTTTTATCATGTACTTGGCAGGTTTTTCTATCAATATTTTAACCTTATTAGCCATAGTGTTAGCTACAGGTTTGGTGGTTGATGATGGAATTGTAGTAACCGAAAATATTTTTAAGAAAATAGAAGAAGGTCTTTCGCCTCGCGAGGCTGCAATAAAAGGTTCAAACGAAATATTTTTTGCCGTAGTTTCAACTTCTATTACGTTGGCAGTGGTTTTTTTACCAATCATTTTCTTACAAGGTTTTGTGGGCAGGTTATTCCGCGAGTTTGGAGTGGTGGTAGCAGGTGCGGTTCTGATTTCTGCATTTGTTTCGCTTTCGTTAACGCCTATGTTGAATGTATTTTTAACTAGAAAAGACCATAAAAAACGCAGTAATTTTTATATCAAAACTGAACCATTTTTTGAAGGATTGAACAATGCCTATAAAAAATCGTTGGATGCTTTTTTTGAACGCAAATGGTTGGCATTGGTAATCGTTGTAATTTCGTTTGGTTTAATATTTTTAATTGGAAATACCATTCAAAGTGAGTTAGCTCCACTTGATGATAGAAGTGTGATGCGCATAAGTTCCACTGCGCCCGAAGGTGCCTCGTACGAGTTTATGGATAATTACCAAGATAAAATTACTCAACTGATTTTAGATTCAGTTCCGGAAAAGAAAATTATTATCTCGGTAACAGCACCAGGTTTTACAGGAAGTGGAGCGGTAAATACTGGTTTTAACCGAATCATTTTAAGCGACCCTGATGAACGCAAACGTTCGCAACAGCAAATAGCTGATATGCTTACCCGAAATTTAAAGAATTTTCCTGATGCTAAATCATTTGTAATTCAAGATCAAACCATTAATGGTTCTGGAGGTTCGCGTGCTGGTTTACCTGTTCAGTTCATTTTACAAAATCAAGATTTCAGTAAAATTCAAGAATACTTACCAAAGTTTATAGAAGCAGTTTCGGCCAATAAAACTTTCCAAGGGTTTGATGTAAATTTAAAATTCAATAAACCCGAATTGGTGATTACGATTGATAGAGACAAAGCCAAAAGTTTGGGTGTTTCGGTTCAAAGTGTGGCGCAAACACTGCAATTGGCTTATAGTGGTTTGCGTTATGGATATTATACGCAACAAGGAAAACAGTATCAAGTTATTGGGCAAATGGACAGAGAAAACCGTGATGAACCTTTGGATTTAAAATCGCTTTACGTTAAAAACGATGCTGGTAAAATGATTCAATTGGATAACGTGGTTCAAATTACAGAACAAAGTAGCCCACCTCAATTGTATCATTACAATCGTTACAAAGCAGCTACTGTTTCCGCAGGTTTAGCACCTGGTAAAACCATTGGTGATGGGATAAAGGAAATGGAAAAAATTTCGAAAAAGGTATTAGATGAATCGTTTACTACCGATTTGGCTGGTCCTTCTCGCGATTTTTCTGAAAGTTCGTCAAATACCACATTTGCCTTTTTATTGGCTTTGGTTTTGGTTTATTTGGTATTAGCAGCTCAGTTCGAAAGTTTTGTTGATCCTTTAATTATTATGATTACTGTGCCAATGGCTTTGGCTGGAGCATTAATTTCATTGTGGTATTTTAACCAAACTATCAATATTTTCAGTCAAATTGGAATCATTGTTTTAATAGGTTTGGTTACTAAAAATGGAATTTTAATTGTAGAATTTGCTAACCATCAAAAAGAAAGTGGTTTGCAAACCATTGAAGCTGTTAAACTTGCAGCAGTTCAGCGTTTGCGCCCAATCATGATGACCAGTTTGGCTACCATTTTAGGAGCTTTGCCAATTGCTTTAGCTCTAGGTGCTGGCGCAAAAAGTAGAACTGCTATGGGTATAGTAATTATAGGTGGTTTGTTGTTTTCAGGTTTTTTAACTTTATACGTAATTCCTGTTATGTACAGTTATATTTCTCGTAACAAAAAATCAAAAACCGATGTTGAATCAACCGAAGAAATTTCGGCTTAATTAAAAATGAAATTCATGTTGTTAAATAAATTGTTTTCAAATAAAATAGTTACAGTTTTTGTTTTAAGTTTAGTATTTATTGGAGCAAAAGCCCAACAAATACTTACTTTAAATGAAGCTTTAAAATTGGCATTGGCCAATAATTATTCCATTCAACTGGCTAAAAACGAAGCGGAAATTTCTCAAAATAGTAATTATGCCGGAGCTGCTGGCATGTTGCCAACTGTTGCTGCTACTGCTAGCCAAGATAATGTGGTAAATAATACCCAACAAAAGTTTTTAAATGGAACTGAAAATAATAAAGATGGTGCTAAATCTAATCAGTTAAATGTTGGGGTAGAATTGGGTTGGACTATTTTTGATGGTTTAAAAATGTTTGCCACTAAAAATAAGTTGAATCAATTACAAGCCATAGGCGAATTGAGGATGCGTGCGCAAATAGAGCAAAATTTTAGTCGTATTATTCGTGCTTATTTCGATATTGTTCAAAACAAAAAACAATTGAATGCTTTGCAACAAAGTGTAACTATTTCAACCGATAGGCTGAAGTTGGCTAACGATAAATTAGCTGTTGGAAAAGTATCAAAAACCGAGGTTTTAAAAGCGCAAGTGGATTTAAATACCGATAAATCGGCCTTGATGAAACAACAAAATTTGGTACAAAATGCCAAAGCCAATTTGAACCAATTATAAGCCCGCGACTTAACCACAGATTTTGAGGTAGATGATAAAATTGAAATCAATAAAGATTTAAAACTAGCCGATTTGCAAAGCAAAGCACAAACTCAAAATACCAACTTAATGATTACTAAAAAAAATTATCAAGTATCGGCATTTAGCATCAATGAAATTAGGGCTGAGCGCATGCCAACGGTTCAATTAAAAACAGGCTATAACTATAACAAACAAAACTCTGAAGCAGGTTTTTTACAATCGAGCCAAACCAATGGCTACCATTATGGTGCGGCTTTAAGTTTAAATGTATTCAATGGATTTAGCGTAGATAAACGTTTGCAAAATGCAAGGCTAAGTTTAAAATCAACTGATTTTGTGTTAAAAGATAGCTTAACAAAATTGGATTTGGCTATACAACAAAACTATAATTCTTACGCCATGGCATTGCAATTACTTCAATTTGAAACTGAAAATGTAACAGTGGCTCAAAGTAATTTTGATTTAGCCAATGAGCAATATAAAGTAGGGGTAATTACAGCCTTAGAATTGCGCGATGCGCAACAAAACCTAGTATTAAGCCAAACCCGTTTATCGGCTGCGCAATACGATGCCAAAGTAGCTGAAACCGAACTTTTAAGGCTTACTGCAGAAATATTGAAAGTAGTAAGTAATTAAACCCTCTCTCCTACTCTACTTTCAAAACCATAAACTCCACCCTTCTATTAGCTGCTTTGCCTTCTTCTGTTTCGTTGGTGGTTATAGGAATTCGTTCTCCATAACCTTGCCAACTTAATCGTTTGGCATTTATTCCATGCTTGATTAAATACTTAACACAAGCCATGGCTCTGTTATTAGATAGAGTAATATTATACGCATCCGAATTTTGACTATCGGTATGTCCCATTATTTTTATTACCATTTTAGGGTACTCGCGCATAATGGATAATAAATTATCAAGTTCTACATACGATTGCGGCAACAACACATATTTATCCAAATCAAAATTGATATTGCGCAAAGCATAAGTTTTTCCAATTTCAAATTTAGGTTTATAAACATACATGGTATCGCGGCAATCGCAAGTATTATCGTTTCTAACTTCGGCCAAACATAAGTCATCGTAATACAAACGCACATGAAAATAAAATGGGTCAAGGTAAATTTGGTTTACAGAATCAAGCAGGTTATTGGTATTGTTTTGCACCTCCAATATCATCAAATTCAATTCTTTTTTAGCCGAATTCACAAAGTTAAACATGAGTTGCTTTTGCTTTTTGATGGCCTTTTTGCTATCACCTAAATCTGGAATATCTACTTTTAATTTGCTAAAACTATCGCGCAGGTGAATTATTTGCGCATCGCGCTCCTTAATCATTCTTTCTTTAATACTTACCAAACTATCATATAAACTATAAGTAGAATCGGTATGAAACCTTCCTAAATACAAATAATCGCCACTGCTATTAGCTGTAAAAGTTAAATGATGGTATTGCCAAAACGGACGCTCACGTTCTGGGTTTGAATCAATAGCAAATTGGGCTAAGGGTGTAGCTTTTATTCTGATTCGTATTGGAGTTACTTTTTCGTAATATGGCAATACTGCTAATTCAAAATGACCTAATTTTTCTATTCTATTCCAACTTTCATCTTTAACATAAGTTTTTACTTTAAAATGATAAGTTTTCCCAGCTACCACGGGCTTTTTAAGTTTAACACAAAGGTATTCGCTTGGCAATGGCATGATGGTACAAAGTCCATGCAAATAGTTCGAAATTTCTACTCCATTGGTATCAACCATTTGGTGTTCGTAATGGTAAAAATCGCCTTTGGGTTGGGTCCAATACTTTGGAGTACCATCTTTTTGCCGCTCCTCGTAACCGGGGTTTGGAATTAAGTTTTGGGCATTGGTTATACCTAAAAACAAAACAAGCAAATATGTAAAATAGTATTTCAGATTTTTGAATTGATAACAGTGCAATTATAATGGGTAATAGTAGTATTTGCAATATTGGCCAATTGGAGATTGGTTGGATTATTAAATTGTTGGATGGTTGGATTGCTAGATGGTTGATTGTTTGATTGGTTAACCGATTAATTGTTGGATGGTTGAATTGGTTAATTGCTTATTGCTTATTGCCCATTGCTTATTGCTTATTGCTAATTCCCTCATAGTCATGCCAGAGGCATCTTTCTTAACAAGGGGTAATCATTGATTTCGCATTCAGTTTCCTGCCGTTGTTGCGTCTGCCGACCAACAACATATTGATACCATAACATTCCTTCATTTACAAACGAATTCATATTCCGAATTTTACATTCTGAAGTTTGTATTTCGTATCGGTATTTCAAATACTTTGTAGTTGCATATGTTGCGTGTTTCACTGTATCACGAATTTCATTCGTGGCTATTTATAATAAACCCCTTCGAGGTTTTACAACCTTACTTTCCTTAATTAATAACCGCATTAAAATTCCGAATTCAAGATTCCGAAATCCGCATTCTATAATTTTCTTCTTTAACATGTAAACTAAAAACCAAAGACCATTTAAAACCAAACAAGTATGTTTAATAAAATTTCAAATTAACTTGCTTTAATGCATGTAATAAATATGTTTGTAATACTAAAAAAGGGAATAAACATTCTAATGGCTACCCAAATTGGCGAGTTATATGCAACCCAAATAAATTAAAACTATGATAAAATTATTTATTTCGACCTTAATCATTTTCGTCTTAACTTCTTGCGGTGGGACAATAAAAAAAGAAAATATTGACACATCTAAAATTATTTCGCCAAGTGACAATGCTGACAATAAAATTAAACAACTAGATACTATTTATCAAAGTGCAGTTCATGTAGACACATCATTAGCTGTTTTCAAAACTGATGCTGACCAACAAAAATTGTTTGACGCATACTCGACATTTCTGCAAGACTTTGGCAAGTTTTTAAAACAAAAAGATTACACGTGGGGACAAGAAACAAAATGTTGGAATAGGTTGTATTTTGACAAAGATGGATCGGTTGATTATTACATTTACAATTTCAAAAGTCAAATTGAAAAAACAAAAGAAGAACAGTTCAAATTGTTATTTGCAGAATACATTATGACACATAAAATAAATATTACAGCAGACAAAAAATTTGCTCAATGTAGTCCAGTGACATACCGCGACAACTAAAAAGGGAAGCACATAATAACAGCTAACCATTATAGCTGTGCTTGCTAGCTTACCGCTGCCTTTTAAAAAGCCTCTGAATGAAAAACCAAAACCGCTTTAGCCAAAACTAAAGTGGTTTTTTATAGCTATTTTTGTAATTCAAAGTTCAATTTTTACTTTGTTTTTTATGCTTTTATGCGCATGTTTACATCTTGTATATTGAAGGTTTTTTTCGCGCGCTGATATGATAGAGAATCTTAGTATATAGCATCAACACAAAATAAATAGACCTAATTGTGATAAAATGAATATCAAAAACTTCGAATTCAAAGCCAAAGTTGATAATTTAAAAGATTACGAAAACAAACTTTTAAAACTAAACCCAATTTTTAAAGGAACAGACCACCAAATAGACACTTACTTTAATGTTACAAAAGGTAGGCTAAAATTAAGAGAAGGAAATATTGAAAACTCGCTCATTAACTACGATAGAGAAAACATCAATGATTCGAAACAGTCAGACATCATTTTATACCAACACGAACCCAATATTGCATTAAAAAACATTTTGACAAAACAACTTGGTGTGAAAATAAAGGTAGATAAAAAACGTAAAATATATTTTATAGACAATGTAAAATTTCATTTCGATGTGGTGGATGGTTTAGGAACGTTTATAGAAGTGGAAGCTATAGACAGTAACGAACAATTTACAATAGAACAACTCAAAGAGCAATGTGACAAATATTTTAATTATTTTGGTTTAGATAAATTGCAGTTGGTGGATAAATCATATAGCGACCTTTTAGAAAAACCATAATAAACCACGAAAATTTATAACAAGACAAAAAATATTGACAATTTCCATTTGGTTCATTTCAACATTTTAATTGGGCAAACATTCAATAAAAAATTTTGTGGACAATGGACAATGACTTTTTGGAGTTATGAATTTAATAAAAACTGGACTTTTAAGAGGACTTTATCAGGAAAATTCGGAAATTAAGTGTTTAATGGAACCTATTTAATCCAATCTGACACTATCAATATTTTAAAAGATTTTGAAAATAACAACGAAACCATCAATGAATAATATTTGTTGGACAAAGATTCAATGCTGATTGACCTTGACAATTTTTACAATTACTCACCCAATCATAAGGATTGGCAATACATTAGCAAGAAATGTTATGACACTCAAAAAAAGCCCAATTGAAAATATTTCAATTGGGCTTTTAATTGGTAAATAGTAACATTTTATGGTTTACAAAATTTGGCAACCATGGTTTTGTTTTTTATAGTTAGATAAACCACATAGATACCACTATTTAAAAAGTTGGTTTCAATATTTTTAATGGTTTCGTTACTTTCTAAAGGAGTTTGATAAACTATATTGCCATTGATATTTCTGATTTCTAATAATCCATTATTATTAGATTTATTGGCAATCCTAATATTGCTGTTATCTAAATCGTAACTAATATTGGTTGTTTGTTTGTTAAAAAAAGTTTCTTGACTTTGGTCTTTATCGTAAGCAAATTCACCATGGTCTAAAGTATTAACACTTGGTAAAATTGTAATCAACCCTTTTTTACAAATAGTGTCTACTTGGGCACCTTTTGATACGATCATTTTCACATCATAAATACCTGGTTTATTATATTTATGAACAGGATTAATTGAAAATTCTATTTGTCCATCACCAAAATCCCATTTAACCCAATCGTAGTTTTCTGGATTTTGGGTAACAAAATATACCTCCACCTTTACCTTGGTGGTAATGTTTTTATTTGGAATAAATTGGTGATTTATTTCTGAAGCATTAGCTAATAATGAAATAAAAAGAGCTACTGTAAAAAATATGTTTTTCATAATATTTAGGGTTATTAGTTTTAAAATTATGATCCTTTTACGCAATTACTTTTCTATAAGTTACTTTAAAATATGTGTTTATACATGATGGGAAATAAATTAAATATAAATGGTAAATATTAATGATTTGATTTTTTTGGCTAGCTATTAAAAAAAAAATTTGAAAAAAAGTCACCTAACTTCTAAAGTTTAATAATAATTTTAGGGAGAAGTAAACTAGTTGATAAAATACCATTACAAAACAAGTTTTATGGTTAGTGTAAAAATTAAGTTCTATGTTTGAATAATAGAGTTACACAAGAAGCAATTTATAGCGTGTTAATGCAAATATTGATTTAGCAAGCTATAACTACAATTACTTGAAATAGTTTACTTACTTTGAGGTTCATCCAAATCAAATAAATCAATGTTTATACAACAAAAAAAGGTTGAAAGAAACTAAATCCTTTCAACCTTTTAAAAATATAATTTTGAAATCTTCTAATTTTTTAATTTTCTAATCAAAAAATATCCAAATCTATAAATCTCTAAATAAAGTTAGCAAGCTTCAATAACGATAGCAGAAGCTCCTCCGCCACCGTTACAAATACCTGTTACACCAATTTTTCCTTTTTCTTGTTGTAAAGCATGAGCTAAAGTAGCCACAATACGTGAACCACTGCTTCCTAGTGGATGACCAATTGCCACAGCACCGCCATAAACATTTACTTTAGCTGGATCAATATTTAATAATTGGGTATTAGCAATACCAACTACTGAAAATGCTTCGTTTAATTCAAACAAATCAACATCTTTAATATCAATTCCGGCCCATTTTAAAGCTTTATTTACTGCTAACGCAGGCGCAGTAGTAAACCACTCAGGAGCATGCGCAGCATCGGCAAATGCTAAAATTTTAGCCAAAGGTTTTAAACCTAATTCTTTTACCTTAGCACCACTCATTAATACCAATGCACTAGCACCATCGTTCAATGTAGATGCATTAGCAGCAGTAACAGTTCCGTCTTTTTCAAAAACAGGTTTTAAACCTCTAATTTTATCAAAGTTAACTTTGGTATATTCTTCATCGGTAGTTACCATAATACTGTCTTTACCACGTTGAGGAATTTCAACAGGAACAATTTCAGCATCAAATTTCTTAGCTGTATGAGCAGCAGCAGCACGTGTGTATGATTCAATTGCAAAATCATCTTGTTGTTCGCGGGTAATTTTCATATCGCGAGCACACAATTCAGCAGCACTTCCCATATGGAAATCGTTGTACACATCCCATAAACCATCTTTTACCAAACCATCAGTTAAAGTGCCATGGCCTAATTTATAACCATTACGAGCTTTATCTAACAAATAAGGCACATTACTCATGCTTTCCATACCACCAGCAATAACCACATCGTTAATGCCCACCATAATGGTTTGAGCTGCTTGCATAATAGCTTTTGAGCCAGAAGCACAAACTTTATTAATTACTGTAGCAGGAACAGTATTAGGAACACCAGCAAAAATGCTAGCTTGTGTAGCGGGCGCTTGACCTAAACCAGCACTTAATACATTACCCATAAATACCTCTTGAACCATTTCTGGTGTAATTCCAGCTTTTTCAATAGCACCTTTAATGGCTTTAGCGCCTAACTGAGTAGCAGTTAAACTTGAAAGACTTCCACCAAATGAACCCATTGGCGTACGCACAGCCGATACAATATAAACTTCTTGCATTGTTTTTTTTGTTTTTAAAATAGTGGGGCGAATTTATACTTATAAAGTAAACTTAGAAGTATTTTTTTATAATATTAGTTATGAAAAATAAAATTTGAAACAGAGTCTCAAATTGACACATAAACATCCCAAAAAGAGAAAAAGAAAAACCTTAAACAACATAACAATATTTCAATATATTGATTTTAAGTTATTTAAACAAAAATCGGGTTTTGGATTTAATATTGATATTTGATTGTTAAACTAAATTATACTTATAAAATGAAACATATTAAATTATTAACTGGAATTGCAATAATAATTGCCGCAAGTTCTTGTACTAAAATTAAGGATGCTGATTATACTCCAACCACCAGCCCCAAGGCTAATAATTTTAAAGAAATTAAGGTTGCTAACAATTTTAATTGGAGTACAACAAATAATATTGAATTAAATGTTCTTGGATTTGCCAGTATTTCGCCAATTTCAAATACTTTTATAGTTTCATCAGAAAATCAAAAAGAAGTTTACTTTGCTTCAAATACTTTGATGAGTGAAAGTTTCACAGCAAATTTTGATTTACCATCACATGTGAAACAAGTTAGAGTTACTTTTGGGTCTATTTCAAAAGTATTAGATGTAAACTCAAAAAATATTAGTTTTGATTATCTTTTACCTGTTGTAGAATAAATATTAAAAAATTAAACAATGAAAAAAATAGCAATCTTATTAATTATTACTTTAACAGGTTTTGTTTCAAAATCTCAAACAATGAGTTTGAATTGTGAGTCGGGTAATAGATCAATTGAACAGGGAAATTGTTGGGCTTTTGGCTCAGTAAGTTACTCCAACCTTGAATTTAGAATAAATGGATTTTGGAGTATGCGTACAAACCAACTTACTAATTTATCAACTTCAGCATGTTGGGTTAAAACACCATGGTTTAAACCAGGTAGTGGTAATATTACTATGAAAACAAGGTTAGAAAATGCAAGTGGTACAAGTAGAGGAATAGTTTTTACCTATGTGCCATATGATGCCAATGCAATTAGTTCAACAAAAGAAGGCACTGGAACTCCGTTTTACACATACAATTTTGCAACGCCATTAGATATTTGGGTTAAAGATATTACTGTTCCTATTCCAACAGCTATTGCAAACTCAAATCAAGCATATAAAATAATTATTAGTTTTATTGGCTCTGGAGGTTCTGGTAGAGCTTTTGCTGATGATTTAGTAATTCCAGGAACCTATTGGGCTAATCCTACAAATAATTGTTTACCTCAAGCATTGATTGTTGATGCTGATAATGATGGTGTTCAAGATATCGATGATGCTTATCCAAACGATGCTGCAAGAGCTTATAATAATGTATTTCCTAGTTCAGGATACTCGACCTTAATGTTTGAAGATTTATGGCCAAGTTTAGGTGATTATGATTTTAACGATTATGTAGTTGATTACAAAATAAACAGAATTACCAATGCTGCTAATAAAGTAGTTGAAATTAAAGCTGAATTTGTATCAAGAGCTGCTGGTGCTAGTAGACCTAATGGTTTTGCTTTTAGTTTTGATGGTTTATCAGGTTCAAAAATTACAGGTGTAACTGGTAATAAAATATTTACTCCAAATCCTCATACATTTAATGCTAATGGAACTGAAGCTGGTCAAACAGATGCCCACTTCGTAGTAGTTTCAAATATTTTTAAAGTACTTATTCCACAAGGTGGAGGTTCAGGAGGCGTTAATACAAATCCTACTGCGGTAAGAGTACCAAATGATACCACAAGAATGACAATATCATTTAACACAACAACCAACACCACAAATTTAAGCGAGGTTACATTAGCTAAATTTAACCCATACCTTATTGTTAACCAAACTAGAGGTACTGAAATTCATTTAGCTGATAAAACTCCAAGTTCATTAGTTAACTCAGCATTATTAGGTACTGCTGATGATAACTCAAATGCTGGTTCAAACAGATTTTACAAAACAAAAAATAACTTACCTTGGGCATTAAATGTAACTTCTAGCATACCTTACATGAAAGAAACCATTGATTTTACTAAGGGTTACAACAATTTTATTGATTGGTCTGGAAGTAATGGAACAACTAATACTGATTGGTACTTAAATTTATCAAATTTAAGAGATAACAATAATTTGTATTAATATGTAATATTAATACTTTATCAAACTCCTTTTATTCAATTAAAAGGAGTTTTTTTTGTTATAAAATAGATACCATTAAATTATCAATATTCATTTAACAACTCTGAACACTTTTTTACACAATTAACAGACTATATTCGGAAAGTAATATTTAGTACAAATAATAAACAAAAATTAACAATTAGATTCGTAAACAAATAGTTACAAAATAATTGAATTTCATTTTGGGAAAATATTTTCCCAAAATGAAATTCAACAAGTATTACATAATTATAAAAAATGTTTATTTATTTAAATATCAGCATTTTAACAATAAATTTAAAATTGGTCAAATCTTTGTATTTACCAATAAAAACAATAACAAAAATGAAAAATCTAAAATTAATCGCAGGAGTAGCTCTTTTAGTAGCTGCAAGTTCATGCACAAAAGTTAAGGACGTTGAAAGTACACCTAATACTAACAAACCCAGCAATTTTAAAGAAATAAAAGTTGCAGATAATTTTACTTGGAACACTACCAATAACATTTCATTAAATGTTCAAGGTTTTGAAAGCATATCACCTATTAGAAATACCTTTATTGTTTCTTCAGAAGATCAAAAAGAAATTTACTTTGCTTCAAACACATTAATGAGCGAAAGTTTCAAAGCAGATTTCGATTTACCTATCCATGTTAAGAAAATAAAGGTTAATTTTGGTACTATTAGTAAAGTGATTGATGTTAACTCAAAAACCATTACTTTCGACTACTTAATGCCAGCAACAGCTGAAGAAATTCAATAAGATTCACTATTAAAACAATTACAAACATGAAAATTATAAATAAAATTGCAGCAACATTATTATTAGCATCTTCCGCTATTTTGGGAAATGCACAATCAATAACTTTAGATTGTGAAAGTGCCGCTCCATTTTTCCAACGAACTCCAACAAATAATATTGCATTTGATAGAGCTAATTGCTGGGCGTTAGGTGCTTTTAGTTATATTAGAACAACTGTTTCCTTACCTTCAATTACTGGAACTTTTAGTGCTAGGAGTAATTCAATGTCAAATGAAAATGCAAATAGTTCTGGCTGGATAAAAAGCCCTTGGATTAAAATGGCAAGCGGAAATATTACCTTAAACATAAGAATGGAAGGTACTTCGGGAACAGGTGGAGCTTTAGGAAGTGGTAGTTATAAAGCAATTAGAATTAGATTGGTAACGTATGATCCAAATGTAATCAGTTCATCAAAAGAAGGAAGTTTTTTAGCTGATTCATTTACTTATTTAATTCAATCGCCTTACACCAATGTTCAAAATATTTCATACGCTGTACCAGCATCAATAGTTGGAAACAATAATGTTTATAAGGTTATGATAAGCTTTATTGGTGCAGGCGGTAATAACAGAGCTATAGCTGATGATATTGTTATTCCAGGAACCTATTGGACTAATCCTTCAAATAATTGTTTACCTCAAGCATTAATTGTTGATGCTGATAATGATGGTGTTCAAGATAGCGATGATGCTTATCCAAATGATGCCGCAAGAGCTTATAACAATGTTTTTCCAGCATCTGGTTATTCAACCTTAATGTTTGAAGATTTATGGCCAAGTTTAGGTGATTATGATTTTAATGATTTTGTAGTTGATTACAAATTAAACAGAGTAACCAATGCTGCTAATAAAGTAGTTGAAATTAAAGCAGAGTTTGTATCAAGAGCTGCTGGTGCTAGTCGTCCTAATGGTTTTGCATTTAGTTTTGATGGTTTATCAGGTTCAAGAATTACAAGTGTTAGTGGAAATAAAATATTTACACCAAATCCACATACTTTCGATGCTAATGGAACTGAAGCAGGTCAAACAGATGCTCATTTCGTAGTAGTTTCAAATATTTTCAAAGTACTTATTCCACAAGGTGGTGGTTCAGGAGGCGTTAATACAAATCCTACTGCGGTAAGAGTACCAAATGATACCACAAGAATGACAATATCATTTAACACAACAACCAACACCACTAGTTTAAGCGATGTAACTTTAGCTAAATTTAACCCATACCTTATTGTTAACCAAACAAGAGGTACTGAAATTCATTTAGCTGATAAAACTCCAAGTGCATTAGTTAACTCAGCATTATTAGGTACTGCTGATGATAACTCAAATGCTGGTTCAAACAGATTTTACAAAACAAAAAATAACTTACCTTGGGCTATTAATGTAACTTCTAGCATACCTTATATGAAAGAAACCATTGATTTTACTAAAGGTTATAACAATTTTATTGATTGGTCTGTAAGTAACGGAACTACTAATACTGATTGGTACTTAAATTTATCAAATTTCAGAGACAATAATAATTTGTATTAATTTGTAATATTAATAATTTGTAAAACTCCTTTTATTCAATTAAAAGGAGTTTTTTTTATGCCTACAATTAAGTTTATTTGCTTTATTAAACTTTACACTAATGCAAGTAGAGAACGAATACAACGATAAAAAAGGCGAATTTTATATTTTAGAAAATGGCAAAAAAATAGCAGTGCTAGAATACGTTTTTGCTGGACCCAATAAATTTATAATTGACCATACTGAGGTAGCCATAAATCAAGAAGGAAAAGGTTTAGGAAAAATTTTGGTAAAAGCTGCTGTTGATTTTGCAAAAGAAGCTAATTACAAAATATTGCCTTTATGCCCATATGCTAAAAATGTTTTTGATAAAACTCCTGAGTACTCCGAGGTATTGTTTTAAATTATAATCAGAAGTTTATGTTTGAACAATTAAACGCTCAAGTTTCCAAACTTGCCAATTTTACCCATCAAGAATTAGCCGTTTTTAATCAATTATTGGAGTTTAAATCAGTACCTAAAAAAACAATTTTATTGCACGAAGGAGAAATTTGTAATTTTGAAGCGTTTATTAAAAAAGGTTGTATCAGAACTTATTATATCAATGAAAATGGTTTTGAGGTTACCTTGCAATTTGGCATTGAAAATTGGTGGGCAAGTGATATGGCCAGTTTCCACGAACAAACACCAAGTAAAGTGTTTATTGAAACTTTGGAAGATTGCGAAATTTTACTCTTACACCGAGAAACCAAAGAGGAATTACTTGAAAAGGTACCAAAATTTGAACGTGTATTTCGCATTATGGTGCAGCGGAATTTATGTGCTACCCAAAATAGGTTAATTGGAAGTATTTCAAAATCAGCACAAGAAAAATATTTGGAGTTTATTGAAAAATACCCAACCATTCCGCAGCGAGTAGCCCAACATTATATTGCATCTTACTTAGGAATTTCGGCAGAGTTTTTAAGTAAAGTTAGGGCTAAATTGAATAAAAAAAATTAAAGGGAGTAAACTCCCTTTATGAAATTACCTATTAAATCGTAAACGATTACCTTTTTTTGTTTCATTAAAAATACCATGTTGGTAAGTTAAATGTCCGCTCACAATGGTGGTATCAATACTGGCTTTAAAAGTATATCCTTCAAAAGGACTCCAACCGCACTTGTATAAAATGTTGTCTTTAGCTACTGTTTCTGGTTTATTCATATCTACCAAAACCAAATCAGCCCAAAAACCTTCGCGTATAAATCCACGTCTGTCTATATCGAACAAAATAGCTGGATTGTGACACATTTTTTGGACCACATTTTCTAACGTAATTTTACCTTGTAAACTACATTCAATCATGGCTTGTAAACTATGCTGAATTAAAGGACCACCACTTGGGGCATTTATATAAGCTTGTTCTTTTTCGGCA
Source organism: Bacteroidota bacterium (assembly GCA_947464275.1). GTDB lineage: Bacteria > Bacteroidota > Bacteroidia > UKL13-3 > UKL13-3 > JAAFJM01. Next base: position 67,455 of record CANHVU010000010.1, read on the forward strand.
ATAGTATGTGGCGCATGGTCAGTGGCTATTACATCAATTCTTCCATCATTCACCGCTTTCCAAATAGCATCTCTGTCTTCAGCAGTTTTTACCGCAGGGTTCCATTTTATGTAATTTCCTTTGGTTTCGTAATCAACATCGCTAAACCATAAATGATGTACACAAGCCTCTGCAGTAATGCGTTTTTCGCTTAAAGGTTTATTGTTTTCAAATAAATCTAACTCTTCTTTGGTACTAATATGCAAAATATGTAAACGAGTATTATACTTTTTAGCCAAATTTACAGCAAAGCTTGATGATAAATAACACGCTTCTCTGCTTCTAATTAATGGATGGTGTTTAGCTGTTAAATTATCGCCATACTCTGCTTTAAATTTAGCTGCATTTTCTTTCACCAATGGGTCAAACTCACAATGTGTAGTGATGATGGTTTTTACTTGGCTAAAAATGTTTTCCAGTGCAATTGGGTCATCTACCAACATATCACCAGTACTGCTTCCCATAAAAATTTTCACACCACAAACATTGGTTTCATCTACTTTTAGTAATTCATCTAAATTAGTATTGGTAGTACCCATGTAAAACGAGTAATTAGCCAATGAAACCTCGGCTGCACGCGCATATTTTTGTTCTAATAATTCATAATTAGTAGCACTTGGAACGGTATTTGGCATTTCCATATAAGTGGTACACCCACCGGCTACTGCTGCTTTTGCTTCGGTATAAAGTTCGCCTTTATGGGTTAAACCAGGCTCTCTAAAATGAACTTGATCGTCAATAATGCCAGGCAATAAATATTTACCTGTTGCATCTATCACCACATCGGCTGGCATGGCAATGGCATTGGTATCTATTTTTTCAATGAAGCCATTTTTAATTAAAACATCGGCACCATAAATTTTGCCTTCGTTCACTAATGTTGCATTGCGTATAAGAATTGTTTGCATAGTTTTTTATTTTAATTATTTATAATTTTATGTCCCAAATATCGTAAAAGGAAAACCTTAATCTTATAATTCCATATTTAATATTGTAATAAGCTGCATAAGTAGGCGTTTGAGATACCTCATTTGACCTGAAAACATCATAAAAAATATTATTGCTAAAAGAGATTGAATCATATTTATAATTATTATTTTTAAGATCTCCATTCCAAAATGGAAGGGAATAATTTCTATAAATAATAAATAAATTCCAAGGATTTTGAGATATTGTTAAGGTTTCATTATTTTGATTAGTGTAAGAATAATTAATTTCTTCATAATAATAAATGAAAGTACTACATCGATCATAATATTGATTTGAATAATTCAATTTATAATCTTTCAATTTGTTTTTAAAAGTGAATACCAGTATTGAATCACTTTTATATTTCTTCAATATAATCTTTTTACTTGTGTCTAATACAAAAGCATCAATATATATTTGATTGATGCTATCATAGCGACTAATAATATTGTCACTTTGATTACATTCTTCTTTTTTACATGAAGAAATATAAATACTACTAATTAACAGTCCAAGTAACAGAATCTTTTTCATATTTGATAATTCCAATTTCATAATTCAAATACAAGGTTGCAGTTGTATCTGAAGAATTCAATTTGTAAACATTATAAATCCACTTAGAGTCAAATAATATTGAATCAGAATAATTAGGTACATAAATGCTTAATAAATCATTTGTTTTAAATTTAAAAACTGAATTTAGAAAATTGAATTCAATATAATTATTGCAAATTTGTTCAGATAAGGCAATTTGTCCATTGTTCACCAAATGTAATATATTAGAATCTCCAATACTATAATCATAGATTTTATAGTAAAACTTATCATATTTAGTTGAAGGGCAATCGGGAGAACCACTTGTTTCTTTATAAACTGTTTGGGAAGATAGTTTTTCACCACTTGTCTTTACGGTTATGTTGTCAACTATTGTATTGCCATTTTTAATTACGAAACTATATTGTTTTTTTTGAACAAAATTATCCCATAAGTTATTTTTTAAAAACATATTATAGTGCACAGTATCTTTATTTCCAACGCAACCTTCATATTTCGAACAACTATAATTACCAATCAAACAAAACAGTAAAACAGTCGACAGTAAAAATAAATTTGTTTTAGTTTTCATAATTACAATCATTAATTAATAGACAAAATGCAAAAAAATAACTAAAATAATTAATCAATAGTAGCTATCACCTTTAATTCAATAGCAATAGGTGTTGGCAAACATATGATTTGAATGGTGGTTCTACATGGCTGATTATCTTTAAAATACTCCGCCCAAAGCTGATTGTAGGTTTTAAAATCATCTTTCATATTGGTTAAAAAAACCGTTACATCAATTATTTTATCCCAACTACTTCCAGCATCTTCCAAAATGTACTTTATGTTTTGAAATACCGAATGGCATTGTGTGGCTATATCGTAACTAGTGATATTTCCATTTTCGTCTAACTCTACTCCAGGAATTTTTTTGGTGCCTTTTTCTCTAGGACCAACGCCTGAAAGAAATAATAAATTTCCTACACGTTTAGCATGAGGATATAAACCTACTGGTTCTGGTGCTTTTGATGAATGTATATCTGCCATGATGTTTAAATTGTTGGATGGTTGGATTGTTTTATTGTTGTTTAGTAGAATTGCTATATTGTTAGATTGTTAGATTGTTGAATTGTTATATTGTTGTTCGTTATTCGATGTTCGTTGCCTATTGCTCATTGCCTATTGCTCATTGTCTATTGCTCATTGTCTATTGCCAATTGCCAATAATTTTACTTCGCACTTTTGTCATTTCGCATTCCGCATTTTATTACTTCTTCCACTCCAAAGTTTCAATTAACCTCAGCATATCTTTTTTCAAAAAGGCTAATACAGGTGCTATCGAATCTTGGTCAGTAGCAGCATTAAAATATAAGGAGCCTCTTAAAAAATGGTGAGTGCTATCAGTAATAAAAAACTGGGCATTGGTGGCAGTGCTACCATCTAATTCATAAAAAATACCGCTTTTACCAGGTTTGGAAATATAATTTTCAAAAATTTCGTCCGCTTTCATGGTATGTTTATAAACCATTGTTCTACTATCGTTTAACAATTTAAAAAGCGTATCGCGGTTAGCAATTGCCTTATAACTCAAATGCAAAGTAGCGTTGAAAGGCTTATACTGAATATTGTACCAACAAGGCTCAGCATTTGGGTATTTATCTAATTCTACGGTAGCATATTCAGGTACATCCATGCTGTAATTGCACGGATTTTGAGAACGGTAGTATTTTTTTGCAGGAAAATCAATTCGCTGAAATCCACGAGGTTTTGGCACTGTAACTTCTTCGCTGCAGGCGGCTAAAACCAAAATGCTTATTATTATAAAAATAGCTTTGTTCATTATCTTTCAATAATAACTTTTATTCTCTTTATTCTGCGTTTATCAACTGCTTCAATTTTAAATGTAAGCGGGTGGTATTTAATTTCTTGGTTTTGTTTTGGCATATTGCCATTTAACTCCAAAATCAAACCAGCCAAGGTATCGGCTTCATTGCGCACATAATCAAAAATATCAAGCTCTAACTCCATGTATTTGCAAGCATCGTTTATGAGCATTTTGGCTTCAAACACAAAGGTGTTTTCATCTAATTTGCTGTAATAAATTTCATCCTCGTCAAATTCGTCATTAATTTCGCCAAATACTTCTTCCAAAATATCCTCCATGGTTACCAAACCGCTGGTTCCACCAAACTCATCTACCACAATGGCCATATGAGTTCGTTTATTTTGAAAATCTTTTAGTAAATCATCAATTTTTTTAGATTCAGGAACATAAAATGCTGGACGAGCCAACTCTTGCCATTTAAAATCGGCCGATTGATGAATATGTGGTAAAATATCTTTAATAGATAAAATACCTTTTATTTCATCTAAACTATCTTGATAAACAGGTATGCGCGAATATCCCAATTCATCTATTAATTGAAGTAATTCAGTAAAATTTGTTTCAATATCAATGGCTGCAATATCGGGCCTTTGGCACATAATTTCAGTAACATTGGTATTCACAAAATTTACAATTCCTTTCAAAATTGATTTCTCTTGTTTTGGAGCATCGCTTTCGGTGGTAATATCAATGGCGTGGCTTAATTCATCTACACTTAAAATATGTCCTCGTTTGGTAACTCGTTTATCAATAATAGATGTTGAATTTTCGAGCACAAAAACCAATGGTCTGAACAATTTATACATGTAAAACATAAAGACTGCCACCCAGGCCGATACTTTTGAATTATTTTGAACAGCGTAAATTTTGGGAATTACTTCGCCAAACAACACAATCATAAAAGTTACAAAAACTACCTCTATTAAAAATCCAAAAACTGGATTGTGTTCAAAATCGAAAATAGTGGTAAGCAAAACAGTAGATACCATTACCATGGCCACGTTTATAAAGGTATTACCAATTAAAATAGTGGCTAATAATTTTTTGGGGTTACTGATTAAAAAAGTAATGGCCTTGGCTGTAGCCGATTCGTTATCAGTAAGTTCTTCTACTTGAGATTTATTTAGTGAAAATAAGGCGTTTTCGGAGCCAGAAAATAAAGCAGATAGTAATATAAAAATTACAATGGCTATAACACAGCCAATGATAGCAGGCCAGTCAGACGATTGTAAGTTAGCGTTAATGTATGATAATATTACAAATTGTAAATTAAGCGGGGGTTCCATTTATGTTGGTTTATTTTTGTTTGCAAGTATAAATAAAATTTCATTCCTAAATAAGCAATAATTAGGTAAGTAAAACTAAATTTCCTAACAACTGTTAGTTTATTAAATTTCCAAATGCTAAATAATATAAATTGTTTAATTATTTTTGGAGCAGATTTTTAAAAAAAATAATTCATGAGTTCATCAGTTGATAAAGAATTAGAATCGGTAGTTATTCGCTTTGCAGGCGATAGCGGTGATGGTATGCAGTTAACCGGTACCCAGTTTACAAATGCTGCCGCTTTATTCGGAAACGATTTGGCTACTTTTCCTGATTTTCCGGCCGAAATTCGCGCCCCAATAGGAACACTTGCCGGTGTTTCTGGCTTTCAAATACACTTTGGTTCTACCAAAATTAATACTCCTGGCGATATGAGCGATGTATTAGTGGTAATGAACGTAGCAGCTTTAAAAGCAAACTTAAAAGGTTTGGTTAAAGGTGGCGTTATTATTGCTAATTCTGATGGTTTTGATTCAAAAAACATGCGTTTAGCTAATGTTCCCGAAGACCAAAATCCATTAACCGATGGCTCACTTGCTGAATACGATTTAAAAGTAATTGATGTAACTAAAATTACTCGCGCAGCCTTGGCTGATAGTGGCTTAGGAACCAAAGAAATTGACCGTTGCAAAAATATGTTTGTATTAGGTTTAATTTATTGGATGTACCACAGAAGCATGGATAGTTCAATTGAATTTATTAAATCAAAATTCAAAAAGAACGAAGCTGTAATGACTGCTAACTTAAAAGTTTTACAAGCTGGCTGGAGTTATGGCGAAACCACTGAAATGTTTGCAAACCGCTACACTGTTGCTCCTGCTAAAATGAATGCTGGGGTTTACCGCAGCATTATGGGTAACCAAGCAGCAGCTTTAGGTTTAGTTTCGGCTTCAGTAAAATCAGGAATGCCATTATTTTATGGCACCTACCCTATTACACCTGCATCAGATATTTTACACGAATTATCGCGTCATAAAAACTTCAATATTAAAACATTCCAAGCAGAAGATGAAATAGCAGCTATTTGTTCTTCTATTGGAGCTTCGTTTGGTGGAAACCTCGCTATTACTGGTTCTTCAGGTCCTGGAATTGCTTTAAAAGGTGAGGCCATTGGTTTGGCTACTATGCTTGAATTACCTTTAGTTATTGTAAATGTTCAACGAGCTGGACCAAGTACAGGTTTACCAACCAAAACTGAGCAAGCAGATTTAATGCAAGCTTATTTTGGTAGAAATGGCGAATGTCCTGTAGTTATTTTAGCTGCGCAATCGCCAGTTGATTGCTTTAACATGGCATACGAAGCTTGTAGAATCGCATTGGAACATATGATTCCTGTTTTCTTTTTAAGCGATGGTTATATAGCTAATGGTTCAGAGCCTTGGTTATTCCCACAAACAAAAGATTTGCAAGATATTAAAGTAGAGTTTGCTCCAGAAAGAGGAAACAATGACGATAAATTTATGCCTTACTTGCGCGATGAAAAATTATCTCGTCCGTGGGCATTGCCAGGAACCAAAGGTTTAGAGCATAGAATTGGTGGTTTGGAAAAACAAAATGTAACTGGAAATATCAGTTATGATCCAAATAACCACGAGCAAATGGTACTTTTACGTCAAGAAAAAGTAGATAGAGTGGCAGATTATATTCCATTACAAACCATGGATAATGGACCTGAAACTGGCGATTTATTGATACTTGGTTGGGGTGGAACTTATGGTGCGTTAAAAACCGCAACTGCCATTTTACGTGGTGAAGGTTTAAATGTATCGCATGCACATTTACGTTATATCAATCCGTTCCCTAAAAACTTAGGCGAAATTTTAAAAGGATTTAAAACTGTAGTAGTGCCAGAGTTGAATAACGGACAATTGGTTAAAATAATTAGAGATAAGTACTTTATAGATGCAATTCCTTACAATAAAATTCAAGGATTACCATTTATGAGTACCGAAGTAGTTAATAAAATTAAGGAGATACTAGCGTAATGGAAACAACAGAAAAATTGACATCAAAAGATTTTGCTTCAGACCAAGAAGTGCGCTGGTGCCCTGGTTGTGGCGATTATAGTATATTAAAACAAGTACAAACGGTATTGCCTGATTTAGGCAGACCAAAAGAAGAGTTTGTATTTATTTCAGGAATTGGTTGTTCAAGCCGTTTTCCTTATTATATGGATACCTTTGGTATGCACAGTATTCATGGAAGAGCTACTGCAATTGCTACTGGCTTAAAAGCTACTCGCCCTGAACTATCAGTTTGGATTATTACTGGCGATGGTGATTCAATGAGTATTGGTGGAAACCATTTCATACACATGTTGCGCAGAAATCCAGATGTAAATGTGTTGTTATTTAACAATCAAATTTACGGATTAACCAAAGGTCAATATTCGCCAACTAGCGAACAAGGTAAAGTTACCAAATCGTCTCCAATAGGAAGTGTTGATTATCCGTTTAACCCTATCGCTTTGGCTTTAGGTGCCGATGCCACTTTTGTGGCTCGTACTTTAGATAGAGATCCAAAACACCAACAAGCAGTTATTAAAAGAGGTTACGAACATAAAGGAACTTCCATGGTAGAAATTTACCAAAACTGTAATGTATTTAACGATGGAGCCTTTGAAGTTTATACTGAAAAAGGAAGCAAAAAAGAAAATATATTGCTAATGGAAAATGGCAAACCATTAATTTTTGGCGCTAACGATGATAAAGGAATTATGCTTGATGGTTTTAAACCCATTATAGTTAATTTGGCTGATGTATCGGCTAACGATTTATGGATTCATGATGAAACAGATTTAGTAAAAGCTACCATTCTTTCACGCTTTTACGATGATCCAACACACCCTGACCATAAACCACGTCCGTTTGGCGTATTTTATGTTAATTCAAACAAAAATACTTTTGATGAATTATTTAATAATCAAATGGATGCAGCTATGGCTAAAGGTTTGGGCGATTTAGATAAACTAATAGCAGGTAACGAAACTTGGGTAGTTAACTAATATTTACTAATTAATACAATCATTAAAAAAGCTCAACTTAAAGTTGGGCTTTTTTAATTTAATACCAATGAATAATAGCATTTTAGTTGATTTTTGGTACTAAAAAAAATAAGCACTTGTTTATATTATTCAATTTACTATACTTGCAGGTAGAAAAAGAGTTGATAGTATTTTTATACATCACCCAATCATCATTTTTCTTCAAATTGTTGCATTATTTGCAATATCAAAAATTAAATCAAAACAAAATTTATTGTAAACAACTTTACACTACTACATGTACGAAACATCTAATTTGAATCTAATGCTAGTTTCTGAACTAAGAACATTGGCTGAAACATTGAAAATCAAGAACATTGAATCTTTAAGTAAAGAACAATTAGTGGCTACTATTGCCGAAAAATCAAATCAAGAAAAAACCACTGATGCTGCAGCTCCTAAAGTGCGCAAACCAAGGGTAAAAAAAGAAAAAGTAGAAACAAAAACTACTGAAACTTCTGAAGAACAAATATCAATTGAACTGCCTTTAGCAGTAGCAGAAGAAAAAGTAGAAACTCCTGTGGCAAATGCTGCTCCCAACAAAATTAGACAAGAACGTCCTGTAAGAAATAATAACGAAAACAGAGAACGTAATAACAGACCAAGAATAAACAATAATACTCCAGCTGCAACCGAAAACACTGAAAGCAATTTTAACAATAACAATGCTGCAAGTGAGAATACAGTTAATGAAAATACTACTCCTACAGAAACAAATTTAGGAGAAACAGTAAATACTGAAAACAAAACAGAAAATACTGGTTCTGAAAAACCAATAACCAATCCTGAAAACAAGGATTTACCAAGAGATAATCGCCCACCAAACCGTTGGGATAAAAATAACCGCAACGACAGACAAAATTTTAGGGAGAAAGAAAAACAAGAATATGTAGAACTAGATGGTATAGTTACCTGCGAAGGTGTATTAGAAACTATGATGGATGGCTACGGATTTTTACGTTCGAGCGATTACAATTACATGTCGAGCCCCGATGATGTGTATGTTTCTCCATCTCAAATAAAATTATTTGGTTTAAAAACTGGTGATACAGTGAAAGGAACTATTCGCCCTCCAAAAGAAGGTGAAAAATATTTTGCTTTAATAAAAGTAGAATCAATAAATGGCCGTGTTCCTGCTGAGGTAAGAGATAGAATTGCATTTGAGCATTTAACTCCTCTTTTCCCTGACGAACGTTTACGTTTGGCCGATAATGCAAGCACCTATTCAACCAGAATTATTGATATTTTGGCTCCTATAGGAAAAGGTCAACGTGGTTTAATAGTGGCACAACCAAAAACAGGTAAAACCATTTTATTAAAAGACATTGCCAATGCCATAGCTAAAAATCATCCTGAGGTATATTTATTAGTTTTATTAATTGATGAACGCCCAGAAGAGGTTACGGATATGCAACGCAGTGTAAGAGCCGAAGTAGTGGCAAGTACCTTTGACGAGCCTGCTGAAAAGCATGTAAAATTAGCCAATATGGTGTTGGAAAAAGCCAAACGTATGGTTGAATGCGGACACGATGTGGTAATTTTATTAGATTCAATTACACGTATGGCACGTGCATTCAATACAGTTGCACCATCATCAGGTAAAGTACTTTCGGGTGGTGTGGAAGCTAATGCTTTACACAAACCAAAACGCTTTTTTGGAGCAGCCCGTAAAATTGAAAATGGTGGTTCATTAACCATTATTGCTACTGCTTTAATTGATACTGGTTCAAAAATGGATGAGGTAATTTTTGAAGAATTTAAAGGTACTGGTAATATGGAATTACAATTAGATAGAAAACTAGCTAATAAACGTATTTACCCTGCTATTGATATTGTTTCATCAAGCACACGTAGAGATGATTTATTATTGGATAAATCAACCATTCAACGCCTTTGGGTGCTTCGCAACCATATTGCGGATATGAATGCCGAAGAAGCAATGAACGTAGTGTTAAACCACATGAAAGCTACCAAAACCAACGAAGAGTTTTTAGCAACTATGAATGGATAAACACAAAAAAATTATACAAATAGCTTAAAAAGAGGTGCAGGTCACCTCTTTTTTTATTTTATTGCCATTATTTTGTAAAAAACAGAATAAATAAATATATTGCAATTGAAATAAAAGCTAACAATTAAATGGTAAGTAATAAGCGTTACAAATATGGAATAACCTATTTTATAGCTATTATATCTGGCGTGGTATTAGTTTTTTCAAATCAAATTTTTATTCAATATGCATTAAATAAATACCAAACCAATAATCAATTAATCAATATAATCAAAAATCAAAAATTAACAAGCCAAAGAATTGCACTATTAATTTATAAAAATAAAGAAAATACATTTAATCCTGATGAACTTCATTTAGCATTAAATACTTGGTTTAATAATCACAGTGATTTAAAATATGGAAATGAATTACGTAATATTCCAACAATTGAAAAGAAGGAAGTATTACTCAAACTATATTATTTAGATAAGAACATAATTTTTATAAGAAATGAGTTAAAAACAAACACAATTTTCGATTCTTTAAGTTTAATGGCAATATTTGAAAACCAAGATTATTACCTCAAAAAGATGGATGTAATTGAGAATGAATTGCAACTTGATAATGATAAATTTTTATTAAAAACTATTGTTATTGAATTTGTTTTCGCTCTTTTATCTATAATTATAATTATTCTTGAATTTAGATATTTTTTTAAACCTTTAAACAATCAAGTTAATGAACAAACACAAACCATAAAAGAAGGAAATATTTCTTTAATAGAGTGTAAAAATAAACTTAAATCCATTCTGGATTGTACCAACGATATTTATATTCTTTTTGATTTGGATTATAATATACAACTATACAACACCAAGGCAGAACATGAAATAAAGCTGTTATTCAATAAACAAATAAAACTGAATAGCAACTTTTTGGGTACTATTTTTCCCGAATATGCCATTTCTTTTAAGGAAGATATTTCAAAGGCACTCACCAATGGTAATTATAAAATAGACCGACAAATCAAAACATCAGAACAACAAATATTTTGGTATGAATTGCGCTACTATTGTTTTTACGATACTGAAAATGAACTAAAAGGTATTTCTTTTAATGCGAGAAGTATTGATGACCACAAAAAAGCAGAAGAAAAGGTTACTAAACAAATCAAAACACTTGGGGAAATTGCATGGTTTCAGTCGCATGAACTAAGAAAACCCTTGGCTAATATTTTAGGTATATTACCACTTATTGAACCAGATTCATCTCATCCTGAAAACGAAAAATTAATTAATTACTTATTTAAAGAAACTAAAAATTTAGATAATTTAATTAAAACAATAAGCAATAAAACTGAGGCTTAATAATAAAAAAAGGCCACTCAAAAATTTGAGTAGCCTAATTGTTAAAATTATTTTTATAAATTATAATCCTAAAATCATTTTGTTTGGATCATTGCCTTCTGTCAATAGCATTACCGGATTTTCTAAGCATTGTTTTACTTTTACTAAAAATCCTACAGATTCTCGTCCATCAATAATTCTGTGGTCGTAACTTAAAGCCAAATACATCATTGGGCGCGCTACAATTTGACCATCTTTAACAACAGGACGTTCAATAATATTATGCATACCTAAAATGGCAGATTGAGGTGCATTGATAATTGGTGTACTCATCATACTACCAAAAACACCACCATTGGTAATGGTAAATGTTCCACCTGTCATTTCATCTAAACTCAATTTATTTTCGCGGGCTTTACCAGCTAAACGCAATACTTCAGCTTCAATTTCAGCTAAACTCATGCTTTCTGCATTTCTAATTACTGGTACTACTAAACCTTTAGGAGCTGATACCGCAATTGATACATCACAAAAATCGTGGTAAATAATTTCTTCACCATTAATATATGCGTTAACAGCAGGATATTGTTTTAAAGCAACTGTAACCGCTTTGGTAAAAAAGCTCATAAAACCAAGATTTACGCCATGTTTTTCTTTAAACTGCGTTTTAAATTGGTTACGTAAATCCATAATTGGCTTCATATCTACCTCGTTAAAAGTAGTTAGCATGGCTGTTTCGTTTTTAACAGCTACCAAACGTTTTGAAACAGTTTTGCGCAATGAAGTCATTTTTTCAGTTCTTTCATTACGTGTTTTAGCTTCGTTGGTAGTGGTTTTTAACTCTGCTGTTAATGCATCGCCTTTGGTAATTCTACCGTCTTTTCCTGTTCCTTTTACATCTTTAATATCAATTCCTTTTTCAGCTAAAATTTTAGAAGCAGCAGGGCTTGGAAAAGGTTTATCGTTAGCTAATGGCTGCTGGCTGTTAGCCTCTGGCTTTGTTTCAGTTTTTGGAGTTTGAACCTCAGCTTTTGGAGCTTCGGTTTTAGCACCAGCAGGTTTTGCAGCACTTTCATCAATTAAACAAATAACATCACCTACTTTTATAGTATCACCTTCATTGCCTTTTGTAGTTAAAATACCTGCTTGTTCAGCATTTAATTCAAAGGTAGCTTTATCACTTTCCAACTCGCAAAGTAATTCGTCCATTTCTACATAGTCACCCGTTTTTTTGTTCCAACGTGCAATAGTAACTTCACTTATTGATTCGCCAACAGTAGGTACTTTAATTTCTAACATGGTAATATATTTTGATTGTATTAATTAAATTTTGCGCAAAATAATAAATAGAATGCGTATTAAATAAAATCGTTAACTAATTTAAGTTAGTAGTTTTAGTTAGTTTTGTGAAAATGGCTTCTTACTGAGTTTGCCTGTGGTTGATGTTTTCACCATGTGCGTTAACTTAATCAAAAAAAATACTGATAGCAAACACCAATATTTAAAATATATTTGAAATTAACTAAACTAACTAAAACATGAATAACTATGAAAAAATTAAAACAACCCGCAGCCATTAGTTTAAGTTTACTAATTTTTCTTTTGTTTACTGCTTGCAGCAAACAAAACTACTGCAACGGTAGTTATTACACCCCAAAAACATTTAATTATTTATTAGACGATAGTACCAAAGTACAAATACCATATACAGGTAAAGAAACCTTAACATTTATAAGCAGCCAAGGTGATACTGCCATTTTAGTTGGTCAAGGTAAAAATAATTATATGAAAAAAACCACTAAAAACAGCGTTACTAGTATGGACTGCCCTGAATATGATAATTATAATTTTGAACGGGTGGATGTAGAGTATAAAGGGAGTAATTTCAATTTGTCTTATGTGTTTTATAGAGTAGAAATTGATAATTGGAAAGATGAAAACACTTCAGTTTATTTGAATGAAAATTTTAGTGATTCACATTTGGCATATACAGAATATTATAACAGTACAAGTAGATACAATTTTCAAGTACAATGTGGTAGTAAAATTATTATGGGAGTTAAAATTTACGGAGGAAATAACAATCCAATAATTTACAATAAATTATATGGGATAATTCAAATACAAATAGATAGTAATCTTGTCTACACTTTAAATTTATAAAACATGAAAACCAGTTTATTCTTTTCATGTTGTTGTAACATTCATTTCAATTGAACAAAAAGTTAATCGTTTACATAAAAAAACGACCTTTTACCGAAATAAAAAGCCGTTTTATTGCAAAACTATAAGCCGGGTTCTGTTTTAATTGAATTTGCATTCCATTAAATTCTACCATTTATCTTGCTATACCATCACTGGCATAATCTATTGCAGTCTACCCATTGTATATAAAAGCGAGCCACCTTTTGAGCCAAAGCTCGATACAACCTATTTGACCTTGCAACGCATAAGGTTTACCTTGCAATATTTGTTACCAAATACCCGGTGGTCTCTTACACCGCCTTTTCACCTTTTCCAATATTTGCATACTGGTAGTTTAATTTTCTTTAGCACTGTCTGTCAGTTAATAGTTAAATTAACCGCCTACCCGTTAGGTAGTATGCTGCTCTGTGTTGCCCAGACTTTCCTCATTACAACTGGTGTAACGCGATAGAACATTTTGCATGGCAAATGTAATTTTATTTTTATAAAACCTACTTACTTTTATTTTATTACCCATTGCATTTTTTAGTTCCAACATTTTATTTATTTTGCATTGAAAATTAAACAATTATGAAGAAATTATTTACCCCTATATTTTTGATTATTAGCCAACTATCGTTTGGTCAAATTTCAATATTAAATAGTGATATGCCACGCCAAAATGATACCATGCGTTTTAGTTTGGCAATATCAGGCATTACCGCTTTGCAAGCTGCAAAAACTGGTGCCGACACGACTTGGGATTTTAGTAATTTGGTTGCTAACTCGCAAGATGTTGAGAAATTTTATGCGCCATCTACTACTCCTTACGTAATTCAATTTGGATTATTAAATGCGGCTACCTATGGAATTAAAGATAATGCTCTAAACAATTTGGCAAGTTTAGGTGGAGCTGCAGGTATTACTATTGAAAATATTTATGGATTTTATAAAAATACAGCTTCAGCAAGTGTTTTAGTAGGCCGTGGTGCAACTGTTTCAAATATCCCTTTAGGTTTAAATTTAAATCCACGCGATACTGTTTTTAAATTTCCTTTAAACTATGGCGATATTGATACCACTTACTATGCGGGTTCCACAAGCATTGCTGGTTTAGGAGGAATTGCTCAGCAAGGCAGACGTGTTAATGTGGTGGATGGTTGGGGAGTAATTAAAACTCCTTATGGTCAGTTTAATTGTATTAGAATAAAAACTACCATTACTGGTGTTGATTCAATTCAATTAAGCACATTTAAAATTCCAATTCCTAATAACAAAACCATTTACACTTGGTATGCCAAAGGACAACATTACCCCATCATGGAAATTACTCAAACTATTGGTGTTGGTGCAGGTTTAACCATTAAATACAAAGATATTTACCGATCAGAAGTATATTCAAATGCGGCTAGATTTATAGCTAGTAAAACCACTGCTTCACAATTTGACACCATTAACTTAACAAGCCAAAGTACAGGCACTCCTAAATCATACGAATGGACAATTACACCAAGTACTTTTAGATTTGTTGGTGGCACTAACAATACCACCAGAAACCCAAGGGTAATGTTTGATCAATCAGGAAGCTATTCAGTTAAACTAAAAGTTATTTACGAAGGTGGACAAGACGATTCCTTGAGAACTAATTACATAAATGTAGTTACTACAGGTTTAAATAATTTTGAAAACAATAAACCAGAAATCAGCATTTATCCAAACCCTGCAACCGAGGTTTTAAACATTGAATCGAATATGAGTTTAGCTAAATCAAAAATTTTAGTAACTGATTTATTAGGAAAAGAAATTGAAAATATTAACTACAAACTTACAAGTTTAAATTCTTTACAAATAAACACCAACAACTTAAGTAAAGGCATTTATTTGGTAAATATTGTGAATGAAAACAATACTTCATCAACTCATAAAATTGTAATTAACTAAAAAAATAAAATCATACATTATTATACCATTACCTATAAATGAAACGTTTTTAAGTATATTGAAATAGACAATTAACAAAAAGCAGTTGTTTTATCATAATATATGAGTTATTCAAAAAGTTAAAATCGTTTTACATTCGTAAATTATAATATGAAGACCATGAAATCAAAAAAAATAATAACCAATAGCATTTTAGCAGTAGCTTTTTTGGCCTTACTTTTTTTATTAATTTCATATCCACCAGCCAAGGCTGTATGTAACACCATCACCAAACGTTTAGGTATTTCATCGCCTAGCTATCCTGGTTTTGGAATTAACTTGCCGGGTAATTACGAAATTCACGGCATTGATGTAAGCCGTCATCAGCGCGATATTGACTGGGAAGCAGTATCAAACATGTTTGACGATCAAATTGGTGTTTCGTTTGCATTTATAAAAGCTACCGAAGGCCGCACTGTTGATGATGATTATTTTGAATACAATTGGAAACAATGCAAAAAACATAGTATTTTACGCGGAGCCTATCACTTTTTTAGACCACACTTGACTGCTGATGAACAAGCTAATTTCTTTTTTAGTAAAGTTAACTTGGATAGAGAAGATTTACCACCTGTATTAGACATTGAAATAAAAGGAAGTGCAACACCACAAGTTTTAAAATCGAAGGTAAAGCGTTGGTTAGTTTTAACCGAAAAACATTACGGAATTACACCAATTATTTACACCAATTACAGTTTTTACAAAAACTATTTTTCGGGTAAAGAATTTGAAAAATACCCTTTTTGGATTGCACATTATGCTACCTCCGATTTAAATGAAAAAACATCTACTTGGCACTTTTGGCAACACAACGAAAAAGGCCATGTTAACGGGATTAGAGGCGGAGTTGACTTTAACGTATTTAAAGGAAACTACGATGATTTACTAGGACTTTGTAAAAAGTAAATATTTAAAAAAAGCCAAACCTAAAGTTTGGCTTTTTTTATTTCTTTTCCTTAGCGTTAAAAGCAGTGTAGGCAAATACCAAAGCACCTATAATTAATACAAATACGATGGTTAAGTTACTGCCTTTATTATATTGATCGTAGGCTACATAACCAATGGCACACCAAGCAATGGCAGTTTTTAAGTATGCATTGGTATATCTACCCAAATTAAGCTTTGGCAATAAAAAATAAACTACCGTTATAATCAATAAAATAAGGCCAATAATTAATACAAAGTTGGATGGTAATGTCATATAAATAATAGGTTTTAGTTATAATAATCGTTAAGCCATTTAAAATAAATTTGGCTACGGTTGTTTTCAAAATAAAGTGACGAAATATGAATAAGCGATTGCACAAATAAAGCCAAGCCAATGCCTTTATATAATTCAAAAGCAGAAAATACTGTAAAGATGATTATTGACAATACATTTAACCCTAAAAAAATATAGTTTTTGCGGCTATAATTGGTAAGTATTTTTTTAATTTTAGGTATTTCAATGGTTATTATTTGCTGCGTATTTTCTTTAGCAGAAAGCATTACAAACTCTCTTTCTGAATTGGTTTTCATGTAAGTTTTAAAGCCTAAAATAGTTTGGGTTAATCCAAATACAAAAAAAGGAATTGCAAATCCTAAAGAAATAGCGTTAATACCAGCAATGAAAAAATAAATAGAAAGTATTGTAGCAAAAATTCCTAATACTAAAAACAATAAACTTTGTGCTTTTTGAGCATGATAAAACTTTTGTATCATAATCCTAAAAAGTTTGATTTGAAAATTTTAACTGCAATTGAAATTAATATGACACCAAAAAACTTACGGATTAAACCTAAGCCTGCTTTGCCTAAAATACGTTCTAAAAAAGTAGTTGAGCGCAATACAGCATACACCAAAATAAGGTTTAACAATATGGCTACCAATATATTTTGAAACTCATAAACAGCTTTCATGGAAATAATGGTAGTTAAGGTTCCCGAACCTGCTATTATGGGGAAAGCAATTGGAATAATGCTACCATTAGAATCGTTAGGGTCTTGCCTAAAAATATCAATTCCCAAAATCATTTCTAAGCCCAAAATAAAAATTACAATAGAACCTGCTACCGCAAACGAGGGCAAATCAACACCAATGGCACTTAACAAGGTATCGCCTACTATTAAAAACAAAACCATTAATCCACCAGCAGCCAAGGTAGCTTTACCACTATCTAAATGTTGTTGTTTTGCTTTGATGGTAATAATTAATGGTAACGCGCCTACCACATCAATAATGGCAAAAAGGGTTAAACTAATGGTGGTAATATCGGAAAATGAAAAGGTCATTTGGCTTTTGGTGAGTATGAGGCTACAAATATAGTTTTTGTAAGTTTAAAGGTAGCAAACAAAAAAATAGATTTAGATTATAAATAATTTAATATAATTGTAAACCTAATATTTTTAAATGTATAAAAACCTACTTAGCAAATTTTTTATAGTTATTAGTTCGCGCGAAATGATGCTGCTTATATGCATGATTATGCTCATTACCTCGTTGCCATTGGTAGCAGAACTAACTCATTTTGTATTCAATTATTGGAAAACCAATCCAACATTGGAAGAAATTGGCGAAATGCAAGAATTAATTGATGGATATGGCGGCATATTAGTAGCAGCAGGTGTGTTTTTTGAAGAAAGAGAAACCTTAATTCATTTATCGCATAAGCGCAATCAAAAAGAACAAGCAGAACCCACCAAACTTGAAACTTACTTAAACTTAATAGCACACCATAATGGAATGGGCATTTTATTAATGGGATTATTTGTAGAAATTGGTTCCCAAATTATGGAAATGCCTTCGCGTGTTATCAATACTGATGGAATAGAAGTCTATATTTTGGCTATTTGCTTATTTTTAAGTTATATAGCTATTATTATACAACTTGATTTTATCAAAGATTTTGGTAAAACCTATTTTTTAAAGCAATATAAAAACAATCAACCTGATGTACACTAAAGGCTTACATATTATGGCCACATTTAAGGTTGATAACACCGCGTTGTTAAGCAATTATGCACCTTTTAAAGAGTTGGTAAATAATTTAATTATTACCCATCAATTAAGTAATGTGGGTGATACTTACCATTCGTTTCCTGAGTTTGGCTTCACGGCAAATGTTTGCTTAACTGAATCGCATTTAAGCATTCATACTTGGCCTGAGTATGGCCTAGCTACTTTCGATGTGTTTTTATCGAATTTTAAAAACGATAATAGTCAAAAAGTAACACAAATTTTTGAAGCTGTTAAAACATTTTTTAACGCTGAAGTTGAACAATATAATGCCATTGAACGCTAACATGAATCAATCTGTAACTTGTCCGTTTTGTAAGCTTCAGCATAGTTTTAGTAGCAATTTAATTGACGAATTTGTTTGTCCTAAATGCCATGTAGGTTTAAGGCCAAATATTGATTACAACACCATAGCACCAACTGCTTACCAACCCATGCCCGATGACGGTTCGGTAATCAATTTTGGAAGTAAAATTACTTTTAAAAACGAAACTTATATCGTTGTTGGGAAAATTAGGTATCAATTACAAAATACTATTATTGCTAAATGGGTACTCATAAATAATGCAGGATTATTGTATTATTTATTTGAGTTTATTAATGGTTATGCATTGGCTTTTAAAAACTTAAATCCAATAGAAAAAAAGTTAATAAACAATACAAAACCCACTAAAAAACTAACCATAAGTCCTTACAATTCAGAGTTTCAGGTTAAAGCAATTTATCATAATTACCAAACATTTATAAGTGGTGAAATTCCATTAGAAATTATAGATTTTGAAATTTTTGAAGGAATAGAATTAACTAATTCTGATAATGAATTTGCTTTTATTCAAAGTAGTTTTGATAAAATACCTACCCAATACACAGGTGATTTTATTGAGTTTAACGATTTGGTAATTACTAATCCGAGAAACATAAATAATGAGGTTAGCACTATTAACTGCACTATTTGTACCAAACCCATAACTAATTATTTAAAAGGCAAGGCTTTTAGTTTAGTTTGCAGTAATTGTCAAAGTCATTTAACTTTTGATAAAAACAGAAATTTAAAGCAAGTCAATCAATTTAAAAAACCAGCAGATTTAGATATTCCAATTGGAAGCAAAGGCGAAATTGAAGGTAAAAACTACACGGTTGTTGGCGCTTTATTAAAATGCGAAGAAGGAACTTCTTACAGATGGAAAGAATATAATTTAAGAGGTGAAGATGGTAAAATAGTAACTTTAAGTGAGTTTAATGGACACTATAATTTGATTGAAGAAATTGATTATTTTGATGAAATAAAAACATTTAATAGTTCTATTAATTACGAAGGTAAAACCTATCATATTTTTAATAAATACAAAGTAAATTTAATATCAGCTGAAGGCGAATTTAGTTATCAAATAGTAAACGACTCCATATGTAAAGTAAGTGAGTTTATAGCTCCACCATATATTTTAACATATGAAAGCGATAAAAATGAAGCTCGTTTTTACCATGGCAGGTGCATTTTACCAAAGCAAGTTGAAAAAGCATTTGAACTAGCTGTAATTCCAGAACAAATAGGCACAGGAGCTACACAAACCATGTTTTTAGGAATAAACTATTCCTTATTTACCAAAATATGCTTTTCGTTTTTTATTTTAATATTAGCTATACAAGTTATTTTTACACAGATTAACACCTCGCATAGAGTTTATAATGAAGCTTTTGTACAAAGTAATATGAATGACTCTACCAAAGTTTTGGTTAGTAATACTTTTCAAATTACCAATGCTCCTACTGCTTTACAATTTGATATAGTTTCGAATGTAGATAACAATTGGTTTGGTGTAACAATAGAATTAATAAACCACAATACTGGGGATAGATTTGAAGTAGACAAAACTGTCGAATTTTATAGCGGTGTAGATGGCGGTGAATCTTGGAGCGAAGGTTCTAAATCAGAAAGTTTATTTATGTCGCAAGTTCCTGCAGGAACGTATCATATCAACTTATATCCTGAATGGGGAAGTATAAATAAAGATCAAAATAATTTTGAAATATGGGTGTATGAAGATGTTCCTATGTGGAGTAATTTTTGGGTAACTTTAATTGTTGCTGCCTTAGTAGTCATTATTCATTATATACGTTTCCGAATTTTTGAAAGTAACCGCTGGATGGAGAGTAATTTTGATTCACCTTATGTAACTCAATACGAATAATGAAAGAAAAACAAAATACAATTATTTTTGCCTCGGTTTTAGGTTTAATTGCCCTTTGGTTAGTTTATGCCAACGCTACAGGATGGCGCATTTACAACTCAGATAAAGTAGTTCAAGATAATGAAAGAACTTCATCGGGTAGAACTAGAATAGGAAGTGGATTTCATCACAAATAATAAATAAAAAATATGGAAGAATTAATCAGTTTAAAAAGCATTTTGGGTTCAGTTATTTACTCAGTTATTGGCATAGCCATTTTGGTAATAGCTTATGTAATTTTTGAAAAAATAACACCCGAAAATTTAAGAAAAGAAATTATTGAAAAACAGAACACAGCCTTGGCCATAGTATCGGGGTCGTTTATTTTAGCTATTGCTATTATTATAGCTACCGCCATTCATGGATAATGAACCTAAAACACCAAAGCCACCCATGGGTTCGCCCATGCTGCTTTTGGTTTCTATTTTTATTGTTGCCACTTGTGGTTTAATATATGAGTTAGTAGCTGGCACAGCCGCTAGTTACTTGTTGGGCGATTCTGTTACCCAATTTTCAACCATCATTGGCGTATATTTGTTTTCAATGGGAATTGGCTCCTATGTTTCTAAATTTTTTAGTAAAAATTTATTGGCTTGGTTTGTTCAAATTGAAATATTAGTAGGATTGGTGGGAGGTTTTAGCTCGCTTGTACTTTTTGCATTATTTGCCCAAGTTGATTATTTTCAATTGGTATTATATGTTTTAGTATCGCTTACTGGTATTTTAGTTGGACTTGAAATTCCTTTGCTCATGCGCATTTTAGAAGGTCGTTATGAGTTTAAAGATTTGGTTTCAAAGGTATTTACCTTCGATTATATTGGTGCTTTGTTAGCCTCCATTATTTTTCCAATTTGGTTGGTTCCTAAACTCGGCTTAATGCGTACATCGTTCTTTTTTGGTATGCTCAATATTGGCGTAGCTTATTGGGTTTGTTATAAATTTAAAAACGAAATAGCCTGGGCTAAAAGTTTGTTTTCGTTAGCCACCATGAGTTTTATTGGGCTTATCATTGCTTTTATCAATGCCAATAACTTGGTAAATTGGACCGAATCAACACTGTTTCAAGAAAAAATAATTTATACCAAATCAACACCTTACCAGCGCATAGTTTTAACAGCCAATAATAACCAATACAAGTTATATTTAAACGGAAACTTGCAGTTTAATTCAGCCGATGAATATCGTTATCACGAGGCATTGGTTCATCCTGCCATGCAGCAGGCAAGCAGTAAAAAACAAGTGTTGGTTTTAGGCGGTGGCGATGGTTTGGCAGTGCGCGAATTGTTAAAATATCCCGATATTGATTCCATTACTTTAGTGGACTTAGACCAGGGAATGACGGAACTTTTTAGCCATAATTCTATGCTAAAAAGTTTAAACAATAACTCACTTACCAATCCAAAAGTTACTGTTAAAAATATGGATGCATTTTTATGGCTCAAAGCCAATAATAAATTGTATGATGTAATCATTGTTGATTTCCCAGATCCTT
This sequence comes from Bacteroidota bacterium, assembly GCA_947464275.1. Classification (GTDB taxonomy): domain Bacteria; phylum Bacteroidota; class Bacteroidia; order UKL13-3; family UKL13-3; genus JAAFJM01. The sequence continues at coordinate 89,477 of CANHVU010000010.1, forward strand.
CTAATTTTTCGGTTGGAAAACTTTATAGCAATGTATTTTATAGTTATTTGATAAATGCTTTGCAAAACTATGGCGTTTGTGTGGTACAATCTACCTCGCCTTATGTGGCTCGAAAATCATTTTGGTGTATAAACCATACCATGCAATCAGTTGGTTTTAAAACCATTCCATACCATAATTATGTTCCTTCGTTTGGCGAATGGGGTTATATTTTAGCTTTAAAAAACAAAACTTTTAAAGCACCGCAAAACTTTGATTCTAGTTTTAAATTTATTACCAAAAATGTATTTGAACAAATGCTGGTTTTTCCAAAAGACATGGACAGCGTTTACACAGAGGTAAACAAGTTAAACAATCAAGTTTTGGTTCATTATTTTGATGAAGATTGGAAACATTATCAGCAATAAAAATGAACAATAGGCGTAAATTTATTAAGCAAATGGTTTTACTGTTTGGTGCTAGCGCAATGAGTAATTGGGCTTGTCAACCAAATAATAAATATGCGCACATAAAAGGTAAAATTTTAACTGGTAATAACAAACGTGGACATTTACTGCGAGAAGGAAAATTTACCAAACCTACACAAACCAATTACTTTGATGTGGTAATAGTTGGAAGTGGAATTGCTGCTTTATCAGCAGCAAGAAAATTACAGCAAAATAATATTACCAATTTTACTATTTTAGAATTGGATGATACCATTGGAGGCAATGCCATTAATGGAAAAAATGAAGTAAGTGCTTACCCTTGGGCAGCACATTATTTGCCTATTCCCAATTTAGATGATAAAGAACTTTTAAACTTTTTACAAGAGCATCAAATTATAACTAAAATAGATGAAAAAGGTATACCAAATTACAACGAAGAATACGTGTGTGCAGAGCCCGAAGAACGTTTGTTTATAAATGGTTATTGGCAAGATGGTTTAATCCCAAACATTGGGATTTCAAGCGAAGAAAAAAAAGAAATTGATGCCTTTTTTGCCTTGATAAAAACTTATAAAAGTGCCATTGGCAATGATGGAAAACCTGCATTTACAATTCCTAATTTTTATAGCACAACTGATAGTGCTTATACAGATTTAGACAATATTTCGTTTTATGATTTTTTAAAACAAAAAGGATTTAAAACCAAAGCACTATTTTGGTACTTAAACTATTGCGTAAGCGATGATTATGGTACTAATTTAAATGATGCTTCAGCATGGTCTGGCATACATTATTTTGCTGCTCGTAAAGGTGTTTCGGGCAATACCGAAGGCGATACCGTATTAACTTGGCCCGAAGGAAATGCTTTTTTAGCTCAGAAATTAGCCAGCACTTTACAAACGCATATTCAAAAAAATAAGTTGGTGTTTGAAATAATACCCAACCAACAGCAAGTGGAAGTTAATTACCATTGTTTTGAAGCCAACACTACCAAACAAATTATAGCAAAAAAAGTAATTGTTTGTGCTCCTCAATTTGTAAATAAACGCATTGTAAAAAACTATCCTGAAATAAAAAATTCTCCTTTTACATATTCACCTTGGATGGTGGCAAACCTTACTGTTAATGCCTACACCGAAGGCACAGAAGGCCAACCCATGAGTTGGGATAATGTTATATTTGGCAGCAATTCATTAGGTTATGTAAATGCTTCACATCAATTATTGCAGACCCAAAAACCACAACAAGTATTTACTTTTTATTTGCCTTTAAATTCTAAAACTCCAAAAGAGGCAAGAGAAGAAGCTTATGAAAAAACCTACGAACAATGGTTGGATATTATTTTTGAAGAACTGAAACAAGCCCATCCAAGTTTGGTAAATCACGTAACCAAAATTGACATAAAAGTTTGGGGGCATAGTATGATAAGGCCAACTGTTGGTTTACGTAAACACTTAAAAAACCCAATTTTTAATGAAGGAAAAAACCAAAATATATTTTTTGCTCACTCTGATTTAAGCGGAATTTCTATTTTTGAAGAAGCATTTTTTCAAGGAAATAAAGCAGCTTCACAAGTAATTAAAACGTTAGCCAATGCCTAAACAACCGTGGATATATAACCGTTTTTTTGATAGTTTATTTATCATTGCGCCACCCATAGTAGCATTACTCATCAGCATGTTTTTACCTAAAGATGGAACTGTTTCATTGGCTTGGTGGGTGGCATTGGTTTTGTGCATTGATGTATCGCATGTATACACCACTTTATACCGCACTTATTTTGATAAAAATGTAATTGTTAACCATAGTATTTTACTTAAAGCCATTCCTGTTTTATGCTTTGCAATTGGAGTAATTTTATGCTCATTTGGCCAAGTATATTTCTGGCGTGTACTAGCTTATTTAGCTGTTTATCATTTCATCAGGCAACAGTATGGTTTTATAAGATTATACAGTAAAAATGCAATTAACCAATATGCTTGGCTTGATACTTTATGCATTTACACGGCCACTATTTTTCCCATTATTTATTGGCATTTAAGCGGACTGAAAAACTTTAATTGGTTTGTAGATGACGATTTTTATTTTATTCCTTTTCAAAATATTTTGCCTTATTTATTTGTTATCTATTACCTTATAATTATAGCTTATTTAGTTAAAGAAATTTGGGTTTGGGTTAAATATAAATATGTAAATGTGCCTAAAAATGGCGTTATTTTAGGAACACTTCTTTCATGGTATTTTGGTATTGTATATTTTAATTCCGATTTGATTTTTACCTTGTTAAATGTGGTGGCTCATGGAATTCCATATATGGCATTGGTGTGGGCTTGGGGGCGAAAAACATCCATGAAACAAACCAATAGTAGTAGTTATCAAATAATTTTTAGCTTGCATGGAATTATCATATTTATAGGAATCGTTTTATTACTTGGTTATTTAGAAGAAGGTTTGTGGGATGCCATGGTGTGGAACGAAAACAAAGGTTTTTTTAGTGTTTTTTACCAGTTTGGTAAATACGATTTTTCAGTTCATTTAACTTGGTTAGTACCTTTGCTTTCATTACCTCAAATAGTACATTATGTTTTAGATGGATTTATTTGGAAAATAAAAAAGGATGACTTTGCATGGAGCAAAATCATCCTTGAAAAGTAGATTTTTAATCTGATGAATAATAACTCCTAATCGAAAAACTCAAATACATATTTACCGTCAAAATCAATATTAAACTTTTTTAGTAATCCTAAATATTCTTCTTTAAAAGTTTGGTTTTTGTGATGCTGTTCTTGATTAATAATATACTTTATCACATCATCGCGTTGCGAATGAGAATATGAAAAAGCACCATAACCTTCTTGCCAAGCAAATTTACCTTTAACAAATTGATTGTCGTTAATCCATTTTGAAGAAGCTGATTTTAACATTTGCATTTGTTTGGAAACACTTAGCGTAACAGGCAGTTCAAAAAAAACATGAACATGATCCTTCCAACCATTAACAGCAAGAGGATAAGACCCATCATTTTTCAAAACACCAGACATATAACGATATAAATCATCACGAAAATTAGCCGTGATTAAGTTCTCGCGACCTTTTACTGCAAATACACAATGAATATTTAATTGAGAATAAGTGTTAGCCATTGCACAATAAATTTATTATTTCAATTATAATAAAATTTGATTTAATAATATAGGAATTAAAAAACAAATAAAGCCTCGTAGAGGCGAACTTATGGTAGAAAGAAATCAATGGAATTAACAAAGTCCCGTAGGGACGACCAATCACAGAAAATATGGTCGCCCTTACAGGGCTTAATGTCTTGCCTATAAACTTTTTCTACCATAAGTTAATCCCTACGCGATTTTTCATTAATAAGAATATTGAATAAATACCAAAATAATTAAACAGGAAATAAAGCCTCGTAGAGGCGAACTTATGGTAGAAAGAAATCAATGGAATTAACAAAGTCCCGTAGGGACGACCCTATTTTAATTATTACAAAAATTCATTAGCTAAGTTGGCAAGCTCGCTTCTTTCGCCTTTTTCTAGTGTGATGTGTGCGTACATGCTATTATCTTTTATCCTATCCATTAAGTACGAAAGTCCGTTCGATTGTGAATCCAAATATGGTGTATCTATTTGATGAATATCGCCAGTAAAAATAATTTTAGTACCCTCTCCTGCCCTAGTAATAATAGTTCTAACCTCAAGTGGTGTAAGGTTTTGAGCTTCGTCAATTATAAAAATAATATTCGATAAACTCCTACCGCGTATATAAGCCAATGGTGAAATAACAATCTTTTCATTGTTCACCATTTCGGTTAATTTTTGATATTCCTTATCGGTTTCTTTCCATTGATTTTGAATCATTTTTAAATTATCCCAAAGTGGTTCCATATATGGATTAATCTTTGATTTTATATCGCCTGGCAAATAACCAATATCGCGGTTACCAAGTGGAATAATTGGCCTTGCCAAGTATATTTGTCTATAATCAGAACGTTGATGTAAAGCACCTGCCAATGCCAATAAAGTTTTACCCGTTCCAGCCATTCCTTGTAAGGTAACTAAACTTACTTTAGGATTTAAAATGGCATTTAAAGCAAAGGCTTGTTCTGCGTTTCTAGGCTTAATTCCATGTCCGTTTTGCTTGTCAACTTTAATCAAATTTTCCGTTTCTGATTCGTAATAACACAACACCGAACTGCGTTCATTTTTTAAAATAAAATAATGATTTGCCCTTGGTTTCTTTTTCATTACAAACTCATAATTGATTAACCCTTTGGCATATATTTCATCAATAATAGTTGATTTAACTTTTTCAATAATGGAGTTGCCTGAATACAATCCTTCCAAGTTTTTTATCTTACCGGTTTCGTAATCCTCGGCTAATAGATTAAGCGATTTTGCTTTTAAACGCAGATTAACATCTTTAGTAATCAATACCACTTTACAATCAGGATTTTCTTCCTTCATTACAATGGCCGCATTGATAATTTTATGATCGGCTTTGCGTTCACCAAATACAATTTGCGCATCAATACTTTTAGGCTTTTCGTTCATTATTACCTTAAAGTTTCCGCGCTTAGGCCCATTAATTGGCATCCAATTTTGAATGGTATATTGCCCCGAAAGTTTATCCAAATACCTTATAAACTCGCGTGCTTCAAAGTTGATGGTGTCATTTCCTTTTTTAAAATTATCCAGTTCTTCAAGCACTGTAATTGGTATTGCCACATTGTGCTCTTGGAAATTTTTTATGGCATTATGGTCAAATAAAATAACCGATGTATCTAACACAAAAATTTTCTTTTGAGGCTCAGTTTTATTAACTGAAACAACTTTTTTAGCACTTACTTTTTTTGAGGGAATTTTTTTAGCTGCAACTTTTTTAACAGCTTTTTTTGCAATCGTTTTCTTAGCCATAATCGTATTTCAGTTAAAGTGTGTTTATCAAAAATGTAGTTATATCAATTAAATTTGGCAATAAACTTTTAAACACTTGTTAATTGTATAAATTTGAACATTGAACAAGCTAATAGTTTACAATTACTTAATACAATTAACGTAAATGTTTACTTTTAAGTTTAGCTCGTTTTTATTATAAAATGAAATTACAATTAGATTACAATCCAAAACCGCTTTTAGAGCCTATAAATATTAGCAATAACATACTTAGTATTGGTTCGTGCTTTGCCGAAAATATTGCTCAAAAACTACAGCAATTTCAGTTCAACATATTGGTAAATCCTAATGGAATAGTGTTTAACCCTAGCTCTATTTTTATGCAGTTAACTAGTTATTTAGCTAACAATAATTTAACAGCAAGTCAGTTGGTTCAATTTGATGGATTATGGCACAGCATGCAGCACCATGGCAGTTTTTCAAGCGCTAACCAACAACAAGTTTTAGATAATATAAATAATTCTATTAGCAATGCTCACCAAGCTTTATTAAAAGCTGATTACTTGTTTATTACCTTTGGTTCAGCTTGGGTTTATAAGTATGAACCTACTAACGAAATAGTAGCTAATAACCATAAAATGGATGGAAAATTATTTAATAAAATACTTTTAAACAATCATTACATAAATGCTGAATTTGAGAATTTTTATACCAAACTAAAGGCAGTAAATCCAAATATAAAAATACTTTTTTCTGTTAGTCCTGTTCGATATGTGCGCGATGGTTTATATGAAAACAATGTAAGTAAAGCTGTTTTACACCAGTTAGTTTATAATATTATTAATCAACATCAAACTGATTGTTTCTATTTTCCTGCATACGAAATAGTGATGGATGAGTTACGCGATTACAGGTTTTATAAAGCCGATTTAGTACACCCAAATGAATTGGCCATTGATTACGTTTGGCAAAAATTTGTAAATACTTGTTTAACAGAACCAAGCAAACAATTTATTACCGAATTTGAAAAATACATCTTATTAACCAATCACAAACCTTTGCATACTGACAGTTTAAGTTATAAAAAATTTGAGGAACAATTACTTAATTTGCGCCAAAGTTTAATGGAAAAATATCCATTTTTAAAATTAGAAAAACATGCTTAAAGATATAATAGAACCAGAATTTGATGGAGTTGGTGTAGCTGCAGTTTATGAACTTAATGAAGAGGGAGCACATGTGTGGAATGTGTATTTAATTAACTTCAACAATGCTTTGATAAGTGGCGTATTAGTGAGCAGCAAAGGTTATGGAGCCATTGATGGCGAAGAAGTTAAAACAAGTGCTTTACGCCATTTTTTAAAAGAAATTGATGCTTTGGATTATGGTAAAATTGAAGCCATTCATGAAGATGTTTTTGTATTAAATAACGAGTATTGGGTAAGCTTTTACTTAGATGGAAAAATATATGACCGTAAGTTTATTTTTGTAGAGAATACCATTCAAAAAAGCAGATTAAACCATATCAACATCATTGATAAAAATGGAATTTTGATTATGTAACGAGAGTGCGAAGTGGGGAATGACAAAAGTGCGAAATAATAAATGTTCGAAGTGTTTAAGTTTGGAGTGTTTAAGTAGAAAGTAAAAAGTAAATTTAGAATCACTAAAATCTGTAGCTTTTACTTCAAACTGTCAAATAAAGCATCTAACTTTTGTTTGGCAATAATTTTCTGTCCTTGCTCGCCTTCGGCAATAATTCTATCGCCTACTTGGGCTTTATACGTACAAATAATTTCGTTTTTATTAATGCTCTTAACCGTAGCAGTAAAAAGTACCGTTGAACCAACCAAAGCAGGACTTTTATGGTTAATGGTTAAAAAAGTACCAATGCCTTCTTCGTGAGCTTCCTTCATTTCCAATACAAATAACCTACAGGCCCATTCAGCATCGCGCCCCAAAGCAAATGTGGCATAAACTGGGTGCACATTTCCACTTTCAAACGAAGCGCAATCGTCATTTAACACCAATTTGGTAAATGTTTTGGTACTTCCTACTTCAAATAAATCAGCTATCATTCTGTTTTTATTGTATCATCTAAATACACCACAATATTATTTTTCTTTGCCAAATAAGCACTTTGTTTTTTGTAATGCTCGTTAGCAGCATCAAGGGCTACGTTAAGCTCATATCCAAGCAATAAAATAAAGGTATTGATATAAATGAGCATCATTATAACTATTAAAACTCCAATAGAACCATACACTTTATTATAAGCGTTAAAATGATTTACATAAAACGAAAAACCTGAAGTAGTAATTAAAATAATGGCGCAGCTAAATAAAGCACCTGCTGAAAAGAATTTCCATTTCCTAACCTTAGCTGGGGCATAATAAAATATAGCCGAAACTATACTTAAACAAATGGCAGCAGCTACCAAATAATTTAACGATTGCAAACCTAACTTAGCTATCGAGTGAGCTATTATATCTTTTTTATCGAGCCATTTTATACCAAAACTTGCACCCGTTATTAAAGTTACTGATACAAAAATGGTAACAGCTACAAATATGGCTAAACCAATTGCTACCATGCGTTGTTTCCAAAATGGTCTGGTTTCAGTGGTATTGCTGTATTTATTTAACGAATTCATGAGCGAATGAAATCCATTAGTAGAGAAATAGATAGCCGATAAAAAACCAAACGATAATAAGTCACCACGTTGGTGTTTTAAAATATCTTCTAAAGTATCTTTTATGGTTTCGTAAGCACTTTTAGGAATTAAGGTAGATATAAAAAATAAAATTTTGTCATGATCTTGTTTTACAGGCAAATAGGCAATTACCGTAAAAAAGAAAATTACAGTTGGAAATAATGCTAAAAAGAAAGTAAATGAAAGCGCTGAACTGCGCATTTGTATGTCTTTTTTAGAAACAGAACGCACAAAAAATTCTAAAACAGCATATAATGAAATATTTTTGTTACCAGGAAACGAAGTGTTTTGAGTAACTTTATAAAGCCATTTAACAGGTTTTGATTGAATTATTTTGTTCCTTTTCATTCTCGACAAATATAACAAACTGAAAAAAATAAAATAGGAATTTAAAACAATGTTAGAAGTTACTGATTACAATATTTTGAATACACTGTTCATTTTATTAATTTTTCAATCTTTTCAATCTTTTCAATCTTCAAATTTTAAATTTTATTAATAAAAAATATCGGTGATAATTTGTGGAAAAACAGGCATCATTTAAAACCTAAATCAATAGGAAAATAAGCCGTTTTGATATATATTTACAAACTATTTAAACTAAAATATTTTAAATAAATTTGATGGAAGATAAAAGTAATTATTCAGCCGATAATATTCAGGTATTAGAAGGTTTAGAAGCAGTTCGTAAGCGTCCTGCAATGTACATAGGCGATGTTGGGGTGCGTGGATTACACCATTTGGTTTACGAGGTAGTTGATAACTCAATTGATGAGGCTTTGGCTGGCTATTGTAAAAATATTACAGTTACTATTAATCCTGGCGAATCAATAACAGTTGAAGATGATGGACGTGGTATTCCTACTGGAATGCATGCTAAAGAAGGTAAATCGGCATTAGAAGTAGTAATGACTGTTTTACACGCTGGTGGTAAATTTGATAAAGATACTTACAAAGTTTCAGGTGGTTTGCATGGAGTGGGTGTTAGTTGTGTTAACGCACTTTCTACACTGTTACGAGCCACTGTACATCGTGATGGAAAAATTTGGCAACAAGAATACTCATGTGGCAAACCATTATATGATGTAAAGGTAATTGGTGAAACTGAAAAAAATGGTACAACTGTTTATTTTGAACCTGATGGCAGCATTTTTACTACATTAGAATATAAATACGACACCATTGCTGCTCGTTTGCGCGAATTATCATTTTTAAATAAAGGTATTACCATTCATTTAAAAGATTTACGTCCTGATGAAGAAGGTAAATTTAAAGAAGAAACTTTCCATAGCGAAGGTGGATTGCGCGAGTTTGCTTTGTATTTGGATGGAACAAGAGAAAAAATTATTCCTGAACCAATTTATGTAGAGGGTGAAAAAAATGGTGTTCCGGTTGAAGTTGCTATGACTTATAATACTGGTTACACTGAAAATTTACACTCATATGTAAACAACATCAATACCATTGAAGGAGGAACTCACGTAGCAGGTTTTAGACGTGCTTTAACTCGTACTTTAAAAGCTTATGCCGATAAAGAAGGTTTGTTAAAAAATGTAAAAATCGAAATTTCGGGTGATGACTTTAGAGAAGGTTTAACAGGTGTTATTTCGGTTAAAGTACAAGAGCCTCAATTCGAAGGTCAAACCAAAACTAAACTTGGTAATAGCGATGTTACAGGTGCTGTTGACCAATGCGTAGGCGAAATGTTAAACAACTATTTGGAAGAAAATCCAAAAGAGGCTAAAATGATTGTTCAAAAGGTAATTTTAGCTGCTACAGCTCGTGCTGCTGCTAAAAAAGCTCGCGAAATGGTGCAACGAAAAGGTGCTATGAGCGGAAGTGGATTGCCAGGAAAATTAGCCGATTGCCAAGAAACTGACCCAGCACAATGCGAAATATACTTAGTGGAGGGTGATTCGGCAGGAGGAACTGCAAAACAAGGTAGAAACCGCGTTTTCCAAGCTATTTTGCCTTTACGTGGTAAAATTTTGAATGTAGAAAAAGCCATGGAGCATAAAATCTACGAAAACGAAGAGATAAAAAATATGTTTACTGGCCTAGGTGTAACCATTGGAACTGCTGATGACCCTAAAGCATTAAACCTAGACAAACTACGTTACCATAAAATCATTATCATGACTGATGCTGACGTGGATGGTAGCCATATTCGTACCTTAATTTTAACATTGTTCTTCCGTTATATGAAAGAGTTGTTAGAGTTTGGATACGTTTACATAGCTCAACCGCCATTATATTTAGTAAAAAAAGGGAAAGACGAAGAATATTGCTGGACTGAAGCTCAACGTGCTGATGCGGTAATGAGAATTGCCAAAGGTGCTAATCCTGATACAGTAGGAATTCAACGTTATAAAGGTTTAGGTGAAATGAATGCAGAGCAATTATGGAGTACAACCATGAATCCAGATACTCGTACTTTAAAACAAGTAACCCTAGATAGTGCAGTAGAAGCAGATAGAATTTTTAGTATGTTAATGGGCGATGAAGTTCCACCACGCAGAGAATTTATAGAAGCTAATGCAAAATATGCTAAGATTGATGCTTAATTAGGTAAAAGCAAAATAATTTGCATCCAAGATTTCAAAAAACTAATAATAGAATAAAACAAAATGAGCTCGATAATTAATTTATCGAGCTCATTGCATTTTATTAAAAGAATAATTTAAAAGGGTGAAACTGTTTATCAAAATTACACAACAGGCAAAAAAATAGTTGAGTAAAAATACTTCTTAATTTAACACTTTTAACTTTTAGTAATTAATCTATTTTATAGCTTTTTTTACGTTTAGTAATATCAATTCTATCTTCTATTTTTTCAACCAAAACATCTTTGCCAAATACAAACGAGTTGCGTTTGTAATTAGATTCTACGATTCTATCAGTTAAATAAATAGCATCTTTAGGGCAAGCCTCTTCGCATAATCCACAGAAAATGCAGCGTAACATGTTTATTTCGTATTTAGCAGCATATTTTTCTTCACGGTATAAATGCTCTTCGCCTTTTTTACGCTCTGCTGCATCCATAGTAATGGCTTCTGCTGGGCACGAAACTGCGCATAATCCACAAGCTGTACAATTTTCACGTCCTTCAGCATCACGTTTCAATACATGCATTCCGCGGTAAACAGGACTAAATTGTCTGGTTACTTCAGGATAACGTAAAGAAACACTTTTTTTAAACATGTGTTTAAAGGTTACGCCCATACCCGATAATATAGCAGGAATATAAAGCTTTTCTTTAAAGCTCATTTCCTTATTACTTACTACTTTTGATCTATTGGTTAATTGCATTTTATTAATTTTTTGTTTGTATTTTGTAGAGACGTTGCATGCAACGTCTTTACTTCTTTTATTTACTAAAAAGGGTTAATCCTCCGCCAGTTAATAATACATTTAAAATTGATAGTGGCAATAATATTTGCCAGCCTAATTTCATTAATTGGTCATAACGGAAACGCGGTATTGTCCAACGAATCCACATGAAGAAAAATACAAAGAAAATAGCTTTTGTAAACAAAGCTCCAAAGCTAATAATTGAAACTAAGTTAGGATTTAAAACCGTACTTAAATATTCTAATCCAGGGAAATTATAACCACCAAAATACAAGCATGAAATAATAGCTCCTGATACAAACATATTGATGTATTCAGCAAACAAATACAATCCTAATTTCATAGATGAATATTCAGTATGATAACCACCAACTAATTCAGTTTCGCATTCTGGTAAGTCAAATGGAGTTCTGTTACATTCTGCAAAAGCACATATTAAGAAAATGATGAAACCTAAAGGTTGGTACCAAATATTCCAATTCAAGCCTTTTTGTTGTGCAACAATATCGTTTAAACTCAAGGAACCGCTCATCATGATAATGGCAATTAACGACATTCCCATAGCTAATTCGTAACTAATCATTTGGCTTGAAGCGCGCACAGCACCCAATAATGCAAATTTATTATTAGAAGCCCAACCACCAATCATAATGCCATAAACACCTAAACTTACTACTCCAAAAACATATAAAATACCAATATTGATATCAGCTACTTGCAATCCATATTTTACACCATCAAATTCCATAGCAGTTCCCCAAGGAATAACTGCACTGGTCATTAAAGCCGTAATCATAAAAATACAAGGACCTAAAATGAATAATAATTTATCGGAAACATTTGGTATAATTTCCTCTTTCATAAACATTTTAACACCATCGGCAATGGGTTGTAATAATCCAAACGGACCTGCACGGTCTGGACCAATTCTATCTTGCATAAATGCAGCAACTTTACGCTCGCCATAAGTGGCATAAGCAGCTACACCCAAACTGATTAAAAATAAAATGACAATCAGTGCTATTTTAAAAATCAATAAAAACATTATTTATTTTCTCCCTCTGTTAAAGCAATTGTTTTAATATTATTCAAGGTCAATTCTCTTGGTTTAACCATTTTGGTATAATGATTAGCCGAAATAACTGACTGATGACTGATGGCTCTTGGGCCTTCAATGGTCCAATCGCTTGTTTTCTTTTTATCAAATCGGCAAGTATTGCAAATAAATTCTTCTACTTCGCCCCATTGGTCTTTACGACCTGTAACACGTAAAACATCTTCGCCTTTGTACCAAACTACTGTTTTTCCACTACATTTATCGCAATCTCTGTGCGCATCAACCGGCTTGGTGAACCAAACACGACTTTTAAATCTAAAAGTTTTATCGGTTAAAGCACCAACTGGACAAACATCAATTAAGTTTCCACTAAAATCGTTATCAATGGCTTGTTCAATATAAGTTGAAATTTCACTGGCATCACCTCTATTCAATACACCATGAACCCTACCATCGGTAATTTGTTCAGCAGTTTTAACACAACGGTAGCATAATATGCAACGTGTCATGTGTAATTGAATTTTATTACCAATATCAATTTTATCGAACGTTCTACGTTCAAAATCGGTACGGGTTTTAGCAGAACCATGTTCGTAACCTAAGTCTTGTAATTGGCATTCACCGGCTTGGTCGCAAACTGGGCAATCAAGCGGATGATTTAACAATAAAAACTCCACCACACCTTTACGTGCATCAATTACCTTGTCTGATGTCATGTTTTTAACTTCCATGCCATCCATAATGGTAGTTCTGCAACTAGCTACTAATTTAGGCATTGGGCGAGGGTCTTTTTCAGAACCTTTACTAACCTCAACCAAACAAGTGCGGCAATAACCACCACTGGTTTTTAACTTACTATAATAACACATAGTTGGCGGAGCCACCTCAGGCCCAATCATTCGGGCTGCTTGTAAAATGGTAGTTCCGTCTGCTACTTCTATTGTTTGTCCGTCTATTGTTACTTTTGCCATTTATTATTTTATTTTTAGCCACATCCCGATAGCTATCGGGATACACAGATATTTCTGTATTACCTTTGGCAATTTTATTTCATTTTTTTATTTCAATGTTCCTTCAGTTTGTCCTCGGTTGGTGTCTTCACCAATCGAATATAGTTGGTGAGGACACCAACCATGGACAGAATCTGTGGCTAACTATGCTGTTACTAAATTATGCATATTATGGTAATGCTTCACATCTTTAATAGCCGAAGGATTTTTTACATACTCTTCAAATTCATGTCTGAAATGACGAATAGCACTTGCTACCGGCCATGCTGCTGCATCGCCTAATGGGCAAATGGTATTTCCTTCAATTTTACGTTGAATTTCCCAAAGCAAATCCACGTCTTCTAAAGTTCCATGCCCTTCTAATATTTTATGCAATATTTTTTCCATCCAACCTGTTCCTTCGCGGCAAGGGCTGCATTGTCCGCAGCTTTCATGATGATAGAAGCGAGCAAAGGTGTGTAAATTTTGAACAATACTGGTGGTTTCATCCATTACAATAAATCCACCTGAACCTAACATAGTTCCTGTAGCAAAACCACCATCAGCCAAGCTTTCGTAGCTCATCAAACGTTTTTCGCCATTAGCAGTTGTTAAAATCATTTCAGCAGGTAAAATTGGCACCGATGAACCTCCAGCAACTACTGCTTTTAGTTTCTTACCATTTTTTATTCCACCGCAATATTCATCACTGTAAATAAAATCTTCTACAGTAATACCCATTTCAATTTCATAAACGCCAGGTTTGTTGATATGGCCAGAAGCTGAAATTAATTTGGTTCCTGTAGAACGACCAATTCCAATGCCTGCATACCAATCGCCACCATTATTTACAATTGGTACAACTGCTGCGATGGTTTCTACATTGTTTACCACAGTTGGGCAACCATATAAACCTGCAATAGCTGGAAAAGGGGGCTTAATCCTTGGATTGCCACGTTTGCCTTCTAAACTTTCTAATAAAGCAGTTTCTTCTCCGCATATATAGGCACCTGCACCTGCTTGTACATATAAATCTAAATCATAACCAGTTCCTAAAATATTTTTACCTAACCAACCCGCAGCATAAGCATCAGCAATGGCTTTTTCTAATATTTTAATGATATAAAAATACTCACCACGTACATAAATGTATGAGGTATTAGCACCTAAAGCAAAACTTGATGTAATCATTCCTTCAATTAAAGCATGAGGAATTTTTTCCATTAAGTATCTATCTTTAAAGGTACCTGGTTCGCTTTCATCGGCATTACAAACCAAGTATCTAGCCACACCTTCAGGTTTAGCCAAAAAGCTCCATTTCATACCAGTAGGAAAACCAGCACCGCCACGTCCGCGTAACCCTGATTTTTTTACTTCTTCCACAATGGCATCAGGTGTCATTGTTTTCAAAGCTTTCTCCACTGAAGCGTAACCACCTTTTTCGCGGTAAACAGCTAAAGTTTCAATTCCGGGTACATCTATATGTTCTAATAATATTTTTTTACTCATTGTAATACTGCTCTGTGTTAATCAGTGGCTTAATTGTTAGTTTTTTCTAAAAGTACTGTTATCTAAGTATTTGCTATGTTCAGTTTTATTGCTCCAATCATTAATTAAAGCATCTACTTTTTCAAAAGTTAAGTTTTCGTGGAAATCTGCACCAATTTGAAGCATTGGAGCAGTACCACAACTACCTAAACACTCTACTGTTTTTAAGGTAAATTTACCATCAGCAGTTGTTTCACCATCTTTAATACCTAATTTATTTTCAATATGAGCTACAATTTCATTTGCACCTCTTAACCAACATGAACTGGTTCTGCAAACTTCTAATAAGCATTTACCAACAGGATTTAAGTTATACATAGAATAAAACGATGCAACTTCATATACCTCAATTGGTTTGATATTTAATAACGAAGCTACATAATCCATTACAGGAGCACTTAACCAACCATCAAATTCGGCTTGCGCTAAATGCAAAAGTGGCAATAAAGCCGATTTTTGCTTGCCTTCTGGATAACGTTTGATAATACTTTGCACCAAGGCAAGTGTTTCATCATTAAATTTTATTTCACTCATCTTTCTACTAATGTTGAATTTTGAATGTTGGGTTTTTAATTATACCAACAATCAAGTTTTTGTATTTTTATATTTAAATATTGAATGTATTTAATTCAACATTCATAATTCAAAATTCATAATTGCTATGCGTCTAATTCTCCTGCAATAATATTCATGCTACTCATGGTTAAAATAGCATCGGAAAGCATAGAACCTTTAATCATTTCAGGATAAGCTTGGTAAGCTATAAAACATGGTCTGCGGAAATGCAATCTATAAGGAGCACGTCCACCATCACTTACCATATAAAATCCTAATTCGCCATTTCCACCTTCTACCGAATGGTAAACCTCGCCAACTGGAACGGTAGCTTCGCCCATAATTATTTTAAAATGGAAAATTAACGCTTCCATATTATTATAAACTTCTTGTTTTGGAGGTAAGAAAAAGTCAGGTACATCAGCAAAGAATTTACCTTCAGGCAAATTTTCTAGAGCTTGTGTAATAATTTTTAAACTTTCTCTTATTTCATGTTGACGAACCATGAATCTATCATAAGTATCGCCTTGTGTTCCTAATGGAATTGCAAAATCAAAATCTTGGTAAGAAGAATATGGGTTCATTACACGCACATCGTAATCAACACCTGCTGCACGTAAGTTAGGACCAGTAAAACCATAATTTAATGCACGTTCAGCACTAATTGGTCCTACGTTTATGATCCTATCCATAAATATCCTATTGCGCTCTAATAATCCAGCAAATTCATCAAAATATTTAGGGAAATCATTTAAAAATTCTCTGATTAAACGAATGCACTCTGGCGTGAAATCTCTTTCTAAACCGCCAATTCTTCCAATGTTAGTAGTTAAGCGAGCGCCACAAACTTGTTCGTAAATATCGTAAATTTTTTCACGCCATTGGAACATGTATGTAAATCCTGTTAACGCCCCCGTATCAACACCAATAACAGCATTACAAACCAAATGATCTGCAATACGAGCCAATTCCATAATGATTACACGCATGTAATCAACACGTTTAGGTGTTTCTACTCCCAATAGTTTTTCAACTGTCATGTGCCAACCCATATTATTAATTGGCGATGAGCAATAATTTAATCTATCTGTTAAAGGCGTAATTTGATAAAACGGGCGGTGTTCTGCAATTTTTTCGAAAGCACGGTGAATATATCCAATTGTAGAAGTGGCGTCATGAATAATTTCGCCATCCATTTTCAATATATTTTGAAAAACACCATGCGTAGCAGGATGCGTTGGACCAAGATTTAATATGTTATAATCTTCGTCTTTGCTTTTAGTATTTAATTCTAATGATTCAATCATTTAGTTTATATCTTTAATTAAAGCACAAATGCTTATCTACCAAAATAACTATCGTCTTTATCTGTTCTGGTGCCATCTTCTAATGGATATTCTTTCCTCATTGGAAAATAATCCATTTCGTCAGCATTCAAAATACGTTTTAAATTTGGGTGACCAACAAAGTTAACACCATAAAAATCGAACGTTTCGCGTTCTTGCCAATTAGCAGAACTGAATAAAAATGTAGCCGAATCAATACTAGGATTTTCGATTGGCGTGTAACATTTTACGCGTAAACGCACATTGTTGATTAAGCTATGAATATGGTAAATTACACCAATTTCTTTTCCTTTTACATCAGGGTAGTGTGTTCCACATACATCAGTTAAAAATTGCATTTGCAATTCTTGGTGATTGTATAAAAATGAAAGTAAATCCTTGATGCTGTTTTTATCAAACTCAATGGTTAATAAACCATAAGGCTCGTACGAGCTATATACTTTATCGCCAAATTGGTTGGTAATTTCGGTTAAAATATATTCGTTATCTATGTTTACCATTATTGTATTCCGTAGCTTCCTAAAAGCGCTTTATACTCATCAGAATTTCTTCTGCGAAGTGATTCGTTTTTAACTATTTCTTGTAATTTTAAAATGCCATCAATAATTTGTTCAGGACGCGGAGGGCAGCCTGGCACATATACATCTACTGGAATTACTTTATCAATTCCTTGTAAAACTGAGTAAGTATCAAATACACCACCACTTGAAGCACATGCTCCAATAGCAATTACCCAACGTGGTTCAGCCATTTGTAAATATACTTGTTTTAAAACCGGTCCCATTTTTTTTGAAATGGTACCAGCTACCAACAATACATCGGCTTGACGAGGCGAAAAACTGATACGTTCACTTCCAAAACGAGCCAAATCGTAATTTGAACCCATTGTAGCCATAAACTCAATACCACAGCAAGATGTAGCAAAAGGTAAAGGCCAAAGCGAATTAGCTCTAGCCAAACCAATTATTTTATCTAACGAGGTAGCTTGAAAACCAGGACCCTCAATACTTGGCGGTGTTTGTGCAATTTTTATATCTGACATTTAAATTATTTTTTGATCTGGAAATTTAAGATTTGATGATTTATAATTATTCCCACTTTAAAGCGCCACGCTTAATGATGTAAGCAAAACCAATAAGTAAGGTTCCAATAAATAGTAACATTTCAACAAATCCTGTCGAGCCTAATTCTTTAAAATTTACAGCCCATGGATACATAAAAATTACCTCTACATCAAACATTACAAATAATATAGCAGTTAAAAAATATTTGATTGAGAAAGGCAAACGGGCGTTTCCTTGGCTATCAATTCCACACTCAAATGAGGCTAATTTATCGGATGTTTTACGCTTAGGACCAAGGTAATGTGTAGCAACCATAGTGGTAGCCACAAACCCAAATCCTACCAAAAACTGGATAAATATTGCTATATAATCAACTGATACGTTCATATTTTTATTTTAAGATTGCGAAAATAGTTGGTTTTATTGTTTATAAAAACTTATAAAACTAAAATTATTAACATGATTTCAGCCAAAAAGATTTTAAAAATTTTAATTAATTTGATTTAGCTGCTGCATTTAACATATCTGCTAAAGCTGCTATTACCTTATCTACCTCGGCTTTGGTATTTTGTTTTGCAAATGAAAAACGAACTGCTGCGCGGTTTCTATCTGTATTTAAGGCTTTTAAAACATGGCTTCCTACATCTGAACCACTGCTGCAAGCACTTCCTCCACTAACTGAAATACCTGCAATATCTAATTTAAATAATAACATTTCACCAATTGGGCTTGGCGGAAACGAGGTGTTTAAAACAGTATAAAGCGAATTTCCTTCAGCATCACCATTAAATTGAATACCAGGTATATTGGCTTTTAATTGCTCAATCATGTATTTTTTCAATGAGGTGATATGAGCCATTTCTTCGTCTAAATGTGCATAAGCTTTTTCTAATGCTTTGGTTAAACCTACAATGCCATAAACATTTTCAGTTCCTCCGCGCATGTTTCTTTCTTGCGCACCACCAGTAATAAATGGATGTATTTTAGCATTGCTGCTTACATAAATAAATCCTGCCCCTTTTGGACCATGAAATTTATGAGCTGCACAAGCTATAAAATGTACTTTTAATTTTTGAACATCAATTGGGTAGTGGCCTATGGTTTGAACCGTATCGCTATGGAAAAATGCATTGTATTGTTCGCATAAATTACCCACTCTTTCAGCATCTAATAAATTACCAATTTCGTTATTGGCATGCATTAAACTTACCAAAGCATTTGGATTATTCTGCAATAAATTTTCTAAATCTGAGTAATCAATATGTCCATTTTCGGTTAATTTAACCAAATGCATTTTAACCAAACCGGCATGTGCTAATTCTTCTATGGTGTGCGAAACAGCGTGATGCTCAATGGCGGAAGTAATGATGTTTTGGATTTTAAAATCTTCAACAGTTTTTCTAATAGCCATATTATCGGCTTCGGTTCCGCCCGATGTAAAGAATATTTCTCCTGGCGAGCAATTAATTAATTTAGCAATTGTTCTGCGGCATTCTTCTATGATGGTACGAACTGTTCTACCTGTGGCATGAGTGCTGCTTGGGTTTCCGTATTCGTGCAACATTACTTGGTACATTGCATCGGCTACTTCTTTATCAAGAGGGGTAGTAGCAGCATTATCAAAATATATTCTTTCCATATTGAGTAAATAATCGAGCGAAAATAAATGTTTAATTTATATTCACTAAATTTTTTAAAAATGATATTAGTTGTTTACGAGTTGGGTATATAAGTTCTTAAGTTTCAAAGCTTCATTTTCCCAATTATAGGTATGATTAGTAGCTTGTTGGCAGGCATCTATACAATTTTGGTAAAATTCAGAATCGGTAAAAAGTTTTTCAATAGCCGTTGCTATTTGATTGGCATTATTTAAATCTACAGGAATCCCAACTTGATGATTGTCGGTAATTTCGGTATAAATCTCACTGTTGCAAAAAATTGAAGGTAAGGCAATTGCAAGGTATTCGAAAAATTTACGTTCATGGCTTACCAACATTTCAACCGGTTGGTTTTTTAGGCAAATGCCAATTTTACATTGCATGCTTATTTTATAAGCTGTATCCATATCTAAGTAACCATAAAAATGAATTTGATTTTTAATGGCTTCAAAATTTGGATTGCTTTCAAAACTATGGTCGGTTCTTGCTCCAAAATAACCAACACAATGCAAGTAGTAGGTATTGCCTTGCTGTTTTAACAAATACAAAGCATCAATCAATGGGTTGATATCGTAATACATATCTTTTATCATTCCTATATAAAAAATATGATTTCCGGGTAAAATACTCCTTTCCGTTACCTTGTATTTATCCATTTGTTGGCTATCGGCAAAGTTCTGAATTACGGTGTATTGATTTTCTTTTACATGAAAAATAGGTAAAAAACTATCGTTAGCCACCACTGGTATATAATGAATAAAATTGCTTGAGAATTTGAGTAGTTTATCGTACAATTCTGCAATGGTTTGTTTGCGTTTTACTGGAATCCAAGGTTTTAATAAAATATCTTGTTTGGTATTTTCGTGGATATCGTAAATTACTTTCTTGCCTAAAAATGAAAGTATTAAGCCAAAAGGCAACATTTCTGCATCGTGAATATGATACACATCCGCATTTTGTTTAATAGCTAAAGCAAAAACTTTAAAAATGGTTCCAAAAGCTCGTTGCAGTCTGTTTTTGGGTTTGGGAATACCAATTATTTGAACTCCATTTTTTAAACCAGTAAAATTACCAATGGCAATAAGAGTTACATCAAAATATGCAGCCATGCTCACACATTCTCTATAAAAAACACGTGTGTCTATAATACTATGAACTGATGAAAAATGGCAGACTTTTAGTTTCAAACTTTATTCAGATATCAAAAAAGCAAAGCTAAAAAAAAATAATTCATGGAAGCTATTTATTCAAAAAAAGAAAATGATTGATATTCGGAGTTGATATCAAGCTGCCAGGCAAAATGGTTAATTCCGTTACTAATAATAATTATTTTAGCTTTATATTGTTGGTTATAAAGTGCCAGTTGTAATGCCGTTTCGCTTGTTAAATTAACAGTAGGTGCTTTACATTCAATTAAAATTTCCGGTTCTGCTTTGTTGTTAAAAACTAAAATATCAAACCGTTTAAAACTATTTAAATAACTAAGTTTACGCTCAACAGCAATAAGCGTTTTGTTGAAATTTTTATAATTAACCAAAAAGTTAATAATGTGCTGCCTAACCCATTCTTCAGGAGTTAAGCTTACCAATTTGCGCCTAATGATGTCGTAAATAAACGGTTTTTCGTTTTGTTTGGTAATTTTAAATTGATATGTGGGTAAGTTTAGGTGCAAAGTTTTTTATACAAATGTTCACAAATGAAGTAAAAAGGCTCGAAAAAATTTAATTATTTGCAAACTTAAATTTAAAACAAAAAGTGGCTACCGATTTTACCAATCAATACAGCAAAATAATGCAAGACTTAAAAGCAAAAAAATTTGCTCCAGTTTATATTTTGCATGGCGAAGAAACTTATTTTGTAGATGCTATTAGTAGCTTTATAGAACATAATGCACTAACAGAGAGTGAAAAAGGATTTAATCAAACCATTTTTTATGCTAAGGATGTGGAACCAAATCAAGTTATAGAGGCTTCAAGACGTTTCCCAATGATGGCAGAGCGACAGGTAATTATTGTTAAAGAAGCTCAAGGTTTTAAATCGCTAGATGCATTTGAACCTTATTTAATAAAACCTGTTCCAACCACTTTATTGGTTATTTGTATAAAAGGTAAAAAATTAGATAAAAGAACCAAGTTTTACAAAGAAGCTGCCAAACATGTGGCTTTTGAAAGCAGTAAACTTTACGAAAAGGATTTAATTCCATGGATAAAAAGTTATGTTCAAATGCACCATTTTAGTATTAACGAACGCTCTATTCAATTAATTGCTGATTCGCTTGGAAATGATTTGTCGAAAATTGCCAACGAATTAGACAAACTTTTTATTAATAAAACTGGTATTGATAAAGAAATAACAGATAAAGATATTGAAACTTATATTGGAATAAGCAAAGATTTTAACCCTTTTGAACTATTAAGTGCCATATCAGCAAAAAACCCACAAAGAGCATTTAAAATTGGTCACCATTTGGCTAAAGCTAAAGATTTTTCAATTATTCCATTTGTAGCATTATTGAGTAATATGTTTTCAAAAGGATATATAATCAAAAAAACCAATACTACAGATAAAAATACCATTTCAAAAGCATTTGGTTTGGGTTATTATCAAACTGACGATTATGTGAATTTGGTAAAAAATTTCAATTTGGGAGAAATTGAAAAGGTTATTTCAATTTGCTCACAATATGATTTGAAAAGTAAAGGAATCAATACTGTAGCTATGACCAATCAAGAAATGTTGAAAGAAATTTTGGTCAAAATTTTATAACAAAAAACAAACGTACTTGCATTATTGTTATGTAATAGTTAAATATGCAACTAAAATAAAAATAAAAAATAAATAAATAAACAAACATGAAGAAAATTTTACTTTTAAGTTTTGCATTAGCTACAACTTTAGCTAATGCTCAAACTATTCAGAAAGCTAATCCTGCAATTTCAAATATTGCAGTGCCGGCTAAAAAAAGTGTTACTGATGATGTTAAACCATCTGTTGTTAGGACCGATATCAACAAACGTCCAACCAATTCAGGTACAGCACTTGGAAAAGGTGCAAGTTTTTCAAAAGTTACAAAAATTGGAGAAACTAGCAACAATCAGCAAACCAATGGTTCAATTTACACAAGAGTTTATTCATTACCAAATGGTAAAGTTTCAGCTACTTGGACTTCATCGCAAGATGGTCCTGCAGTAGGATCTTCTTCTCGTGGATCTGGTTATAACCATTTTAATGGAACTACATGGGGTAATTCAACCCAAGCATCTTTAAGAATTGACCCTGAGCGTACAGGTTTTCCTTGCTATGCATATAGCTCAGCAACAAATGAAGAAATGATTCTTTCACATATTGTAAAAGCTCCTAATACACCAAATGCAGGTGCTGCAACAGGATTAATGTTAAACCGTAAAACTGGTTTAGGCGCTGGCACTTGGACAGGAACCGCAGTTTTAGATAGTTCAGATATAAAAATACCAGGTATTTTATGGAACAGAAGTGTTGTTTCGGGTAACTACTTACACGTATTTGCTTCATTTACAGATTCAGGTTCTACACAACCAAATAGAGTAGTAATAAATGGTATCAGAACACCACAAGTTTATTCTCGTTTAAATTTAACAAATAACACTTGGGAAGTAAAAAAAGTGCTTTTACCTGGTTATACATCAGATAGAATATACAGTGGAGGTGGCGATAATTATGCCATGGATGCTAAAGGTAATAATGTAGCTATCTTAATTGGCGGATTATCGGATGATTTACAATTATACAAATCAGGTGATAATGGAAATACTTGGACAAAAACTATTATTGATTCATTCCCTGAGCCAGCATTTGATTATATCAAAACTATTGATACCACTTATTCAAATGATGGTAGTGTAAGTGTAACTTTAGATGGTAATGGAAACGCTCATTGTTTTTGGGCTTTAGGTAGAATGATTAGAACTGAAGGTACTGCTAATGGTTCATATTCTTATTTCCCTGGTCAAAATGATATATTATATTGGAGAGAAGGTACTCCAGTTGACAGTATTAAATCAGTAGCACAATCACCAGACCTTGACGGTAATGGCCAATTAGATTTAGGAACAAACTGGAGAGCTGATGGTACTCGTTATTTTAGTAATTCAATATCTACTATGCCTCATTCAATGAGTATGGGTGACACTGTATTTATGATTTTTTCTGGAATGACAGAAAATGATGTGGATGCAAATGGAAAAAACTTTAGAGATGTATTTTTAGCTTACTCTACTAATGCAGGTGTTAGTTGGTCTAAAATGATTAATTTAACTCAATTTATTGGTTTCAATCAAGAACAAATTTATGCTAGTATTTCTCCAACATCAACTGATGGAAATTTACACTTGGTATTTACTCAAAGTTCATCAATTGGAGCATACGATGCTACAGACAATCCTGATGCTGGTTTAGTTGTGTACGATATTATGCACTTAAGTGTACCTATAACTAGTATTTTTGAAGGTACAGTTGGTATTAATAATGTTAAAAATGAAGTGTTTAATGTAATCAATAACTACCCTAATCCTTTTAAAGGTTCAACTAATATTGGTGTTAATTTTGCAAAAAGTGTAAATGTTACTGTAAAAGTAATGAGTGTTACTGGTCAAGAAGTTTACAGCCAAACTTTCGAAAGAATACCAGCTGGTTTAAATAACTTAGAACTTAACTTAGGTAATATTTCTGCAGGTGTTTATTTTTACAGCATTGAAGCTAATGGATTTAAAACTACAGGCAAAATGATTGCTGAGTAATTTTAATAAAATAATAAATAAGAATGCCTCCAGAAATTATTTTTCTGGAGGCATTTTTTATTGCCAAAAGTGTTAAACTAATACTATATATTATAGGTTTTAATGGTCTTTGTAATAAGAGATTTTATAACATTACATAATTACAAACCATTGGTAGTATTACTAAAAGAATTCCTTGTAATCACCTCATGCAGAAATGGAGCAATATGGTATTATAATTTACTGAGTAATTAAATTAATTATGTACCGTAATTATCATTTACAGATGATAAATTTGAAATATTATTTCTAAATGACGTATAGGGTTTTTAAAATGCTAAGCTAAAATTACTATTTATTTGAAAGCTCATCATCATTATTTTTATTATATCTTTCCTCTAAAATTTGTTTAGCTACAACTACAGCTTGTTTAACAAACTTTCCATTGTTAATTATTTCAAGCAAATCTTGGTTAGTTAAAGAAGTGTATTTTAATTTAAATTTCTCAACTTGTTCTAAGTTTTGTTCATCTTGTTGTTTGGCTATGCTACTTGGTGATCGCAAAAAAAACGCAGCCCAATAACTATTGGCTTTTCGATAATTTAAAAAACAAATTAAGACAAATAGTAGAAATATTAATGGATGAAAATTGATTGAAAATGAATTAAGACCCACAGATGCATTTAATTTAAATGATAAAAAATCAACTAAATTAGTTAATCCTAATAGCAAGGTACAAACAAGAAAATATTTGTAATATTTCCTCACCTTAAAGTATGAAAATAGACTGATAATCAAAACAATTCCAGCAATAATATTAGAATTTTTATAGACAAAAAAAACCTTGCTTATAACTAATAAAAAACAAATCAATTACAGTATTTATAAAAATCAAAACCAAAATGGCTAATGGAATTAAATTTTTATGTTTTTTAATCAACAGATTTTTCAAAGTAACTATGTACATTTACTCCTGAATTTACTGGTTACTACTAGTAACTGTATCTTGAATTACATCATCATTGCCTTCTTCATAATCACCTTCTATTTCGTCAGGATATGAATTTGGGTCTATGCTTCTAATTTCATTGATAACAATGTATTGGAATGTTGAACCTGAAATATTGCTATTTTCCATAATTGATTTTAATTCAGCCAACCTATCAGCAGTTTTGGTAATAGCCAAAGCTCTGTTGATAAAAATGGCTGCCGCAATATCGGTGGTACCTTCACTGTATCCTTTATCTTTAATCCATCCTTTTTCAATTCCTTTGGCTTTGCCTCTTTTACCTGCCACTTCTATCCAATCATCTTTTTTAGAAATAATGGCTATTATATCCATTTCGTTGAATGATTTTTTAGTGATGGTAGATAAATCAGGACGAGAATAAATATCTGATTTTTCAATTATTACCGCTGGTCTTGACTCTACAGCCACATAATCAGCCATGATCCAACCTTCTTTACCATCCAATAATCTTACTTTTAAATATTGTTTGCCTTTTTCTTCCTCTTTATCGTCTAAAAACATCAACTTTTCGCCAAGCGATACAGATGATAATACTTTTCCTTCTTTTCTGGATGGTTTATCTAAAACAGGTGCCTTATCAGAAATACACACAGAAGGAATTTCCTTATCGCTGCCACACGATACGAATACGGTAGACATAAAGCCAATGGATAAAAATAAAAAAAGGTATTTCTTAATAAAATGTAAGTTCATGGTTGGTTTAAAATTTTTAGCGCAATTAATGCTTTTGAAGCCTAATTATCAAATTTGATAAAAGTATAAATACAAAAAACAAAATCAAGGTTTACCTCATATTTCACTCTATTACAAACAAGCCATAAAAATTATCAAAGAGTAATCTTTTGCTTTAGGTTGGTTTTCATACCAACCTACTCGTAAATTGGTCGGTGAAAACACCGACCATAGGCAAAAATCAAGGTTTACCTCCTATTTTACTCTATTACCAATAAGCCATAAAAATTATCAAAGAGTAAATTTATACTTTGCCTGAGGTTGGTGTTTTCACCAACCTATTCGTTAATTTGGTCGGTGAAAACACCGACCATAGACAAAAATCAAGGTTTACC